>JBBRXP010000140.1:0-15586 GCA_038238555.1 Chthoniobacterales bacterium | reverse complement strand
CCGAATGCCGTGTTGCCAAAGCCAGATGCAGTCGAAGAATCCTTCGACGACATAGAGCGGTGCAGTTTGCGGCTCACGCATCGCGCGGAGAAGATTGAAAACCTCCTGCGCTTTGCGAAAGCCCGGCGGCAGTTTGTATTTCGGCGTGTCCTCGTCCGGCGGCGTGCCGGGCCAGCGTCCCGCATAAGCGACAAGCTGGCCTTCGGCATTGTGAATCGGAACGACGATGCGCCCGGTCATGCTGCCCTTCTGGCAGTAGCCGAGGCCAAACTCCGCTATGGCCTCCGCGCTCAACCCGCGCTCCGCAAGATACGGATGCGCCGGATCGAGATTCTGCAAAGCGAAGCCAAGCGGCTTGTTCGGCCCCTCCTCATCGGAACTCGGCTCTTTCGCTTTCGTTGCCTTCGGTCGCTGCTCCGCTTTGTTAGGCGGCGCTTCCGACGTGGGCGGTTCTCCGGCGTCCCTGGCGGGCCGCGCCGACTTCTCCTGCGTGGGCAACTCAAACCAGTCACACAACGCGAGCGCCGCTTCGCGGAGAGTCAACCCCTCCTTGCGCGCGACGAAATCCAGAACGTTTCCGCCACCCTTGCAGGCGCCGAAACAATTCCAGCAGTTCTTTTCTAACGAGACGCGAAACTGCGTCCGGTTCTGTCCATCGTGCAGCGGGCAAGGCCCGCTGAGGCTGTTCCCCGAGCGCTTGAACGATTCGGCAAGGCCGTAGTGTTCGAGCACCTGGAGCATGGAGACGGCAGCCTTCACCGCCTTGAAGTCGACGAATCGCGACATGGCTAGTCCTCCTGTGAAGGTTCTATGGGTGGCCGAGCGAAATGCCCGGCTGATTCCCATGAATTAGTATATCAAATAATTGCGAATCAATCTGCTCCGTGAATCCCACCCCGATTTGGACGCGGGAATGATTGAGCAATCCGCTTCGCCACTGATAGCCTCTGCCCGCACAGAGCGGCTCCAAGCGAGATGGAACCAATGTCCACGGCCTATCACGCCAAGTATTTCGCGCATGAATTAACCAAGCGTTGCCCCTCCGACAGCGTAGGGAAGCTCGCGGCGTCGCTTGCAGATGCGCAGGTTGATTTGAACCCTCACCAAATCGACGCCGCACTTTTTGCGTTCCGCTCTCCACTCTCGAAAGGCGCTCTGCTCGCCGATGAAGTCGGCCTTGGAAAAACCATCGAAGCGGGAATTCTGCTCGCGCAAAAATGGGCCGAACGCCGTCGCACTCTGCTCGTCATCGTGCCCGCAAATCTTCGCAAGCAATGGAGTCAGGAACTCGCCGACAAATTCTTCCTGCCGTCGGTCATCCTCGAAGCGCGCTCCTTCAACGAGGCGATCAAAAAGCGCAATCTGAATCCGTTTTCGCAACCGGCGATCATCATCTGTTCCTACCAATTCGCTCGCGGCAAGGAGCCCTATGTCGCGCAGGTCGATTGGGATCTCGTCATTGTCGATGAGGCGCACCGGCTGCGAAACGTCTATAAGCCGACGAACAAAATCGCCAACGCGATCAAGAACGCGATTGCGCGTGCGCCGAAGGTGCTGCTCACGGCGACGCCGCTGCAAAACTCGCTTCTCGAACTCTTCGGCCTCGTCAGCATCATCGACGAATACGCCTTCGGCGATCTCAAGAGCTTCAAAGCGCAGTTCTCACGGCTCACGGGCGACGACCAATTTGCCGATCTCAAAGAGCGGCTGCGTCCCGTCTGTCAGCGCACGCTCCGGCGGCAGGTGCTCGAATACGTCAAATACACGAATCGCATTCCGATCACGCAGGAGTTCTTCCCGTCGGATGACGAGCAGCGGCTTTACGATCTCGTCTCGGATTATCTCCAGCGACCGAGCCTCTACGCGCTTCCTTCGCGTCAGCGAAAGCTGATGACGCTCATCCTGCGCAAGCTGCTCGCGTCCTCCACTTACGCCATTTCCGGCACTCTCCAAGGGCTTTCCTCCCGGCTCGCCGAGTCGGCGAAACAGGCGGAAGCCGTGCAACAACCGCCCGAAGAGGTGGCCGCTGATTTCGAGACGCTCGATGAAGTGGAAGACGAATGGAAAGAAGACGACGAAGGCGAAAGCGAGGACGGCGATGCCGACACCGCGCCGGACTACACACCCGAGCAAATTGAGGAGATGAAGCAGGAAGTCGAGACGCTCAAGGAGTTCAGCGTCCTGGCCAAATCCATCGTCAAAAACTCCAAAGGCGAAGTGCTGCTTACCGCGCTCAAGCGAGGTTTTGACGAGGCCCGGAAGCGAGGGAGCGGCGAGAAAGCCATCATCTTCACCGAAAGCCGACGCACGCAGGAATACCTTCGCGAAATTCTCGAAGGCACCGATTTCGCGGGAAAGCTCGTGCTCTTCAATGGCACGAACAACGATCCGCAATCGAACGCAATCTACGAACGTTGGATCGCGCGGCACGCCGGCACCGACCGCGTAAGCGGTTCACCCAGCGCCGACAAGCGCGCCGCGTTGGTCGATTACTTCCGCGATGAAGCGGTCATCATGATCGCGACGGAAGCGGCTGCCGAAGGCATCAACCTCCAATTCTGCTCGCTCGTGGTGAACTACGATCTCCCGTGGAATCCCCAGCGCATCGAGCAGCGCATCGGTCGCTGCCACCGTTACGGGCAGAAATACGACGTGGTTGTGGTCAATTTCCTCAACAAGAACAACGCCGCCGATCAACGCGTCTATCAGCTCCTCGATCAAAAGTTCAAACTCTTCAGCGGCGTCTTCGGAGCGAGTGATGAAGTGCTCGGCGCCATCGAGTCAGGCGTCGATTTCGAGAAGCGCATCGTTGACATCTACCAAACGTGCCGCACCGAAGAACAAATCGAATTCGAGTTCGACGCCCTCCAGCACGACATGGAGGAGCAGATCGACGACCGGATGCGCCAGACCCGGCAGAAACTCCTCGAAAATTTCGACGAAGAAGTTCATGAAAAACTGCGCGTCAGCCTGAAAGAAAGCAGCGAATACCTCGACCGCTACGAAGCGTGGCTGTGGCAGCTCACACGCTACTTCCTCGCGCCTTACGCAGATTTCGAGGAAGGTCGGCACGGCTTCGTGCTTCGCCAAAATCCCTTCCCGGAAGAACACATTCATCCCGGCCCCTATCGATCCGGTGGCGCCGGCCAGAGCGTCGAGGACGCGAACCTTTATCGCGTCGGTCATCCGCTCGCGCAGAAGGTCATCGCCCAGTGCCGCGACATTGAGTTGGGGCCGAAGACGCTCTCCTTTCGCTACACCGGCGCGGGCAAGCGCATTTCCATTTTGGAAGAATTGGCCGGAAAGGAAGGCTGGCTGACCTGCGAGCTGCTCACCCTCTCGGCGTTTGAGTCGCAGGATCACATCCTCTTCGCCGGCTGCACGGACACCGGCTCGGCCTTGACCGCGGAGCAATGCCGCCGCTGCTTTTCGTTCGTTGCCGAAGAGGAGTTGAGCGCGACGCTTCCGCCTTCTCTCGCGGAGAATCTGTCCGCCTCCATCGCCCAGGAAAAGGATGTCGTTGTCGCTGGCTTGAATCTCCGCAACAACGAGTTCTTCGACGAGGAGTTAGACAAGCTCGACCGCTGGGGCGACGACCGGCGGGCCACGTTGAAAGAGCGGCTGCGCGACTTGGAGGACGCCATCAAAGTCATCAAACGCAAGGCGCGGCTTGCGCCGAATCTGCCACTCAAGCTCAAGCTCGAACGCGAGAAGCGGAACATCGAAACCAACCGGGATGAGGCGTGGAAGGAATACGAGGAGGCCGCCCGCGACATCGAGAAGCGGAAGGACTCGCTCATTGACGAGGTGGAGAAAAAGCTGAGCCAGCACCTGAGTCAGAAAACCCTCTTCACGATCCGTTGGCGGCTAACCTGATCTTCGTATGCAGATAACCCGGATCAACCGCCTCAAGCATCGCATCTTTCAGGACTTTTCGTGGCCTGCCGATCTGCACGACTTCGGGCACTTCAATCTCATCTACGGCTGGAATGGCTCGGGCAAAACGACGCTGGCGAACCTCTTCGCGCATCTCGAACGCCGCGCCAATGTGACCGAAGGCATGATCGAATTGATGATCAATGACGCGGCTGTGGCCGGTGGAACTTTCAACACCGCCGGTGGTCTGCCGAAAGTTCGCGTCTTCGACCAAAGCCGGATCGACCTGAGTGTCTCTTCTTCGACCACGCTGCTTGGGCCGATCTACTACTTCGGCGAGGAAAGCGTCGAAAAACAGAAGCAGCTCGAAACGCTCAAAGGTGAACTTGTGACCGCTGACAGTGACCTTGGCCGGGCGCAAACCGCCCAAACTTCAGCGGGAGGAAAGCTGGACGATTTCTGCGTTCAACAGGCCCGCACCGTCAAGGAGTTGCTCACCGCGCCCGGTGGCGGGCCATACAACAACTACAACAAATCCGACTTCCGGAAGCGGTGCGACGGAATGGCTGTCTCGGGTGACGCGGAAGGCAAGGTGCTTGCCGACGACATCAAAGCCGGGTTGAAACTGGAGAAGGAGCAGCGGTCCATGCCCGAACTTTCCGCTGGGACGTTGCGGATTCTAAAGTTGGCGGACGTTACCGCCGAAACCGAAGCGGTGCTATCGAAGACCGTGGTTTCGCAAGTCGTCGCCCGGCTAAAAGACAACGAACGCGCGGCCACATGGGTCAAGCAAGGGCTCGCACTTCACGATAAATCCGCAGAGGAACTGCTCTGTGAGTTTTGCGGAGGCATAGTGTCGGCCGGGCGGGTGGCCGAGCTGGAAGGTCACTTCAACGACGAATACGAGTGCCTGCTTGAAACCGTGGACGTGCAGCGCACGAAAATTGAAGCCGATGCCACCGCGTTGCGCGCCGCCACGTTTCCGATCCCGGCGGAACTGTATGAGCAATTCAGCGCGGCCTACACCGTAGCCCGCGATCAGCTCCAGAAATCTGTCGAAGAGGTTGCGGACTACCTCGACGCACTGGCCCTGGCGTTAGCGGAAAAGCGGACGAAACCGTTCGAGGCGGTGGCTCTCGCGCCGTTTCTGGTCAGTAAGAACGCCGCGGCCGATGCGGCAGCGGTAACTCAGGCGAAGGCTTTGGGCAAGATCGTCTCGCAGCACAACGCTCGCACTGCCGACTTCGCGACCGCGGTGCAGGCGGCACGGAAAAAACTCGAGGACGGCCTCGTGGCCGAGGCGATGGCGGATTTCTCCACCCACGCCGCTTCGATTCAGACCTCGAAAGGGCGCGTCGCCACACTCACGACCAGGGTCGGGGAGTTGCGCACCCAGATTTCCGCACTGGAGAAGACCCTCATTCAGCATCAAAAGCCCGCTCACGAGCTGAACGACGAACTGCGCAGTTTCCTGGGCCGCGACGACATCCGGCTCGACGTCCGTGAGACCGGTTACACCATCACCCGGAACGGCGTCCCGGCGGCGAATCTCAGCGAAGGCGAAAGGACGGCCATCGCGTTCCTCTATTTCTTGAAGTCGTTACAGGACCACGCCTTTGAATTATCGAAGAGCGTCGTCGTGATTGACGACCCGGTTTCGAGCCTAGATGCCAACGCGCTGTTCAGCGCCTTCGGTCACATGAAGTCCCGCACGAAAAACGCCGGGCAACTGTTCGTGCTCACGCACAATTTCGCCTTTTTCCGGCAGGTAAAAAACTGGTTTCACCACATGCAGCATCAGAAGAAGAAGGACGTGAACCTGCGCCCGGCCCGTTTCTTCATGCTCATCGCCACTGGCGAGGGCGCGGGACGGAAATCGAGCCTCTGTCCGCTCGACAACCTCCTGGAGGAATTCGAGTCAGAGTATCACTACCTTTTCAATCGGGTTCACGAGGAGGCCAAGCGCCCTCGCGGCATCACAGCCCTTGCGGAATACTATCCGCTTCCAAATCTTGCCCGTCGATTGCTCGAAGCTTTCCTGGCATTTCGGTTTCCGAGCATCGCCGGGGAACTCACCGCGAAGCTCGAAGAAGTCGCCTTCGATGAGCACAAGAAGGTGAGGATCATTCGCTTCCTGCACACCTTTTCTCACGGAGACAAAATTGACGAGCCGGGTCACGATCCCACGCTGCTCGCGGAAGCCCCGCAAGTGCTCACGGAAATATTGGAACTCATCAAGGCGGAGGATGGGAAGCACTTCGACGGGATGCTCAAAGCCATCGATGCAGCCCCTGCGGCTCCGTAATCGTCGGGCTTCGCGCGAGCGTCGGATGCGGCATACTCACCCCTCACATGGAACCGCAGACTCCCGAAACACTCGACCTCCGCTCGCACGACATCGCTGCCGATAAACAGGCGGCGCTGCGGGCGGCTTTCCCGGAGGTGTTCACGGAGGGTGGGAAGATTGATTTCGAGCGGTTGAAGCTCGCGCTCGGGGAGACGGTGGATGCGGGGAAGGAACGCTACGGGATGAACTGGCCGGGGAAGGCGGACTGCTTCAAGACCATCCAGCAGCCGAGCATGGCGACGCTCGTGCCGGTGAAGGCGGAGTCGGTGGAGTGGGACATCACGGAGAATCTCATCATCGAGGGCGACAATCTCGAAGTGCTCAAGCTCCTCCAGAAGTCCTACCTCGGCCGGGTGAAGATGATCTACATCGACCCGCCCTACAACACGGGCAACGACTTCATCTACCCGGACAATTACGCCGAGTCGCTCGAAACGTATCTGCGCTACACCGGGCAGGTGGACAGCGAAGGGCGCAAGTATTCCACCAACACCGAGGCGGATGGGCGCTTCCACTCGAAGTGGCTGAACATGATGTATCCCCGCCTCTACCTCGCCCGGAATCTTCTGCGCGAGGACGGCGTGATCTTCATCAGCATTGACGAGCACGAAGTCGATAATCTCCGAAAACTATGTAATGAGATTTTCGGAGAGGAATGTTTCGCGGGTCAGATTGCAGTCGTGAACAACCTCAAGGGCCGAAATGATCGGAAGAATTTTGCGACTGCTCACGAATACTTACTCGTTTTCGCACGTTCTGAGTTTGAGACACTTGGATTGCCCCTGACGAGCAAACAACTCGCGGAATACAAAGAGGCCGACGATACAGGAATAAGCTTTCAATGGCGCGATCTCCGCAAGCGCGGCGGAGCGGACACGAGAGCAGCTCGTCCAAAGTTGTTTTTTGCAGTCTTTGTCGATCCCCAAAGTGGCGATTGTTCAATGAGTAAGTCAGATAAGTTTTGTGTCGAAGTCCTGCCGATGAAAAGCGACGGAACAGACGGTTGCTGGAGGTGGGGTTACAAGCGTGTCGAGAACGCCGTCGCATCATTGAAGGCGACGAAGGTAGAGAACAAAAACCGCTGGAATATCAGCTATCGGGTTTATCTGGAAAGTGACGGACGGGAGCGCGTCTCAAAACCGAAGACGGTTTGGATCGGCCCCGAGTTTTCAACCGATGCCGCGACGAAAGCACTCAAGGCACTCATTCCGGATTTGTCGGATATCACGCCAAAGCCCGTAGAACTCTTGAAGGTCATCGTGCAGCAGTCGCTTGACGAAGACGATCTGTGTTTGGACTTTTTCGCAGGAACCGGAACCGTCGCCCAAGCGATTCTTGAATGGAACAAACAAGATGGCGGCAATCGCAAGTTCATCCTCGTGCAGTTGCCCGAGCCGACGGAGCGGAAGGACTTGCCGAACATTGCCGACATCACCAAAGAGCGCGTGCGCCGCGTCATCAAAAAGCTGAACGACGAAGACGCCGCGAAGCTGGACTTGGAGAAGGGCGCGAAACCGGATCGCGGCTTCAAGGTCTTCAAACTCCAAAGCTCGAACCTCAAAACGTGGAACGCCGACGTGCCCAAGGACCCGGCCGCGCTGGCGAAGCAGCTCGAAATGCACGTCCACCACATCGTCGAAGGCCGCACGCCATCCGACCTGCTCTTTGAAATCCTGCTCAAAAGCGGCTTCCCGCCAACCACGCCGATTGAAACGCTGACGCTGGCGGGCCAGCCCGTCTTCAGCATCGCCGAGGGCGCGATGCTCATCTGCCTGGAAAAGAAGCTCACGCCCGAAGTCATCAAGGAAATGGCCGCCCGCAAACCCGAGCGCGTGGTCTGCCTCGACGAAGGCTTCGCCGGCAACGACCAGCTCAAGACCAACGCCGTGCAGACGATGAAGACGAAAGGCGTGACGAGTTTCCGCACGGTGTAGCGGGGCAACTGTGGCAAAAAGTGCAACAGTTCGGTGGTTGCCATAAACCCATAAATCTGGCATTTTCCCACGCATGAAGACGACGCTCGAAATTCCCGATGAACTGTATCGGCAGGCCAAGATAAAGGCCGCGCACGAAAACCGTAAAATGAAGGATCTGGTGAGTGATGCGCTGCGTTTGATCATCGCGCTTCCGGCCCAAAAGTCCGGGCTCACCCGGCGTCGTATGACTCAGGCACCGGTGAAAATTTCCAAAGGGAACGTGCTGCCAGTCCTGTCGAACGATGCGATGGCGGAGTTGTTGGAACGCGCAGGTGAACGATTGCCTTGAGATTTTTAGCCGATGTAAATGTGGTTTTTCCCCTGCTGGTGACCAGTCACCCGCAACGGAATCAGGTGCTGGACTGGTGGGATCGCGCAGGCACCTCGGAGGTGGCGCTCTGTCGGCTGACGCGACTGGGAGCCTTGCGATTGCTGTCCACCGCTGCCGTGATGGGCCGGGATGTATTGCCTCCCGCAAAGGCCATGGAGTCGTTGGAAATCCTGGAGTCCGATGATCGGGTTATTTTGGTGAATGAGCCCGTCGGGATCGATGCAACTTTGAAGAAACTGATTGGCGGCTGTGCCACGACGCCGAATCTTTGGACGGATGCGTATCTCGCGGCGTTTGCGAGTGTGGCCAGATTGAAGCTCGTCTCGTTTGACCGCGGCTTCTCGAAGTTTACCGGCCTCGATTTTCTCCTGCTCGCATCGGGCACGGCGAAATGAAGATTCAATTCGATCCGAAGCAGGAATATCAACTTGATGCCGTGAACGCGGTGGTGGAGTTGTTCGACGGTCAGCCTTTGGAGAAGCCGGATTACTCCGTCATTTTTCAGACGATGGACACGGAGCTTTTCGCGGGGCAGGCGCGGACGGAGTTGGGCGTTGGCAACAAGCTGCACGTCGGCGCGGACAAGCTGTTGGAAAACCTCAAACGGGTGCAGGAGCGGAATGATCTCGATCTCGCCGACGAAGTGCAGGCGTGGTCTTGGTCGGGCGCGAACGAAAGCCTGTGGTGCCCGCATTTCTCCGTGGAGATGGAAACCGGCACTGGGAAAACCTACGTGTATCTGCGGACAATTTTCGAGCTGAGCCGGAAGTATGGCTTCAAGAAGTTCATCATCGTGGTGCCGAGTGTGGCGATCCGCGAAGGCGTGTTGAAGAATCTGGAAATCACCGCCGAGCATTTCCGGGCGCTGTTCAATAACGTGGAGTTTGAGCACTTCGTCTATGACGCGAAGAAGGTGAACAAGCTGCGGCAGTTCGCCACGAGCAACACGATCCAGGTGCTCGTTATTAACATCGACGCCTTCCGCAAAAACTTCACGGGCACGGACGCGGAGAACCGGAGCAATGTGATCTACAAGGAGAACGACAAGCTCTCGGGACGGCAGCCAATTGAATTCGTGCAGGCGACGCGGCCCATCGTGATTATTGATGAACCGCAAAGCGTGGACAGCACGGACAAGGCGCAGGAAGCGATCAAGGCGCTGAATCCGCTCTGCACGCTGCGCTACTCGGCGACGCATCGGAATCCCTACAACCTCGTCTATCAACTCGATCCGATCCGTGCGTATGAGCTGCGGCTCGTGAAGCAAATCGTGGTGGCGAGCGCGACGGCGGGCGATGCGCTGAATGGGGCGTTTGTGAAAGTGAAGAGCCTCGGCTACGCGAGCGGTGGCACGCGACCTTTCGCAAAGCTCGCGATCCATGTGCAAACGAGAGAAGGCGTGAAGGAAAAGGAGTTCAAAGTGAAGGGCGGCGAAGACTTGCACCTGCTCTCCGGTGAGCGCGCCTGCTATCAGGATAATTGGGTGGTGGATTACGTGGATGCGACGCCCGGCGCGGAGCACGTCGCTTTTACGAATGGCCGCTCGCTCAACGAAGGGCAGGAAGTCGGCGGGATGCGCGACGACGTGTGGCGTGTGCAAATCGAGAACACGGTGCGCAAGCATTTGGAGAAGGAGCTGCAAGTGCGCGGCAAGGGGCTGAAAGTGCTGACGCTCTTCTTTATCGACAAGGTGGCGAACTACCGCGCCTACGACGAAGACGGGCCGGCACCGGGCAAGTTCGCGACGGAATTTGAAACGGCTTTTCGGAAGTTGATCGTCCAAGATCGCTATCGCGAATTGCCCGTTTCGGCGCTGCCGCTGGAGCAGCTCCACAACGGCTACTTTGCGGCGGACAAGAAGGGCATTCTCAAGGACACCAGTGGCACGACAAAGGATGATGACGACGTGTATGCGCTTATCATGCGGAACAAGGAGCAACTGCTTTCGCTCGAAGAACCGCTGCGCTTCATTTTCAGTCACTCCGCGCTCCGCGAAGGTTGGGACAATCCAAACGTCTTTCAGATTTGCACGCTAAACGAAACGCGCTCGACGACGAAGAAGCGGCAGGAAATTGGGCGGGGTCTGCGTCTGCCGGTGAACCAAAACGGCGAGCGTGTCTTCGACGAAAACATCAACAAGCTGCTCGTCATTGCAAATGAGAGCTATGACGACTTCGCTCGCGCATTGCAGACGGAATACGAGGAGGAGTGCGGCGTGACTTTTGGCAAGGTGCCAAAGCTCGCCTTCTCCAAACTCGTGACGATGGATGGGGAAGTGGAGAAGCCCGTGGGACGGGAGCGATCTGAGAAGATTTGGCAGGCACTCATCGAACGCGGGATGCTCGACACGAATGGGAAAATTCTGCCGAAGTTCAATCCGCAAGCGCCCGGTTTTGATCTCGGCCTTCCGGCGGAGCAAGCAGAGTTGAAAGCGGACATCATTGTGACGCTGCAAAGCTATCAGATGGATCGCCATGTGAAGCGCGATGAGGAAGGCAAGAAGCTGCGTTTCAAAAAAGAGGTCACGCTCGATCCCGAGTTCCAAGAGCTTTGGAATCGCATCAAGCCGAAGACGACTTTCTCGGTCGAATACTCAACGGACGAGTTGGTGAAGCGGGTTGTAAAAGCGATCCGCGAAATGGACGCGATCAAACCCGCGAAAGTCCGCTACACCGAGACGCAAGTGGATCAAGGTCGCGGCGGCATTGGTGGCACCGTGATTCGTGAAAAGGATGAAGCCGTGGGCTACTCCGGCCCGGTGCCCGACGTGGTGGCCTATTTACAAAACGGAACGGAGCTGACTCGCTCGACGCTGGTGCGCATCCTCAAGGAGAGTGCTCGGCTCGCGGACTTCTTCATCAACCCGCAAAAGTTCATGGATGAAGTCGCCGCGATTCTGAATCGCGAGCTGCATCGCTTGATGATCGACGGCATCAAATACGAACGCCTCGGCAATGAAGAGTGGAGCATGAGACTGTTTGAGGAGAAGGAGATTGTCAGCTACCTCAACAACCGCCTCGACGTGCAAAAGTCTGTGTATGACGCGGTGGTGTATGACTCGGAAATCGAACGGGAGTTTGCGGCGAAGCTCGACGAGCGGGAAGACATCAAGCTCTTCGTGAAGCTCCCCGGCTGGTTTGAAATCGACACACCCATCGGCAAATACAACCCGGATTGGGCGATCCTGCGCCATGACAGTTCCGTGCTCTACCTCGTGCGCGAAACCAAAGGGACGAAGAATTTCGAGAAGCTCCGCGGCACCGAAGCCGAGAAAATCCGCTGCGGTCGCAAACACTTCAAATCGCTCGGCGTGGACTTCGATGTGGTTACGGCGGCGAGTGACATTTCATGAGTTGGAGCGTGCCGCTCTGTGATGCGATACTTGCGAAAGTGAACGGCGTCGTGCCGAACAGATCATTCAATCCAAGAGGCTACTGAGTTGATTCGCAGTGCTCCGCCAGACGCGATCGAGGCAAGTCTCACTGGAGAATCCCAATGCGATATGAGTTTGTAAGAAGACGCCGTGCCCCGCGAAAACTGTGGATGCCGCGCTGCGGATGCCGTCGCATCTGTTTTCACTTGACGTGACAGTGAGAATGCGAAGGCGAGCAGCGCCGAATCGGGAGCGGTGGACGCCGGCTTTCCAGGTTGCGGCGTAGGCGTTGATCTTTCGGGTGATGGAACTCGCGTGGAACTTCGTGCGTTCGACCGGCATCGTGCCGCGATCGGCTTCGAGGAAACAGAGGATGCGTTCGTGGGTTTCGGTGAATTCCAAGGCGAAGACACGATCGGGAATGACGCCGAGTTTTCCTTTTCCCGAAACCGTCACCGTCCAGCGGAACGGGTCGCGCAGTGCGCGGGTGGCTTCGGGGAGTGGGATTTCGTGCTCGATGAGAAGGCCCACGTCGCCGCGGCGGCGGCAGGCGAGTTCGAGGGCGACCATGATGTCGGAGACCATCAGGGCGTGTTCGAGGAAGAGGCGTTTGACGGAGCGGTTGCGGGTCGTCCAGTCGAGCCGGGCGAAGGGAATGTTCGCCACGCGCCGGAGATGGGCGGCGCCGCGGGAGGCGAGGCCATGCGCGATGCTCTGCGAGCCGCCGCGTTGGAAGTAGTCGAGCTGGCAAAGCGGTCGTTCCAGGTAGCCGTGATGGTAGAGAGCCTGGAGCCGGCGGAGGATTTGCTGGCGACTGCCGCTGATGAGTTCGGCGATCTGGTGCGAGCGGAGGAAGCGGTGCCGATTGACAACACGAAGAATCTCCGTGTCACGGTCGGTGAGGGTGATGGCCGGGAATTCCTGCGCCCGGCGAAACCTGGGATGACGTGGATGCATCGCCACCCAATTCTATCACGAGCCGCGGAAAATCGGTCGGGATGAGGAGGCGGAGCGGGTGGGCGGGATGCAGTTCGTAGGCGTGTTCGAGCTGGGGCATTTCGGCGTCGGGCGCAATGAGCGAGTCCGCCGCCTCGCGGCAGGTCATCTTCGCCCATGGCTTCACCGGCGTGTCCGGCCCCGGCGTGAGATACCACCGGGCGATTTCCACAGACGAACCTACTCCGTTACGAAGCGGCGGAGGATGCGGAGATAAGGCGTGTCCTGCCCTGCGTTCGCCCGCCGCACTCCACGCATTCGGTCCCGCAGCTTGAGCCATTCATCTGCTGAGAAGCCAACAAGCTCACCGTCCGCGTTCAGTCGCATCTGCGCCACGTAGCGGAGAAAATCCGCAAACCAATCCGGTGGAGGCCCGGCGCTCGATGGGATGATGTTCCACACCCGCGCCGTTTTGTAGGCCCAATCAGGAGGAGCGACACGGATGCCATTGACTGCTATGACCCCCACCCGCTTGCGAGATTCCGTGACGATACGTGTGCCATCCGGGCTGAACTGCACGTTCACCACGGGTTCCTGATGCCCCGCGAGAATGGCGAGAGTCTTGCCCGTCGCGGTGTCCCAGACTCGCGCGGTCTTGTCTGCTGATGCCGTGACGATGCGCTTGCCGTCGGGGCTGAACTGCGCGCTTTCCACGGAAAACTCATGTCCGGCGAGCGTGACAAGACTCTTGCCCGTCGCGGCATCCCAGACCCGCGCGGTGCAGCTTGAAGCCGTGACGATGCGCGACCCGTCCGGGCTGAATTGCGCGCTCGTCACGTTACCATGCCCTGGAAGGATGGCGAGACTCTGGCCCGTCGCCGCGTCCCACACCCGCGCGATTTCGTAGTCTGACTTAGGGATGGTGCGGGTGAGCAGGGCGGGAAGCCACTTCCTCTCGTAGTTAGTGATGATACGTGTGCCATCCGGGCTGAACTGCGCTTTGACCCCGGCAAGCTGAGGCCCGGCGAAGGTGGCGAGACTCTTCCCGGTCGCCACATCCCACACACGCACAGTATTCTCGTGTGACACCTTGTCGTATGACACTGTGGCGATCCGCGTGCCGTCCGGACTGAACTGCGCGCTGTTCACGCTACCGTCGTGCCCGGAAAGCATGGCAAGGCTCTCGCCCGTCGCCGCGTCCCACACCCGCGCGGTCTTATCGGCTGATGCCGTGACGATGCACCTGCCGTCCGGACTGACCTCGGCGCTCGACACACCTCCCTCAACCCACTTGAAGGCGGCGAGGGGCTCGCCCATAGCGGCATCCCAGACCCGCGCGGTCTTGTCGTAAGAAGCAGTGACGATGCGCGTGCCGTCAGGGCTGAACTGCGCGCTCGTCACACTATCCTGATGCCCCGCGAGGGTGGCGAGGATCTGGACCGTCGCCGCGTCCCACACCTGCACGGTGTTGTCGCCTGACACTGTGGTGACGTGTGCGCCGTCCGGGCTGAACTGCACGCTATCCACGACGTCGTGATGCCCCGCGAGGGTGGCGAGGATCCGGCCCGTCGCCGCGTCCCACACGCACGCAGTCTTGACCACCGACCAAGTAACGATGCGCGAGCCCTCCGGGCTAAACGCCACGCGATACGCGGGCACCTCGCGCCCCCCGAGGGTGACGAGGCTCTTGCCCGTCACGACATCCCAGACCCGCGCGGTCGTGTCGTCTGATGACGTGGCGATGCGTGTGCCGTCCGGGCTAAATTGCGCGCTCGTCACGATATTCTGATGCCCCGCGAGGGTGGCCAGGCTCTGACCCGTCGCCGCGTCCCAGACCCGCGCGGTCTTGTCTCGTGACGCCGTGACGATGCGCGTTCCGTCAGGGCTGAACGCCGCGCTCGTCACGTTACTCTTATGCCCGGTGAGGGTGGCGAGGATCTGGCCTTTTGCAGAATCCCAGATCCGCGCGGTATTTTCGCCTGATGCCGTGACGATGCGCGTCCCGTCCGGGCTGAACTGCGCGCTTGTCACGGTCCCCTGATGCCCGGCGAGGGTGGCGAGGCACTGGCCAGTCGCCGCGTCCCAGACCCGTGCGGTCTCGTCGTTCGATGCCGTGACGATGCGCGTGCCGTCCCGGCTGAACTGCGCGCTCTTCACAGGCCCCTGATGCCCCGCGAGGATTACCGTTGGAAAGCGGCGTCGCCAAGTATTGAGCGCCACAGCGGCCTTTTCTGCGGCGAGGGTGGAAGCCGGATCGTATTCGCAGGCGCGAGCAAGATGCGCGAACGCGGCTTGATCGTCGCCGGCACGCAGTTTTTCCTCCGCGACGAGCCGGTCGGACCGGGCGGCCTCCACAAGCATCGCCCGATACTCATCGTTCTTGCGATCCACTTCCGCTTTCTTTCGCGCGACTTCACCGAGGGCGTCGTTGGCCTTTTGCTGGTTCATTCGTGCGAGCACGGCACCCGCGATGGCCAGTAGGGCGAGGATGGCGAAGGCAGTGGCGAGCGCACGAAGTCGGCGGGCGCGGGTGCGTTGCTCGATCTCGCGCCTGGCCGCGGCGGCGGCCTGCTCGGCGAATTGCGCTTCCTGCAATCGGCGTGCGACTTCAGCGCGGCGAGCCTTGAGCGAACGGAGGCGCGTGGCGAGGTCGGCAGCGCTGGGTAACCGGCGGGCAGGATCGACATCCACGCATTGGGCGATGTCTTCGCGCAGCAACTCGTCTTTCACGTCGCGCTGCCAGCCTT
>JBBRXP010000139.1:0-15609 GCA_038238555.1 Chthoniobacterales bacterium | reverse complement strand
GCGGAATCGGGACGCGGAACTCCTCGTAGCGGCGACGCCCTCGTCGCCGGAAGGGCCCGCGGCGCCCCCGCCGCCTGAGCCCTCGCGGCGCGGCGCCGCGGCCACTTCCTGCGGCGAGGCGCTGCAGCTACGACCTGACAAACGGCGGCTCATCCGATCGAAATTCGGTAGCGCTGCACGATGCGCTGCGCGAGATAGTTGATGAGCATCGACAGGAAAAAAAGCATCACGCCCACCATGAAAAGCGCGCGGTAGTGGATGCTGCCGGCGACCACTTCGCCCATCTCTTGCGCGATGATGCCCGTCATGGTGTGCACCGGCTGAAAAAGCGCGCCGAGGCCTTCGGTGAAATCGGGAATGGCGATGCGGTTGCCGGCGCAGAGCAGCACTACCATCGTCTCGCCAATCACGCGGCCAAAGCCGAGCAGGATGGCCGAGACGATGCCGGAGAGCGACGCGGGCAGGAGCACACGGACTATAGTCTGGAGCCGGTTTGCGCCCAGCGCGTAGCTGGCTTCCTTGAGGTGCCGCGGCACATTGTTGAGCGCGTCTTCGGAGAGCGAAAAAATCGTCGGCACCGCCATGAACGCCAGGAGGCAGCCGGCGGTGAGAGCATTCAGCCGCTCGCTCATCGGGAAGCCCGGCACCCAAGCGAGCCACTGGACTTGCGAAAGCCCGCGCAGCGCGGTGCCGAGCACGGCAATGCCAAAAAAGCCGAGTACCACCGACGGGATCGCTGAGATGAACTCGATGGCCGGCTTCACGAGATTCTTTTCCCGCGCGCCGGCGATCTCGCTCACATGGATTGCCGCCGCCACCCCCAACGGCACGGCGAGCGAGAGGGCGATGGCCGAGACCAGCAGCGAGCCGCAGAAGAGCGGCACGAGCCCATACCAGTCCTGCCAGAAACTCGCCGTGAGCCACTCGCGCCCGAAGAGAAACGAAGCGACGGAGCGCGCGAACAGAATCGGCTTATCCCAACGCCACGCCGCCATGTCCAGTTCGATCTTTGGAAATGTGTGGATGAACGCTCGCGTCTTCACTTTCACCGCCTCCATCTTCGCCTCCAACCGGGCATCCGTGAGCTGCGGAGCCAGCACCAGAGCGGCTTCCAGGCTGGCGGCGAATTTTTGGTTCGCTTCACGATAAGTCGGAAAGGCTGCCTTGAGCTGTGCGATCTCCCGCCCAAAATCGAACCGGTTGTCGTTCACCTGCTCGCGTTCTTTGATGGCCATCGCCGCATCGGTGAGGTCGGAGAGCACGCCGCGCACATCGTCCGCTGCATCGCTGTAGGCCTCGGCAAACGCGCCGAACTTTTCCAGCGCCTCATTTGCCTCCTCGACGCTGCGCCCGCTGGCGGTAAGTCGCGTGAATTGCGCGAGCCGCAGTTCGTTAAGCGCGCGATTGAGTGCCGTGTGCTCATCGACCTGCCGGCGGATGAAGTCCACATACTCGAGTCCGGCGCGCCGATAGAGCCGGATATTTTTCGCGTTCAGCGTGAAAAATCCCGCGCCTTCGCGAAAGAGGAACACGGTGATGAGCGCGAGCACGATCACGGCGACGAGCGCATTGCCGCCGAAGAAATACTTCACCATCTGACCAGGTGTGAGGCCGAGGAAACGGAAGCGGCATCGATTGAGCAGCGCCTTTCCCAAAGTGCCGGAACCCGGAGAAGATTTCATCGAGCTCGATTGGTTATCCGCGCGCGCTGTGCTGCGTCAAGGAGTGGGCGTGAAGCGCCGCCGTCCTCGTGCGGCGTCGCGAGTCGCGGCACTCCGGAAGAGCCGCACGAGCACGGCGGCGCTCCGGCCCAAGAGTATCGCCGCTCCGACGCGGCGTGTGGTGAGCAGTTCTTCGACGAGCGAAAAGTTGTGCGGCTAGCGGTATCCCAGCGCCGCGGAGGCCGCGCTGCGTCCTTGCCGTCATCCCCGGTCAAAACGTCAAGGTCGCCATGAAATAACCGAAATCGGCATCGTCATGCGCACCGGTATCGGCAAGGTAGCTGCCGGCGAAAAAATGGCTGTATCCGCATTGCAGCTTAATGCTCGTGTTCCAGCCGTAGCTCACCGTGACATCGATCTCGTGACCGGCAAAACTCCGCGCACCAATGGCCCGCACATCCCGGCCGTCGGGTGTTTTCGTCCGAAGTGCAGTGAGTCCGTTCGAGAGAAACCAGTAGTCGTGTGTGCTGGCCAGCCAGAAAGCGTGATAATCTAGCTCGACTCCTACATTCTTGGATAAACCCAGGTTGAATTGACAACGCGCGTCATGCATGTTGCGCCACGCGAAATCATCCATAAAACCGTACTTATCGTGGTTGCTGGGAAATAGATTTTGGAATGATTCCGAGTTGTCGTCCTTTGCGTTGTTGTCGCCGCTCGCATAGTCATACTCCAGTCCAAATCTGGGCTTCCATGTTGAATTTTCGAAGGTATATCCACTCGCAACATGTGCGGCAAACGCCTGCAAGTTGTGTCGCGGCGAGCTAAGGTCACTCACCCATAGGTTACCGAATTCGTAAGCCATCTCTGTCTCATAGTCCCAGCCGTATAGTTCGCCGGGATTTGACTTGATTCGGGTGCCGAGCACGGAAAACTTTGCCGCGGGCCCGTTGCCGGCCCCGCGCGGGTCCGTGGTGTTTCCCGGCGAGAGGTTGGGCTGGTTGCCAGTCTTGTCGCGGTGGAAGAAATAAAGCTCCGTGATTTGTTTCGGAAGGTGAGTGGTCGCAAAATAGGCGCCGGATAGGTTGTCGCGGGGATCGCTATCGTCGAATGCGCCGCGTTTGATTTGCACAGGCCGCGCGACAAACACATCCAACCAGAACTGCGGCTCCTGGAACCGTGCGCGCACCCAGTCAAATGTCCGCCCGCCAACATTTCCCCAGCGTGAATCGCCGATGAGTCGCCGATCCCCGTATTCAATCGCCTCCCGACCAATGGTGATGCCAAGTGGGCATAGCTTGTAATCGGCAATCTCGATATAACTCTGCCGTAGATCGAAGGCGTCATCGCCCTCCGCACCGCTGACACCCGGGATTTTTGCACGAGGAGAAAACCACTCGCGAGCGTCCTGACTTTGAATGTAACCCCTCAACCACGACGACGGCTGGACTGTGACACCTAACCGAAAACGGTTGAGCAGCCACCCGCCATCCGTGTTGCTGCTCCGCGATAAGTTGAAGTCCCGATTGTTTTCCCGACCTTCCACGCGCAATCGTTCTTCGACCTCGAAGACAAGTGCGCCTCCGAAAAAACTGAGCGGGTTTGCATTTTCCGCTTTCTGATCGATCGACGCTGAGTTGCTTCGGCAAGAGGCAAGAGTAGAGGTCGCTACCCAAAACGAGGTGAGTAGAAGCCGAGATCGGGTTTGGGCCTGCATATTTTTACCTGAATACCAACCCGCCAATCCTTCTTGCAAGCCACGCTCATCGTCGAGCCGCTCAATCGCAATCAATTCACAGGGTTTGCCATCGATGTGGATCCTTCCGATATCATGCCGTTGCCGCGGCTCGTATTCGGCCGGGTCATGGTTTGATTGGCTCTGGGAAGTCCCACCGTAACCTTGCGGCAGGCGTGACAATGTTTTCGACATCGCCGGCCCGCGCGGCGGGCAACGTAGAGGACTTGGGTGCGAAAGACATTAGGCGCGGAGTTGAGATTTTCGGGGCGCGGAAAACACACGTCCGCATTGTTACATGAACGCCACTTTCCCGTCATCGGATTGTAACAATCAGCAGTCCTCCTCGCCGGATGAAGCAATTCAAGCCCATCCTGCTCGCGTTTGCGTATTGCGTGGCGGCGATCCCACTGCTCGCCGGCCCCGCGGCAAGCGCTCTGTCGGGTAAGGAAGAACCGCGAACTGAAAATTCCATCTTCGATAAAATCTGGGGCCTTGGGAAGCTATACAAAGACGACAGCAATCCATTGATCGAGGAGTTTGATTTCACGGGCCGGTATCAAGGCGACTATTTCAATGTTTATTCCCGGCGTGGTGATAAGTCGGAATGGGAAACCCGCCGGTTTCGTTTTGGCGCGGAAGCTTATCTCTTTGAACGGCACATTGTCTTAAAGGCCACCATCGAGAGCGATCCGAACAATGACATCTTGTATAACCGATTTACAGATCTCAACATCCGCTGGCAAACTGGCGACGCCTTTAATGTCACCGTGGGAAAGATCGAACCTCGCTTTGGGTACGATCGCGAATTCTCCGACCGCTTTCATCTTGTCTTCGAGCGCGGGTTTTTCGACGACCAGTTATACACAAGGAATGACTACGCCGCCGCGGCCACCGTGGACGGTAAGATTGGTAACTTGGGTTACTTGGTCGGAGTCTTTTCGGACGATGTGAACCGGGAGTTCGGAAACTTCCGCGGCGGTTATAGCTACCTGGGAGAGATTAACTATGACTTCTCAAAGGCTCTAACTGCCGAAAAGGCGTTTTGGGTATTCGACTATCTGCACAATGAGACTAACTCCAGGAGCAACACTTTCACCCGCTTCGATGAAGCGTTTGCGAGTTACTTTGACTTTAAGAAAGGATCCTTCGGACTGGTGGCGCAGGTGAACTTCGGCCATGCCGGCGACAATGTGTGGGGCTTCATGTTGATGCCTATTTTTGATGTTACCAAAAGGATGCAGGTCGTGGCTCGCTACCAACTGGGCCTGGCTTCGGAAGATAATGGCATCGCAACTCTCAACCATGAATTCAAAACCGTCGGTAAGTTCACGGGAGATACTTATCACACAGGCTACCTCGGGGTTAACTACTACATCTACTCTCACAAGCTGAAGCTCATGACCGGCCTTCAATACGAAAGCCTCGCGGGCGGAATCGGTCCCAAAGCCGGTAACAACGGCTGGACTGCCATCTCTGGGATCCGTCTTTATTGGTGATCGGTGCGGCCGGCTCCGATCGCCCGCTGGAGGAGGAATTGCACGCGGTTGTGCTCGGTGATGGTGCTCAGGTAATCGAGCCTCGCGCGCGTGAGATCCTGCTCGGCCTGGATGTTTTCGAGCACTTCGCCCACGCCGAATTGCTGCCGCTGGCGCGCGAGCTTTAGCGACTGCTCGGCGGCGTCGAGCGCTTTGCGCGCGCTCTCGATTTGGTCGGCCAGCGAGTGCATCCGCGTGTGCGCCTCGACGACTTGCCTCGTGATTTCGTCGCGCAGTTTTTCCTGCTCGAGCGCTCCGGTCTCGAGCCGCGCCTCGGCGGCGTGGATGCGGCCGCGATCGAAGAGGCCGCCAGGGCCGACGCGCCACCACAGGCCGATGCTGTAATCGGTCGAGTCGGCGAAGCGGCCCACGCCGTCCTCATAGGTGCCGCCGCCGAGTCCGCCATATGTGTACTCGCCGCGTACGGTCGGCACGAGCGGGCCATACTTTGCGCCGTCGCGCGCTTTGCCCGCGGCGGCGACTTGCGCGGCGCTCTGCCGCAATTCCGGCCGCTGCGCGAGCGCTTGCGCGACCAGCGCATCAAGCGTGGCCGCGGCCTGCCCGAGCTGCATGGGCGCGGGATCGGCGCCTTCGGGCACGAGCTCGATGACGGGAGAAATGCGCAGCGTCTGCGCGAGGCGGGCGGCGGCGATGCGCTGCTGTTCCTGGCTCTGGCGGAGCACGAGCCGGTTGCGCTCGGCCTGCGCCGAGGCACGAAAAGCGTCGCCGCGGAATGCGATCCCAGACTCGACCGCGCGCCCAAGTTCGCCCGCGTAACTGTCCGCGATGCGCACCGATTCCGCGGCGACGCCGCGCGCCGCCTTCGCGCGCACCAACTCGAAGAACGCGGACACCGCCTGATACACGCTCTCCTGCCGCTGCGCTTCCGCGCCGTGCTGCGCCGCGGCGACGAGCCGCGTGGAGACCATCGCGCGATAGATCGCGTCGCCGAGATCGAGTTGTGCGAGCGCGCTGCCGCTCACGAAGAAGCTCTGTTTGTTGATGTCGATGATGCGGCCTTCGACGGTCTGCGCATTTCCTTCGTGCCGCCGAAAGCCGACACTCGGCGCGAGGTAGGGAAAAAATTGCCAGAGCGCCTGCTCGTGCGCCGCCTCGGCTTCGGCGAGGCGTTGCTGCGCGATCTTGATGTCGAGATTCTCCGCGCCGGCCAGACGCATCACGGCGGGGAGATTGATGGGCTGGGTCTGGCGGTCCCCTGCGAAACAGAAAACTCCAAACGCCAAACTCCAAACTCCAAACATCAAACGGCTCGCGTTCGCGCGGCTGGGGAAAGGCGGGGGCTGCATTTGGCGTTTGAAGTTTGGCGTTTGAAGTTTGGCGTTCATTTCCCCTCGATCACGCGCACAGGCTGCCCGTCATTGAGCGTCCCTTTTCCCACGAGGATCACCGCCTCGCCTTCCGCCGCGCCGGTGAGGAGCTCGACCTTTGCGCCATCATTGAAGCCCAGCGTCACCGCCGTTTTCTTCGCCTTGCCGTCGGCGACCTTGAACACGAAAGCGGCGGTCTTTTCCATCGCCAGCGCATCGACCGGCACGGTGAGCACGCCAGTGTGCTGCTCGACGCCGATCTTCATCATCGCGTACATCCCGGGCCGCAAAGCCAGGCTGGCATTGGGCAGGTCGGCTTCGACCAGCATCGTGCGCGTGGCCTCGTCGATGGCGTGGGCGAAGCGCGAGACGGTGGCATCGATGGTTTTCCCGCCGAGCGCTTCGAGCGTTACTTTCACGGGCTGGCCCACCTTCACCAGCGCCGCGTCCATTTCCGGCACCGCCGCCTGCGCGCGGATGGTGGTGTAATCCATGATGGTGAAGATCGCGGCGTTCTGCGCGCCGCCCGAAGTGGCCGCAGGGACGAAGGCGCCATCATCCACGAACCGCATCGTGACTACGCCGGCGAAAGGCGCGGTGATCTTGGCAAAGTCGAGCAGCGTCTGCGTGCGCTGGATGTTGGCGTGGGCGACTTCGCTGGCAGCGCGCGCCTTGTCGAGTGCTTGCGGCAGCACGAGGTCGGGGGCCTTTTTCTGCGCGTCGGTCATGCGGCCCAGGTCGATCTCGGCGACCTTCACGTCGGCTTCGTATTTTTTGAAATCCGCGATGAGCTCCGGCACCTCGAGCTCGGCGAGTAATTGATCGGCCTTGACCGTGTCGCCCTTGTCCACCGCGACCTCCGTCACGTAACCGGCGACCTTGGCGAAGAGCGTGGCCTGCTGGTTGGCGCGCAAGTTTCCGGGAAGCGTGACGTAGCGAGTGATGTCGCCGCGCTGCACGGGCGCGGTCTTCACGGGAGTCGGCTCGGCGGCGGAGACGAGCACCGACGAAAAGAAAAGGAACACGAAATGTGCGATGCAGCGCGTGAGTCCGGAGAGCGCGCCCGTCTCGGGCGCTGGTCTCGGCGTCCCGCTGAGACGAACTTTCCTGCGGGTTGCTCGCGGCAAGAACTCCGCGCAAGAAGACACTCCGGAGGGTTCCCCGAGTGCGGAGTGCTGGCCGGGAATGCGCGTCCAAAAAAGTCCGCATCGGCGGGATGCCCGCGCTCCCCGGAAGCGCGATGTCACGCTTCGAGTGGTTGAGTTCGGCTTCATTTCGCAAAGTGTGCGCTCGCTTCGTCGTCGGGGTCGAGCGAGGGCGACGTGACTTTTTTCCGCGCCAGCAGCGCGAAGACGCATGGCAGGACGAAGAGTGTCGCCAGCGTCGCAGCCGCGAGGCCGCCGATGACTGCCCGACCGAGCGGCGCGATCTGCGCGCCGCCTTCACCGAAGCCGAGCGCCATCGGGATCATGCCGGCGATCATCGCGCAGCTCGTCATCAGGATCGGTCGCAGGCGGCTCACCGCGCCTTCGATTGCGGCTGTGACACGGGCGTCCTCGCCTGTGGGACCGGGCTCAGCCACAGGCGAGGACGCTTGTGTCACTCTCGCGCGCTCGGCGAAGGTCACGAGCAGGATCGCGTTGGCCACGGCGACGCCCACTGCCATGATCGCGCCGATGGCCGACTGGATATTGAGCGTGGTGCGCGTGAGCCACAGCGCGAGGGCCACGCCGGCGAGCACGGCGGGGACGGTCGAGACCACGGCGAGCGAGAGGCGCAGCGATTGAAAATTCGCGGCGAGCAAAAGAAAGATGACCACGATCGCCACGAGCAACCCGGCGCGGAAGCCGCCGAGCAACTCCCGCAGCGGCACCACCTGCCCGCGCAGTGCAACCGTCGTCTTCGCCGGCGGCGCACCCGCTTCGGCGATCGCTTTTTCCACGGCGCGCGAGACGTGGCCGAGATCGGCGTCGTGAATGTTTGCGGTGATGCTGATCACGCGCGCCATGTTGTAGCGTTCGTATTGCCCGACGGCGGTGCCCGGCGCGATGCTCGCGAGATTGCGCAAGAGCACCGGTGCCGCTCCGTGGCCGCCTACGGGCACGTTCTTCAAGTCCTCGATCGAGGTGGTCTTCGCCTGCGGGATTTGCACTTGCACGTTGTAGCTCACGCCGGTCTTCGGATCGGCCCAGTAGTTGGGAAGCGTGAAGCGGCTCGACGTGGTGGCGGCGACCAGCGAGCGCGTGATGTCCGCGGTCTGCACGCCGAGCAGGCCGGCGCGTTCGCGATTGATCTCCACATTCACGGTCGGGAAATCGAGCGACTGGACGAAGTGCACGTCTCGCAAGGCGGGGATCGCCGTCATCTTCGCGTGAATCTTCTCCGCATATTCGCGGCTCACGGCGAGGTCGGGGCCGTTCACGGCTACTTCGATGGGCGTGCTCGAGCCGAAGCTCATCACGCGCGAGACGATGTCGCTCGGCTCGAAAGACACGCGCACATCGGGCAGTTCGCGGGCGAAGATTGCGCGCAATTTTTCTTTGAAGTTTTCGATTTTCGCCGCGCCGGGTTTGAGCTGCACGGCGAGCCACGCTTCTTCGGGGCCGCCGTTCCAGAGGTGGATGAGATTGACCGGATAATTCGGCGCGTGCACGCCGACGAGGCCCATCGTGATCGCGATCTTGTCCGCGCCTACTTCGCCCTTGATGAGCTCGAGCACGCGCAGCGCGAGCTGCTCGGTGTTCTCGACTTTCGTGCCGGTCGGCGCGCGCAGGCGCAGCGCGAGCTGGCCGGAATCCGCGCGCGGAAAAATCTCCACGCCGAGCCGGCTGCCGAGGATCCACGCGAGGAGCAATGCGCCGGCGAGGTAGGCGGGCACAAGGATCCAGCGCGTGGCAAGCACGCCGCGCAGCAGCTTAGCTGCGGCGCCCGTTGTAGCTGCGGCGTCACCGCCGCAGGTAGTTCCCGCGGCGTCTCGCCGCGCGGAGTCCGCCCCGCGCCGCGAGGACGCCGCGGGAACTACCTGCGACGAAGACGTCGCAGGTACGACGAGGGCGTCGCCGCGTCCGCGCAGGAGCCACACGGCGAGCACTGGCACGAGCGTCGAGGAAAGCAGGAACGAAGCGACCATCGAAAACCCGACCGCCAGCGCGAGCGGCGTAAAGAGCGCGCGCGCCGCGCCGACCATAAAAAATGCCGGCGTGAACACCGCGAGCACGCACAACATCGCGAGCAGCCGCGGCACCGCCGTCTCCGTGGTCGCGTCGAGCGCCGCGCGCGCCAGCGGCACGCCGCGGGCGAGATGCGCGTGGATATTTTCCACCGCGACGGTGGCCTCATCCACGAGGATGCCGACGGCCAGCGCGAGACCGCCGAGTGTCATCAAGTTCACCGCCTGTCCGCTCAGCCACAGCGCGAAGAGCGCGGCGAAGAGGGCGATCGGGATGTTCAAGACCACGATGAGCGCGGTGCGCAGGCTGCGCAGAAAGAGCAGCACCATGAGCCCCGTGAGCACCGCGCCGAGCGCGCCTTCCTTCACGAGATTGTTGATGGCGCCGAGCACCACGGGCGATTGATCGAACTCGAAGCTCACCTTCACATCGTCAGGCACCACACTCTGAAACTTCGCGAGGTTCGCCTTCACCAGTGCCACCACCGAGAGCGTCGAGGCGTCCGAGCGTTTCGTCACCGGGATATAGACGGTGCGGCGTCCGTTCACCAAGCCGTAGCTCGTGACCACGTCGGGCTGGTCATCGACGGTCGCCAGATCGCGCACATACACCGCGCCCTGCGGCGTGACGCGCAGCGGTACCGCGGCGAGATCCTGGATGTTCTTCACGACCGCGTTGACCGGCACGATGGGATATTTTTCGCCGAGATTCATGTTGCCCGAGGGGCTGATCACGTTGGCCTGCGAGATGGCCGTCACGATTTCATCCGGCGACAAATTATACGCGCGCATCCGGTCCGGCTTCACGTTGATGACGATCGTCCGTGCCGCTCCACCAAAGGGCGGCGGGGCGGAGACTCCCGGCAGCGTGGCGAAAAGCGGTCGCACCAAATTGAGCGCGGCATCCTGCATCTGGCCGACGGTGCGCTGCGGATTTTCCGTGGAAAACACGAGGTAGCCCACCGGCACGCTGCCCGCATCGAAGCGCGTGACGAAGGGCGGCACCGTGCCCGGCGGCATGAAAGCGCGCGCGCGATTGACGTAGGAAATGGTCTCGGCCATCGCCTGGCTCATGTCCGTGCCCGGATGAAACTGCAGCTTCATGAGCGAAGCGCCTTGGATCGACTTGCTCTCCACGTGCTCGATGCCCGTGATGTAGAGGAAGTGATACTCGTAGTAGTAAGTGAGGTACCCCTCCATCTGCGCCGGGTCCATGCCGCCGAAGGGCTGCGCCACGTAGATCGTCGGGATGCCGAGCGGCGGAAACACGTCGCGCGTCATGCGCCCCAACGCGAACCACGCCCCGAGTGCCGCCGCCACCACCAGCACCACCACCGTGAGCGGCCGGCGCAGCGAGGCGGAGACGAGATTCATGCGCGGAGAGTGGCGGTGTTACCGGGCGCGACGTGCGAAGGCAAGCGGCGCTCTGGCGTCACTGCGGAGTGGGCGGACGATAGACGCGGATTTCGGTTCCTTGCGCGCCGCGATGTGGCACGGCGAGGAAGTAGCCGAGTGAGGCGTGGAAGAACGCGGTCCTCGCTCCCGCGGCGGTGGCGAGCTTGTGCGTGCGCTCCAACTTCGCTGGGGCCTCGAAGCGAAAGACATCGATGAAGCCCTCGCCGCATGAGGCGAGCAATCGGCCCGTCGAGCGATCGAAAAACAAGTCATCGATGTCCCCGCTAAGCGCCGCATCGGCGACGCGTTTTCCGCTTTGCGTGTCGAAAGCGAGGAGGCGCGCGGGCGCGCGGCAACCGATGAAAAGGCGGTGCTGTGCTTCGTCGAGCGCCATCGGAAAGTTGGCGTGGAATTCGTCCACCGGCCACGTCGCGATCACTTTGCCCGCCACTCGATCGACGACGGCGATTTGTTTCGCGTCGGGGACGTTCACGAAGATGCGCGGGCCGTCCTGCTCGAGTTGAAATGACTCCGGATGCTTCGCCAGTGCGATGCGCGCAGTGAGTTTCATCGCCACCGGATCGATCACACCGAGCGCGCCTTCGCCGTAGCCGAGATAGACGCGTTTCGCCTTCGCGTCGAAACGCAGGTTGTCGGCGTCCTCGACTCCAGCGATGCGGTCTTTCTCCGCGTAGCTCGTGCCGTCGTAAAAGCGGCACGTCCCGTCGTCGCCGCTCGCGACAACGAGCAAATTCAATTCAGCGAGAAATAAAACACCCGTCGGTTTTTTCAGTCCGCCGATCGTGTGCAGTCGTTTGCCCGTGCCGACATCCACCACTTCGAGCGTGTTGTTTCCGAGCGCGGCAAAAAAGAGCCGGTGCGTGGCCGGATCGATCGCCGCGTGATCGAAGCGGCCTTCGACGCCGGGCAGCGCAATGGATTGTTTCAAGACGAGCGGCGCGAGTTCTTCCGCGGGCAACGCGGACGCCATCGAACACGCGGCGAGGAGAGGGAGGATGCGTTTCATTTCTCTCCGTAAGAAAAGTCGTCGAAGAGCGTGACACTATCGGCCTTGGTCCACACACCGACTCTCCCTGCGTCGGCGAAGTTGTTGTCACTCGCTTGGATGACTTTCCTGCCGTCAAAGGTGACCTCAAACTGGCTGCCTTTGAAGTCCACGCGCAGCGTGTGCCATACGCCGGGGGCGACTTTCGTGTGGATGCTTTTGAAGGCGACGCGCTTGCCTTTGATCGTGTGATAGATGGTCACGTTGTCCTCCAGCGCGTTCGCCCGCGCGATGTAGTAATTATCCTTGTCTGCCGCGCGCCAGATCACGCCACCCGCTTGATCTTCCTTGCCGGCGACGGGCTTGAACTTCACCGCGACGAAGCCGTCCTTGAGCTTCGTGTCGTCCTTGATGCAGACAGGAAACGTAGCTTCGCCGCTTTGCTTGAGCACGTGCGGCTTGCTCGGCGCGGTGTCGTCTTTCTCCACGCTCCATTTGGCCGAGCCGGTGCCGGTTTGAGTCGCGGTCCAGCCCGCGGGCGGCGCGCCGACTTTGGCGTCGTCGAAGTTCTCGGTGTCGGCGAGCGCAGTCATGGCGATGAAAGAAAGGAGCGTGCTCAGTTTCATGGTTTTCACTTAGCGGTTTCAGCCAGAGCATTCTTGACCGTCTTGGCGAGATCAGCGGTGGCTCCGCGACCCCAGTAGTGGAGGAAGATGTAGCGCGGCTCTTCCATCGTCATGTGCTGGTGGATGGCGACGATGTTAATGCCCTCGTTGCGCAGCGATTTGAGCACCCTTTGCAGCTCGTCCCCGAGCACTGCGAAATCGCCATCGACGATCGCATCGTCATCCGTGCCGGCGAAGGCGGCCCAGGTGTTCACGCCCATTTCTTTACCGACCGTGCAGCCGCACGGCATCTTGGCCTTGCGGCCGATGGTGACTTTGAACATCCCGTCCTTCGCCTCGCCCTTTGACGCAAACACCGCGTCGATCGCCGCACCCGTAATGGCGCTTTGATTCGTGGCGAGCGGTTTGCCGAATGTCTTTGCGATCTCCGGATGCGCGCCGCGGATTTCTTTCACCTTGTCGAACACGGCCTTCACTCCGGCGGCGAGCTTGTCGGTCGTGCCTTGGCCGCCGATGTGCATGAAATAGACCTTCGGGTCGTCGTAGAAAAAGTGGTTGTGCAGCGCGGTCACGCTCAAGTCCGCGTCGAGCGCGGCGCTCATCGCCGGGTTCACCTCATCCTGGAAAAGAACGAGGTCGCCCATGACCATTGCCTCCGCGCCTTTGCCGGCGGTGAACGCCGCCCACGAAGTCAGGCCCATGAACGGCGGCATCGCCCAGCCATCGACGGCGATCTTCACATCGTTGCGCGGGGCGCTGACTTTGAAGACGCCTTCGGCTTCGTTGAGTTTGCCCTTGAGGCCGGTGGCTTTTTCAATTTTCGCTGAATCGAGCGCGGCGAAGCTGAGAGCTGGGACGATGGCCAGAACGGCGAGAAGCGATTGATGTTTCATGAAATTGGCATCGTGATCTGTGGGTTGCCCGGTCGTAAAGAAACACGTATTACTTGAAAGTTATGCCATCAACATCCGCATCGCCGCGCGGCTGGCTGCTGCTGCTCTACTCACTCCCGGCGAAGAAAGCCTCCGGGCGCGTGAACCTGTGGCGCAAGCTCAAGAAGACCGGCGCCTACGCGCTGAAGACCTCCGCCTACGTGCTCCCGGACGAACCCGCGCACCTCGAGCGTTTCCAGTGGCTCGTGCAGCAGGTCCGCGACGAAGGCGGCGAGGCCACGCTCGCCCGCGTGACGAATATCGAGGGCGTGTCCGACGACGACCTTGCCCGCCTTTTCAACGAAGCCCGCGCGCAGGACTACGCCGCGCTCAACAAGCCGCTCAAAGACTTCATCGCCGCGCACCGCAAGAAACCCGGTGAGGGTTTCGCCGATGCGCTGGAGAAATTGCGGCGGCAGTTTCAGGAACTGCGCGCGATCGATTACTTCGACTGTCCGGCGGCGCACGACGTGGAGATGCTTTTGCAACGCGCCAGCCGCCTCGCCGAGCCGCGCACCAGGACGCCAGCCACGCTCGACGTGAAGAGCTACCAGCGCCGCGTGTGGCTTACGCGACCCCGCCCGGAGATCGATCGTGTCGGTTCCGCGTGGTTCATCCGCAAGTTCATCGACCCGCGCGCCACCTTCGTCTTCGCACTCAAACGCGGCGCGCATCCCGACGCGATCCCCTACGACATGATGGACGTGGAGTTCACGCATCACGGCGACGACTGCACCTTCGAGACGCTGCTGAAGCGCTTCGCCATCGCCGACCCCGCCGCGCGCCGCATCGGCGAAATGATCCACGACGCCGATCTCGAAGACGGCAAATTCCAACGCCCGGAATGCAGCGGCCTCGACCTGCTTTTCAAAGGCTGGGCTCGCCTCGGTCTCAGCGACGCCGAGATTTTGAGACGCGGCGTCGATTGCTTTGATGCGATCCATGCCAGTCTGCGCAAAGCGCCGTAACGAAATCTCGTAGCGGCGACGCCCTCGTCGCGGGAAGTGTCCGCGGTGCCTCGCCGCGCGGGGCTACGCGGGCGGATAGCTGATGCGAAGGCCGGTCCTTTTCGCGAAGGACCGGAGCACGTGCGCGTCGCGGCGAATTTTGGTCATGATGTGCGCGACGGGAATGCCGCGCACCACCAACGCGTCGGCAATGAGCGAGCGATGACAACGCCACGACACTGCTTCCGCGCACATCAACGCGAGGCGATCGCGTTTCGCGAGCTCGATGAGCGACTCCAGTGCGGCGTCAAATTCCGGCGTCTGCATGTAATCGGCAAAGCCTCGGAACGACGCGTTTTTCCAGCCGGCATTTGGCGAGTCGGGCCGCGGACGCCGCAGCCCGCCGAGCTCCGGCATGTGCATGTATCCCAAGCCCGCGGCCTTCAACGAAACCGGCAGCGTCTCGCGGTTAAATTGAGGATTGCGCCGCGAGCCAGGTATCGTGCGCACGTCGATGACGCACGTGGCGCCGTGTGCTTTCAAGAGCGCGATGAACTCTTCGATGGGCCGCGTGGAGTGGCCGATGGTGAGCACTTCCGCGTGCCGCTCCCAATCCGCGGCGGTGTCGATGTCGGCGGCGCCGTCGGGGAACGGCACGGCGGCAACGTCGTCTTCGTGTTCGGCGATCACTCGCTTTGCGCCTTCATCGCCCCGGAGCGCGATGAGCGCGGGGAAATACTCGCGGGAAAAAAGCGCGGGCGCTCCGAGCGTGTCGTTGTAGCTGCTGGCTGCAATCCCCTTCCTTGTCGCGCGATGCGCCGCGATGAGGTCGTCCATCGCGCGCGAGGAGAGCGCGGGCTGATCGCAGAGAAGCAGCACGACTGCGCTCGCCTCGGGCGCGCGCTCCAGTGCGGTCTCCACGCCGAGGCGGATGGAGGAAGCGATGCCTTCCTGCCAGTGCGTGTTGACGACGATCTGGGCAGACACGTCGCGGAGTTCTTCGCGGCACGCTTCCGCCGAAGCACCGAGCACGACGACGAGCGGGAGGCAGCCGGAATGCGCGGCAGCTTCCGCGGCGTGCGCCAGCAAAGTGCGGCCGCGAAAAGGCAGGAGTTGTTTCGGATGCCCGAGCCGCGAGGAGCCGCCCGCCGCGAGCAGGATCGCCGCGACGCTCATCGCGCCGTCGGGCGGACGCGGCCGGCCCCGCCCCCCCGCGCGGGGGAGCGCGGGCGGCCCCCCCCCCCGGTGTCCCAAAGCGGCAAGGCGCGCGGC
>JBBRXP010000138.1:0-15730 GCA_038238555.1 Chthoniobacterales bacterium | reverse complement strand
GGGCAAGTCTCGGCGTGGTCAAGACCGATGCCTTCGGCCGATGGACTGCAAGCCTCCATCCCGACGATGCCGCCGCATTCAATCTCGCGGTGGGCACCGGCGCTCAACCGCCCAAGTACTCCGCCGGCCAGCCCGTGGATGCGCATGCGGCGGCAGCGAATAATGCCGTCTTGCTGATCCAAACGGGAAAGTGAGAGGGGGAAGTTGAGTGTCGAGTGGCGGGAGATGTTGAGCGTGCAGTGTAGAGCGTGGCGCAGGCATCCTGCCTGCGGTAGTCCGGCAAGCATCCCTGCTTGCCGTCATGGAGGTGGAAGCGGAGTCCGCCGCGTTGCCACGGAAGTGCGCGCTCCGCGCGATGGGTTGGGTCGGCGATTGCAAATCGCCGCTCCTTGGGCAGCCTCCATTCCACCATGAATCTAGGCGTCAATATCGACCACGCGGCCACGCTGCGGCAGGCGCGTTATGCGGGGCAGTTCGACTCGGCGAATTGCGAGCCGGACCTGTGCGCGGCGGCGGCGGCTTGTGAGCGCGGGGGAGCGAGCGGCATCACGATTCATCTGCGCGCGGATCGGCGGCACATCCAGGATCGCGATGTGGAGCGGCTGCGCGCGAGCATCGGCGCCAAGCTCAATCTCGAGATGGGCATCACGCCGGACATCGTCGAGATCGCCTTGCGCGCGCTGCCGGCGGAGGTGTGCCTGGTTCCCGAGAATCGCCAGGAGATCACCACCGAAGGCGGGCTCGACGCCGCGCGGCACGAGCAGGCGCTCGCTCCGGCCATGCGCCGTCTCCAGAGCGCAGGCGTGCGCGTGAGCCTTTTCATCGAGCCGTCGCCGGACCAGATCGAAGCGGCGCGCCGCCTCGGCGCCGACATGGTGGAGCTGCACACGGGTGCTTTTGCCAACGCGGAAGGCGCGGCGCAAGAACGCGAGTTTGTGCGGCTGCGCGACGCGGCCGAACTCGCGCACAGTGGCGGGTTGCAGGTCAATGCGGGACACGGGATCAATTACACAAACATCCGCCAGCTCCGCGCGCTGCCACACCTCGCGGAACTCAACATCGGCCACTCGATCCTCTGCCGCGCGCTGTTCATCGGCCTCGAAGCGGCGGTCGCGGAAATGCTGGCCCTCATGCGAGGAGCCGCTTGAACTTGCCCGGACTCGGCGTGGACATCGTGGAGACCGCGCGCATCGCCGCGGCCATCGAGCGTCACGGCGAGCGCTTCCTCCGCCGCGTCTTTACCGATGCCGAGATCGCCTACTGCTCGCGAATGCGTGCGCCCGCCGTTTTTTACGCCGCGCGTTTCGCGGCCAAGGAAGCCGTGTCCAAGGCGCTCGGCACCGGCATCGGCGCGGCGCTCGAGTGGCGCGACATCGAGGTGCGCCGCCACGAGAGCGGCGCGCCTTTCATCGAGCTCCGCGGCATCGGCGCGCAGACCGCGGAGCGTCTCGGCATCCGCGAAATCCGCGTGAGCCTGAGCCACTCCGAGCACTACGCCGTAGCCACCGCGCTCGCCCTGGGCGTGTTGAGTGTTGAGAGTTGAGTGGAAGGAAAGAGTCCACTCAACACCCCACCTCTCACCACTCAACTTTCCCCCTCCATGCTCAATGCCATCTGGCTCGCCATGCTCCTGGTCGCCGTGCTCGTGGGCGCCTTCACGGGCAGGCTGCCGGATGTCACGGCGGGCGCATTCGAGGGCGCGGAAAAGGCGGTGCTCAAAGTCGCACTCCCTCTGCTCGGCGTGTGGGCGATCTGGCTCGGGATCATGCGCCTGGCCGAGCGCAGCGGGTTGGTGCAAGCGCTCGCCGCGGCGCTCCAGCCGCTCATGCGCTGGCTCTTTCCCGACGTGCCCGCGGGCCATCCCGCTCTCGGCGCGATGGTCTTGAACATGGCCGCCAACATGCTCGGCCTCGGCAACGCCGCGACCCCGCTCGGCCTGCGCGCGATGCGGCTCCTCGAGTCGCTCAACCCACGGCCCGGCGTGGCCACCAACGCGATGTGTACGTTCCTCGCCATCAACACGGCCTCCATTCAGCTCCTGCCGCTCACGGCCATCGGCATCCTCGTCACCGCGGGCGCAAAGGGCGCGACGGCCATCGTGACGACGGCTTTTCTCTCGACGGTCTGCGCGGCGAGTTCCGGCGTGCTCGCGGCACGGGTGCTGGAAAGATTGCCGCTCTTTCGTGCGGACAGGAAGGACGCGAAGGATACGAAGGACCACGCGCCCGAGGCGGCGAAAGACGATGCGCTGGAGTTGGAAAAGATCGCGCTGCTTCCGCTCACCACGGCGAAGCGCGCGGCGATCGTTCTCTACTGCGCCGCGTTCGCGGTGGCGTTTCTCCTCGTGCTCATGCCGGATTCATTTCGAGGCTGGGCCGCGCCGGCGCCGCAGGAGTTTGCCGGAAAAAGTTTCGCCGTGCGCGCGCTCATGTCGGTGTCGTTGCTGGCCATTCCATTCCTGCTCTCCTTCTTCCCGCTCTACGCCGCGCTGCGCGGGGTGAAGGTGTACGAGCAATTCGTGGAAGGCGCAAAGGAGGCGTGGGGCACGGCGCAACGCACCATCCCCTACCTCGTCGCGATGCTCGTCGCCATCGGCATGTTGCAACGCGCGGGCGTCATCGCGCTGCTCACGGGCTGGCTCTCGCCGGCGCTGGGCCTGGTCGGATTTCCCGCGGAACTCGTGCCGATGGTGCTCATGCGCCCGCTCTCCGGCAGCGCGACTAATGGCCTCTTCATCGACCTCGTCCAGCGTCTGCACGATCCCGACGGCTTCACGAGCCGCCTCGCCGGCACCATCTACGGCAGCACCGAGACGACCTTCTACGTCATCGCCGTTTATTTCGGCAGCGTCTCGATCCGCCGCACGCGCCACGCCGTCGCCGCCGGCCTCATCGCCGACACCGTGGCCGTCATCGCCTCGACTGTCTTCTGCTCGCTCCTGTTTCGGTGACCGCTGCCGATTGCCGCACGCCGGCGCGAGTCGCGCGATACGCCTCCAGGAAGTCTTCTCGCGCGGCGAAGCCACACCGCAGCGCGACGGCGCGCTGGCCGGCTTCGTCGGGCGGGAGCTTGGAGACGCCGGTGTCTTCGTCGCGACGAAGCACGGATTCGATCCGGCGGAGAAAGAGGCAGTGCTCCATCAGCAGCGCGGCAGTCTCGCGCGGGATGACTTCAGCAGCAGCCAGCGCGGTGAGCGCATCGAAGGTGTTTGGCTCCCAAACTCCGGCGCGCATTTGGTGGGCTTGCGTGAAAAATTCCACCTGCATGAGCCCGCCCGCGCCGGTCTTGAAATCGAGGAAGTCGTCGCCGCCCGCGCGCTCGCGGACGATGCGCGCGTGCATCGCCGCGATCTCGGCGAACAAGTCTTCGCGCGCGCCGAAGCGCCGCCAGATGCGTTGCGCGGCTTCGGAAAATTCGCGTTGATGCGGGCCGCTGATGGGGCGCGATTTGGTGAGCGCCTGCGCCTCCCAAAGTTGCGCGCGCTTTTCAAAATATGCCGCGTAAGCGGCGAGCGGCACGGCAAGCAATCCGCCCTCGCCTTCCGGACGCAGCCGCGCATCGACCGGGAAGACGCTGCCCTCCGCGGTGCGCTGCGTCATCGCACGGATGAACTCGCCGGCGACTTTCACATTTTCGCCGATGAAGACGACATCGAGGTCCGCGCCGTAGCCGAGCTCGCGGCCGCCAAACTTGCCCATCCCGACGACGGTGAACTGGCCCTCGAATCCAAGCTGCCGCTGCACGAAGACGACGCATGCCTCGGCGAGCGCGGAGCATTCCGCCTGCACATCGCGCAGCGTCGCAAAGCCGAGCACATCGCGCAGGCCGATGCGCAGGAGTTGCGCGCGGCGAAAGGCGCGCGCCCACTCGAGCGGCGCGAGCGCCTCGTGATTTTCCGCGAGCCCCGCGAGGTAGCCGGCGACATCGCGCGATTCGCCGAGGCCGCCGGCGCGCGCGACTTCCTCGATGAGTTGCGGCCGGCGCAGCACGATGTCGGTCATCGAGCGGCTGGCGTCGAAAAGTTTCACCAGCATTTCGAGCACGCGCGGATTGGCGAGCAGCGTCTCGTAGAGCAGGCCGCGCGCGCCGTAGCGTTCGATGAAGCGGGTGAAGCTCGTGAGCGCGCGGTCGGGAGCGGCGACTCGTCGCAACCACGCGAGAAGCAGCGGCTCGAGCCGCGCCGCGAGTTGCCGGGTGCGCGCTCCGAAGAGTGCACCCGCCGCACTGCCGTCGAGATCGGCGAAGGCCTGGCGCGCTTGGACCGGATCGCGGAAGAAGCTCACGTCGAGCGGCGCGGCGTCACCCGCGGCTTCGCCGCCGAGTATTTTGTCGAAGATCGCGCGCACGGCGTCGGTGTGAAGTGCGAGCGCGGATTCAAAACTCGCGCGGGTCTCGAAGCCGAGACTCGCAGCGAGCCGGGCAAGTCGATCGTGCGCTTCGGGCAGCGTGTGCGTCTGCGCTTCGTGCTCGATCTGCAGCCGGTGCTCGACCGTGCGCAGGAAGCGATACGCGTCGAGCAGCGTCTGCGTGTCGCCGTGCGGGAGCAGGTCGAGCTGGCGGAGCGCCCGCAGTGCTCGCAGCGTCCCGCGTTCTTGCAGGAAGGCGTGCCGCGCGCCGTGCAGAAGCTGCAAGGTCTGAGTTACAAATTCGATCTCGCGGATGCCGCCGTAGCCAAGCTTCACATGGCGGCGCAGCGCGTCCTCGCCCACAATCTCGCGCTCGATGCGGCCCTTGAGTGCGCGGATTTCCTCGAGCACCTGCAGCGACACCGCGCGGGGAAAGATGAAAGGCTGAAGCCGCCGCGCGAAGTCGTAGCCCAGCTCCTCCGCGCCGCCAGTGCCCGTCACCACGCGCGCCTTTCCCAGGGCCATGCGCTCCCACGTTTCGCCGAAGGCCGCGTAGTAGTGCTCCATGCTCTCGATCGAGCGCACAAGCGGCCCGGACGCCCCCTCGGGCCGCAGCCGCAGGTCGATGCGAAACAGCGCGCCCTCGGGATCGGCGGCTGAAAACGTGCCGACGATTTTCTCCGCGAGCCGCGTGAAAAATTCGTGATGCGTGAAGCGCGGCGCGATGCGGCCGTCTTCGCCGTAGAGAAAGATCACGTCGATGTCCGAGCTGTAGTTGAGCTCCTGACCGCCGAACTTTCCCATCGCCAGCACCGCGAAGTCCGTGCCCGGCCGGCCCGCGCCGCGACTGAGCTCCGCGACCCATCGGTCGCAGACCACCCGCACGCAGCGCTCGGCAATGAAGGTGAGTTCGAGCGTGGTCTGCTCGACCGCGGCCCAGCCCGCAACTTCACGCAACGCGATGCGCAACATCTCGCGAGCCTTCCACCGGCGCAGCGCCCGGAAGCGTTCATCGAAGTCTTGATCGACCGAAGACTTTTCGTACTCCGCCAACATGCGGCGCGGCCCGCGATCTGAGTCGTGAATCTCCCGCCGCGCCAGCCACGGCACCGCTGCCGGATCGCGAACAAGTTTGTCCGCGGAGATGGGCGACGCCGCCAGTAAGTGCGCAAGCGCCGCGCCGCCATCGACGAAGCGCCCGACGACATCTTCCAACGCATCCAAGTCGCGCGGCCAAGCCTCGACAATGCGCGTGAAACCGAGGAGGGCGCGAGCGGGATCGGGTGAGCGGAAGGCGAGAGCTTCGAGCAGAGGTTCCATTTGCCCACTACGTCCGCAACCCGCGAGGGCAAAAGCTCAGCACTACTTTCGCGACGACCGAGGAAAGGACTTGATGCATGGTTTCAGGAAATTCACAATTGCCGGAAAACGATCTCGGGCCAAAATGCCATTCCCCTCAGCTTCGCGCAGTTCAAGAAAACCAAATCCTCAATCATTCCGAAATGCGTTCTTTTACTCTCTCCCCCGAGCAACTCGCTCTGCTGCCTGGCGACGAAGGCGTCGCCTTCTACGAAGAGAATGGCTACTACCTTTCCAAGGAAGGGCTCCTGCCCGAGGCTCTCCTGGACTCGGCATACGAGGGGATTCAAAGCTTTTATCGAGGCGAACGGGATGCGGTGCTGCCCATTGATTCGGGCTATTGCAATTGGAAGATGGGAGATGGAGACGGTCAGCGAAACAACGAGTTTATTTCGCTGCAAAAGAAGGAACTCTACGCGCTGGCTGTCTATCCGGTTCTCGGGGCGATCGCGGCACAATTGACGCGCAGCACTTCCATGCGCTTGCTGGACGATCAACTCATCTACAAGCCCTCCGGGACGTCGAGCACGCCCGGCATTGGCACCGGATGGCATGCGGATCGCGCTTACTGGGCGCCGTGCAGTTCCGAGAATTTGATCACCGCGTGGATTCCCTTTCATCCCGTGGAAGTCAATCGCAGCCCGCTCGCGGTCATGGCGGGAAGCCATCGCTGGGCGGGCATGGAGGATTTCCGGTTTTTCAATCAGCAGAATTTTGCGGAGATGGAGCAGCGCCTTCGTGAGGAAGGCAAGGAAGTGCGCATCGTCCCGCTGACCATGAAGAGGGGGCAGGCCAGCTTCCATCATGCGTGGACCGTGCATGGCAGCTATCCCAATACGAGCGGACAACCGCGGCTTTCCTACGCCGCTCATTATCAACCCGGCGACAATCGCTATCGCCCCTACACCAACGCCGAAGGCCGGGAGATCCACATCTGCGATGAAAAGCTGTGCCGCAAACTGCCCAACGGCGACCCCGATTTCAGCGACCCGGCCATCTTCCCGACCGTGTGGTCGGAAGGCGATTGATGGGTCCGCTATTTGCGCGTTGTGCGGGTCGCGATTTTCTCGCGGCCTTTTTCGAGAATCTTGCGCTCCGCGCGGCTCAGGCTGTGCATGCCCTGGCGCGAGATTTTGTCGAGGATGGGATCGATCTCGCAACTGATGAATTGATCGGGACTCATGCGCTCCATGCGCGCGGCGCGCTGGCGTTTTTCAAAGATGTAGCGCTGGATGGCGAGGGGGTTGCCGAAGCCGAGCTGCTTTACGTAGAGCCAGCCGACCGCGCAGCCGGCGAGCATCGCGGCGGGGCCGATGGCGGCGATGGTGTGAGTGGCGAGCGTGGCCCAGAGCACTGCGCTGGTGAGCACTAGCGCGAAGGCGAGATGCTTGGCGCGCAGCCGCACGGGCAGCACGAAGAACAAACTCACGGTGACTTCCAATTCCGGCAGGATGGTGCTGAAGGCCATAAGCACCGCCGCCACACCCGGAGACGCGCCGACCAGCGGATACTCCGGCATCGCCGCCCAGTGCGCGGCGCCGCCCACGAGCGTGCCGAGGAGGTAGATGCCGAGGAAATTGCGCGCGCCCACGATGGGCTCCACTTCCCTTCCCGCGAAGTAGAGCAGGAGCATGTTGGCGAGCAGGTGCAGCGGGTTGGCGTGCAGAAACTGGTAGGTGAGAAACTTCCAGTAATACCCCGCGCTCACGCCCTCGCCATCGAGCGCCATCCAGTGCCGGAGCATCTCGACTCCTTCGCGCGGACCGAGCATGTACTCGATGAGCGCCTGCGAGGCATACGCCCCGACTCCGAGCGCCACGAGCACCGAGGTCGCCGTGGGCCGCCCCGCCGACCACGGTCGCGTAAAGGGCTGCGTTTGGCGGCGGGAGGGGCGCATACGGTCGCGGAAATTAGGGCACGGATTTGGGGAAGTAAAATCAGAAAAGTTGAGAGTGGAGAGTTGAGAGTTGAGTGGCGCTTTCTCTGTGCGGAGCGCGCCGTCTGGCGGATACGCGGAGGCTACTCAACTCTCAACTCTCCCCTCCCCCGCCCCCACCAGCACCTTTAGCTTTTTCGACGAAATGCGGAAGACCACCGGCACCCGGGCCACGACTTCGCCATCGACTTCCACTGGCACTTCCTCGTCGCTGCGCACTTCGGCGCGGGCGGTCTGGAAGTACTCCACGTCGTCGAGCTCGGTATGCGTGCCCAAAATGATGGTGCCGAGGTAACGGGCGATGTCGAGGTAACCGAGGTTTTTGAAAATGAGCACGTCGAGAAGGCCGTCGTCGTAACGCGCGCGCTTGAAAAATTTCAGCGGACCGCCGTAGTAGCATCCGTTGCCGATGAGCACGAAGGAGCCCTCGCGCACGCGGCCCCCGGCTTCCACCACCAGCCGCGGCGGCTTGCGCGCGGCGACTTGCGCGGCGGAGATGACGTAGCTGAGCGGGCCGAAATTTTTCTTCGATTCCCAGCTCGTGGCCTCGACGACTTGCGCATCGAGCCCCACGCCGGCGAGCTGCACGAAGTATTGCTCGTTGGCCCGCGCGAGGTCGATGATGCGGGTGTGGCCGGCGAGGATGATCTCCCAGCACCGGGCGAGATTTGCGGGCAGGCCCATCTCGTTGGCGAAGACATTCATGGTGCCCACGGGCAGGATGCCGAGCGCCACGTCCGAACCGGCGAGGCCGTTGACGACTTCATTGATGGTGCCATCGCCGCCGGCCGCGACCACGGTGCGGAAGCCGCGCTTCACAGCCTCGGCGGCAAAGCGCCGCGCATCCCCGGTAGCCGTCGTGGGTTGAAATGCGCAGCGCGGGAAATTCTCGATCGTCTCCCAAGTTCCTCGCGCCTTTTCGCTGCGCGCGGCGGGATTGAAGATCACGAGGATGTCGGGCATCGCGGGGATTCGAGTCTTTTCTTTCGAGGCTTGGTGGCTACGTTGCGCGGCGTGAAAAAACTTTCCAAGGTGATTCTCCTCGCCGCCGCGGGCCTCGTCGCGCTGGCGTTGGTGGCGCTCTTTAGCATCAATCTCTACATCCAATCCCACGGCGCGCACGCGCGGATTCAGGCCGGATTGAGCGCGGCGTTGCGCGTGCCTTTGCGCTTCACCACCACGAGCCTCTCGCCGTGGGGACATCTCAAAATCACCGGCATCTCGGTGCCGGATGGCGACCGAAATTTCCTGGAAGCCGGCGCCTTCCACGCGCACTGCCGCATGCTGCCGCTCCTGCGCGGGCGGCTCGAAATTTACGAGATGACCGTCGAGACGCCGAAAATCATTTGGGTGCAAAATGCGACCGGCACTTGGGACATGCCGCAGCTCGCGCCTGCGGAGCCGGCGCAGGAGAAGCGCAAGGAGGAGCCGCAGGGCGGTAAAAAGCGTGATGGATTTGAAGTGGTGGTCGGGAGTTTTGAAATGCGCGGCGGCTCGGCCGAGTTGCTCGACAAGCAGCAGCAGCCCGTGGCGACGTTTAGCGGCGTGAATGTGCGCTGCAGCACGCTCACCGCCGCACGCGTCGAGGGCCTCGCCCAGATTGCGCGCCTCGTGTGGGGCGATGCGCTCACATTTGAAAATCTGCGCGCGCCTTTTTCCTACACCGCGCAAGGGCTCACGCTGCCGGAGTTCACCGGCGTGCTCGCGGGCGGGAGGATGACCGGGAATTTTGCGCTTCATCCCGATCCGTGGATGTCGCCTTTTGAAGTCGCGCTGAATTTTTCCGACGTGAAAGCGGGGCCGCTCAGCAAGCAGTTTGCCTCATCGAGCGGACTGGCCTCGGGCACTCTCGCCGGCACCCTGAGCCTGCACGGCAGCTCGAAGCGCATCTCGCGCGCCGAGGGCTCCGGCACGCTGCGGATTCTCGACGGGCGCTTTCAGCAGCTCGAACTTTTTGAGGCCATCGGCACCGCGCTCGATATCCGGGAACTCTCGGACTTGCGCTTGAAGGACGGGCGCGCCGAGTTTCACATCGCCAAGGAACGCGTCACCGTCGATGCCCTCTCGCTCGAAGCGGCGGACCTGCAATTGGGGGCGAAGGGGACGATTCGTTTCGACGGAAAAATCCAGCTCGATTCGGAGCTCTCGCTCGATGAAGAGCTCTACCGCCAACTGCCGGCCATCGTGCGCAACAACCTCGTGACCGACGCCGGGAGCCGGCACGCGATCGCGTTTGAAATCAAGGGCGATCACTTCAAGGCGCGCAGTAATCTCGGCGACAATATTTTTGGAAAAAAAATCGCCAACGACCTCCAGGATCTCGCTTCCACGATCTTCGGCACGAAGAAGAAAGAGGAGAAGGACAAGAAGAAGAAACCGAAGGAGAGCGCCGCGCTGCGGGACGCTCTGCCGGAAGCGGCGCCGTGAGGGTCATCGCCGGTGTGGCGGGAGGACTGCCGCTGCACGTACCGCGCGCGGAAGTGCGGCCGACCATGGACAGGGTCCGCGGCGCGATTTTCGACAGCCTGCGCGACCTCGTGCCCGGCGCGCGTGTGCTCGATCTCTTTGCAGGCACGGGCGCGATGGGCATCGAAGCGCTGAGCCGCGGCGCGGCGAGCGCGATCTTTGTGGACAATGACGGACGCGCCATCGCCAGCATCGAGCGCAATCTCGCCAGCACGCGGCTCACTGGCGCCGTGCAGACGATGGATGTCTTCAGCTACCTCGACCGCTTCGCCGCGCCGGAAAGTTTCCATCTCATCGTCGCCGACCCGCCTTACGCCAGGAAACCCGGTGAGCGCGACTTTGCCCCCGAGTTGCTCGCCAGCGATTCGCTGCGCTGCGCGCTCGTGGCCGGCGGCGTCTTCATCCTCGAACATCTTCCCGGCGCGGAGTTCGCGCTCGCCAACAAGTGGGAATGCCTTCGCCAGAAACGTTACGGCGCGACGGCGGTGGCATTTCTGCGCCGGGCATAGACGCGATCCGCCCGCTGCTTGCCTTCGCGCGAGCCACGCAAGAGATTGCATCCACACATTTTCATGAACCGCGTCTTCGGCATCGAAACAGAATACGGCATCACAATCGATGGAGCGGCGGACCTCGATGTCGTGCGCGAGTCCATCGAGATCGTGCGCAGTTACACCGAGCACGGCGCGTCGATGAAGTGGGATTACAAACTCGAAGACCCGCACCAGGACGCGCGCGGTTTCCGCGCCGAGGAGCTGCTGCAAGACACCGACGAGGCCGCGTATTTCGAGCTCGATAAGAACCGGCCGCTCACCTTTGCCGAAATCAAGAGCGACCTCGTGCTCTCGAATGGCGCGCGCTTTTACAACGACCACGCGCATCCCGAATACTCGACGCCGGAGTGCAGCACGCTGCGCGAGATCGTGGCTCAGGACAAAGCGGGCGAGCGCATCCTGGCGGAGTGCGCGCGGCGTCGCAACGCGCATCTGCCGCCTGGCTGCGAGGCCCGCCTGTACAAGAACAACACGGACTTCGTGGGCCACAGCTACGGGTGCCACGACAATTATCTCATGCGGCGAAAGGTGCCGTGGGATCGCGTGGTGCGCGACGTGGTGCCCTTCCTCGTGACGCGCCAAGTCTTTGCTGGAGCGGGAAAGATGGGTGTGGAAGGCGAGGATGCCGCGGGCCAGCCAGGCATTTATCAGATCGCGCAACGGTCGGACTTTTTCAGCGTGCTCTGCTCCATCGACACCATGAACCGGCGGCCGCTCGTGAACACGCGCGACGAGCCGCACGCCGATGCCGACCGCTACCGGCGCTTCCACGTGATCGTGGGCGACGCCAATATGAGCCAGTGGGCCACGGCCCTGAAGCTCGGCACGACGGTGCTCGTGCTCGACTTGATCGAGCAGAACCGCGCGCCGCAACTCGACCTCGCCGATCCGGTCGAAGCAACCAAGGCCATCAGCCGCGATCAAGGCTGCGACTGGATCGTGGAGCTGCGCGACGGGCGGAAAATTTCCGCCATCGACATCCAGCGCCTCTACCTCGCCGCCGCGCAGAAGCATTGCGCGCGGGACGACGAAGACACCGCGTGGGTCTTGCGCGAGTGGGAGCACGCGCTTAACGATCTGGCCACCGATTACTGGCTGTGCCGCGACCGGCTGGATTGGGTCGCAAAAAAATTTCTGCTCACCACTTTGCAGGAAGCCGAGAAGCTCGCGTGGAGCGATCCGTGGCTGCAGAGCATCGATCTCGAATATCACAACGTGGCGCTCGACCAGGGCCTCTACTACGAGCTCAAGCGCGAAGGCCAGATGCGCCGCTTCGTGAGCGAAGACGACATCCGGCGCGCCATCTTCCAGCCGCCGGAGACCACGCGCGCCTTCTTCCGCGGCCGCGCCGTGGCCAAGTTCCATCGCGAGATCGAGAGCATCCAGTGGGATGAGATGACCTTTGCGAGCAATGGCTCGAGTTGCTCGGTGCATCTGCCGCATCCCTCGCACGACGCCGGGCTCGATCGGCTCAACGCCGCGATTCGCGACGCGCGCAGCTTCAGCGAACTGGTGCGGAAAGTGGACGGATAGTAGCTGCGGCGCCTCGCCGCAGGAAGTGCCCGCGGCGCCCTCGCCGCGCTGACTCGACGACGGATAACTCGCGGCGTAAAAGCCTGCCATGCCTAAGCTCCGCGCCCTTTTCATTCCGCTCCTCATTCTCTCGACATCGCTCGCCGCGCCAGTGCCAGAGCCGATCCCGCCCGGCCCGGCGAAGCAGATGCCGCCCGCGGGCATCGCCATCTCCGACACCGATCGCGCGGCGCTCACCGCGGGCGCGGCCGCGCTTCAAAAACAAATCGACGGCCTTACTGGCGAGCTGACATCTAAGCCGCACTTGTTGGCGCTGCTTCCCGACGTGGAAATTTTTCACAAAGCCGTCGATTGGGCGCTGCGTTACGACGAGTTCTTCAGCGCGAAACAAGTCGAGTTTGCGAAGGCAATGCTCAAGCAAGGAGTGGAGCGCGTGGAGCAACTGCGCGCCGGCAAGACGCCGTGGACCGACGCCACCGGGCTGCTCGTCCGCGGCTATCGCTCGCGCATCGACGGATCGGTGCAGCCTTACGGACTCACCGTGCCGGCGACGTGGAAACGCGGCGACGCAAAATCTCGCCGGCTCGATCTGTGGCTGCTCGGCCGCAGCGAAGCGCGCACCGAACTCGCCTTCCTCGCCGAACGGCAAAAGCCGTCTTCCTTTGAGGCCGACGACACCTTTGTGCTCACGCCTTACGGCCGCATGTGCAATGCGACGAAATTTGCCGGCGAGCAGGATGTCTTTGAGGCGAGGGCGGCGGTGCGCGCCGCGTATCTTATCGACGAGCGGCGCATCGTCGTGCGCGGCTTTTCGATGGGCGGCGCGAGCACGTGGCATCTCGCCACGCATCACTCCGGCACGTGGTGCGCCGCGTCGCCGGGCGCGGGTTTCGCCGAAACGCCCATCTACGCCAAAGTCTTCGCCGAGGGCAAGGAGCCGCCGCCGTGGTGGGAGCAGCAGCTCTACCACTGGTACAACGCGACCGACTACGCGGCCAATCTCTTCAACTGCCCGACCATCGCCTACTCCGGCGAGATCGACCCGCAGAAGCAATCCGCCGACATGATGGAAAAAGCGTGCGCCGCGGAAGGCTTGAAACTCGAGCGCATCATCGGCCCCAACACGGCGCACAAATATGAGCCCGGCGCGAAGCAGCAACTCGCGGAGAAGATCGACGCGCTCGCCGCGAAAGGCCGCGACGCGGTGCCGAAGGAAGTGCGGCTGACGACTTACACGCTGCGTTATCCTTCCGTGGCGTGGGTGAAGGCGGACGGCTTGGAAAAACATTGGGAACGAGCCGATGTGCGTGCGCAACTCGAGGGTGGTGCCGCGAATGTCACGACGAAAAATGTGTCCGCCCTCACGCTGAGCGCGCCGGGCTTGAGCAAGGTCGTCATCGATGGACAGACCGTGGCGGGCAAGTCGCCAGCCGTGCTGCACAAGCAAGACAGCAGGTGGATCGCCGGTCCTCCCGCCGCCGGCTCTCGAAAATCTCCCGGCCTCCAGGGCCCGATCGACGACGCCTTCATGGAGAGTTTCATTTTCGTGCGGCCGACCGGGAAGCCTCTTAACAACAAGCTTGGCGGCTGGGTGAAGGGCGAATTCGATCACGCCGCGAAAATGTGGCGCGACGTGTTCCGCGGCGACGCGCCGGTGAAAGACGACATCGCGATCGGCGCCGCCGACATCGCCGCGAGCAACCTCGTGCTGTGGGGCGATCCGTCGTCGAACAAGGTGCTCGCGAAGATTCTCCCGCAACTCCCGCTGAAGTGGGATGCGAAAACGCTCGAGTTCCGCGGCTACAAACTCGACGCCGCGCATCACGCGCCGATCCTCATTTTCCCCAACCCGCTCAACCCACGACGCTACGTGCTCCTCAACAGCGGCATCGACTTTCGCGACGACGCCTACGGCACCAATTCGCTGCAGACACCAAAGCTTCCCGACTGGGCGCTCATCGACCTGCGCACCCCGGCAGGCCCGCGCTGGCCGGGCCTCGTGGTCGATGCCGGTTTTTTCGACGAGCACTGGCGCTGAAGTCCGCGCGCGCGGCAAGCGAACAAAGGACGCAGGCGACAGGAGTGTCGCCTCTCCTTGGAAAGAAGGTCCGGCACCGTTGCTGCTTTGGATTGCGCCTCACCCGCACGCAATCCCGCCGCACACTTCTATGAAATCATCTCTTCACTTCCGCTCTGCCATCGAGCCGCTCGAGGCGCGGATCGCTCCCGCTCTGCTCGTCAATGGCGCCAATCTTCTCGGGGGCGCGGGCAATCCCAACTCGGGCGAAACTTCCGTGGGCGAAAACGCGGTGACTCTCGTGAAGGTGTTTTCCGGACAGGCGCTGGTGTGGTTCGACCAAGGGCGGATCAGTTCCATTTCTTTCGGGCCAAATACGAACCTCGAAATCCACGGCGACCTCGGCAATCTCGTCGGCAATCTCACGGCGGCGGGGCGGCTCTCGGACTCGGATAACAATCCCGCCAATGGCGAAGACGGCTCGGTCTTGCTGGCCAATAATCTCACGGGTCTCAAGACGCTGCCGTTGGACGCCGAGAAGGGCACCCTCGGCAGCATCATCACGGGAGGCTCGATCGGCGGGCTCTCCATCAGCGGAGAAATTTCGGGCGCGTATGCGGGCGACGGTGTCTTCCGCACGGAGTCGCGGTTGCTGAGCGGGGGGGTAGTGACTTCTTCGGTAGGAACCATCGATATCAACCCTGTGCAATCCGGCACGCAAACGACTTTCGCGTTCACGAAAGCCGCGGGCCAGCTCGCGCCGGGCGCTTCCATCAAAAGCGCACAGATCGCGCGCGCGGCGGCCCTCCAGCTTTTTGCCGGCAGTGGAAATCCGGCGGGCGTGATCTTCACGACGCCAGGGCCGGCGGGCGGCGCGATCGCAAACGTCAGCATCGACAGCGCCTTTGTTCCCAGCGGTTCTCCGCTCAACACTCCGAGCTACGCGCTCATCGCCGGCGACGGGGCCAACGGCAAGACGGGCGGCGCGGGAGGCTCGATCGACCACATCGTCGAGAAGACTTCTTTTGGTCCCGTGACGTTGCTCGCCGGTGACGGCGGCAATGGTGCGGCGGGCGCTGGCGGCGTCGGCGGCTCGATCACCAATCTCGATCTTCAAAGCGACAGCTCACGCTATTCGGTGACCGCCGGCGATGGGGGCAATGGCGCTCCGGCGGGCGACGGCGGCAAATTGCAAAACAACAACTTCGTCAATCGCACGCCAGTCTCCGGCATCATCCTCGCCGCGGATTTTACCGGCGACGGACGCGACGACATCCTGGTGGTGGACGCGGGCACGGGACAGATGGTGCTCTCGACGCAGGACGATCCGAATCCCGGCAACGGCATCCCCGAGGGAGGCGGCTCGCAATTTCAGCAGCTCGTGCAGCACTTGAATGCGAGCAGTCAAAATGTGGTGCTCATCGATTCTGTCGGCGCGAGTCCGGTGGATGCGGCGGCGGCGGATGTGGATGGCGACGGCAAGCTCGACATCGTGGTGGCCTACAAAAATTCGGGCAGC
>JBBRXP010000137.1:0-15814 GCA_038238555.1 Chthoniobacterales bacterium | reverse complement strand
GGCTGGACCTGTAACCGGCGCGCGCCCGGCCGGTGCCTTTTTGCCGCCACGGCTTGGCACCGGAGCCTTGCACAGTGGCTTTGGTTTTCGTGGACGCGGTGCCGCTGCGGCGATTGGCGCGCATGGCGACGACCACGTCATGAACGGCCTGGGTATATTTGCCGTTCTCGATTACTTCGATGTTGGCAGCTTTGGCAGCTTCGAGAGTAAGGATTTTCGCAGCCATAAGTTATTTCTTAACCTCCGGTTTGGCTTTCCGGGCGGGGCGGATAACAACGTAACTGCCGTTTGCGCCGGGCACGGCGCCGCTGATGAGGATCACGCCTTCTTCGGGACGGATTTGCACGACGCGCAGATTCTGGACGGTTACTCGTTCGTCCCCCATGTGGCCGGGCATACCCATGTTTTTCCAAATGCGCCCGGGAGTGGAGCGGTAACCGATGGCGCCGTTGCGGCGATGCATCATCGAGCCATGAGAAGCGCCCTGGCCGTGCATGTTATGCTTCTTCATTACTCCCTGAAAGCCCTTGCCCTTCGATTGACCGATCACATCGACTAACTCACCGGTCGCAAATTGATTCACACTGAGATCCAGTTCGCCCTCTATCTTGGTGCCGTCTGGGAGGCGAAACTCTTTGACCAGTTTCTTCGGATCGGAGCCGGCTTTCTTGAAATGGCCCAGCTGCGGCATCGTTACCCGGTGTTCCTTCTGCACGTCGAAGCCGACCTGGACACTGGCATAGCCGGCGTTGTCTTCGGTCTTCACCTGGAGCAACGAGTTATCGCCGGCCTCGATGACGGTAACAGGCGTGGCTTTGCCCGCCGCGTCATAGACGCGAGTCATCCCGATTTTTTTTCCTAGAAGTCCGATCTTCATTAAATCTTGATGGTGATATCTACTCCTGCCGGAAGGTTGAGTTTCTTCAGCTCATCGACGGTTTTGGCGGTGGGCTCGATGATGTCGAGCAGTCGTTTGTGGGTGCGGATTTCAAACTGCTCCATGGATTTCTTATCCACGTGGGGCGAGCGGTTGACGGTGAACTTTTCGATGCGCGTGGGTAGCGGGATCGGCCCTGCGACCTTGGCGCCGGTGCGCTTGGCGGTCTCGACGATTTCGGCCGATGACTGGTCGAGCATTCGAAAATCGAAGGCTTTAAGACGAATGCGGATGCGTTGTCCGGACATAAGAGGAATGGGGTTACTTGCCGCCCTTTTGGTCGAGCACGGCGGCGAGCACTTGGGCGGGGACTTGCTGGAAATGCGAGGGCTCCATCGAGTAACTCGAGCGGCCTTTGGAAAGGGAACGAATGGCGGTCGAGTAACCGAACATTTCCGCCAGCGGCACCTCGGCGTTAATGATGGAGAGGCCGTTGCGGGCTTCGATGCCTTTGATGAAACCGCGACGACGATTAAGGTCGCCCATGATGTCGCCTTGAAACTCGTCGGGCGTGGTGTTTTCCACCTTCATGATGGGTTCGAGCAGGATGGAATTCGCCTTCTTAAATGCATCCTTCATCGCGAAGATGGCGGCCATCTTAAAGGCAAGTTCGTTACTATCCACGTCGTGGTAACTGCCATCGACGATATCCACTTCGAGGTCGATCACGGGATAACCTCCGATGATGCCGTTGAGCACGGCTTCTTCGATGCCCTTCTTACATGCCGGGATGTATTCCTTCGGGATGGTGCCGCCGACAACTTCGTTTTCGATGGTTAGTCCCTTGCCTTGTTCGGCAGGGCGGACATCCACGATAACATGGCCGTATTGACCGCGGCCGCCGGATTGCTTGATGAGCTTGCCTTCGCCGGTCGCCGGCTTGGTGATGGTTTCGCGGTAAGCGATCTGCGGTTTGCCGGCGTTGGCATCGACCTTGAACTCGCGCATCATGCGGTCGCGGATGATCTCGAGATGCAGTTCGCCCATGCCGGCGATGATGGTCTGGCCGGTGTCTTCGTTGGTATAAACGCGGAAGGTGGGATCTTCCTCAGCGAGGCGCTGGAGGGCGGTGCCCATCTTTTCCTGGTCGAGCTTGGTCTTCGGCTCGATGGCCATGCTAATCACTGGGTCGGGGAAAGACGGTGGCTCGAGGAGGATGGTGTGATCTTCGTCGCACAGGGTGTCGCCGGTAGTAACGTTCTTAATGCCGACGATGGCGGCGATGTCGCCGGAGTAGATCGTATCGATGTCCTCGCGCTTGTCGGCCTGAATCTGGATCAGTCGGCTGATGCGGTCGCGCTTGTTAGTGCGTGGGTTATAAACGGTGTCGCCCTTGGTTAGCTTGCCGCTATAGACGCGGAAGAAGACGAGCTTGCCGACGAATGGGTCGCTCCAGAGTTTGAAGGCGAGGGAACAGAAGGTGGCGTTGTCGTCGGCGGGCGCTTCGATGAATTTACTGTGGTCATCCGGATCGAGACCCTTGGCGGGCGGAATATCGAGCGGGCCGGGAAGATAGTCGATAACGGCATCGACAAGATACTGCACTCCCTTGTTCTTAAAGGCTGAACCGCCGACGACGGGGACGAACTTATTGGCGATGGTCTGGCGGCGGATGCCGGCCTTGAGCATCTCGCGCGTGATCGGCTTTTCTTCGAGGAAGGCCGTGCCGACTTCGTCGTCGAGATCTGAGATGGCAGTTACCAAGTCGTTATATGCGTTATCGACTAACTCCTTGTATTCCGCGGGCACCTCTTCGACTTGGAAAGTAGAACCCATCACGTCGCTGTCGTTATAAATGATCGCCTTCTTATTGATCACATCGAGTTGCCCGCGGAGGTGGTCTTCCTTGCCGAGCGGGAGGAGGACGGGCCACGCATTGGCGCGCAGCTTTACCCGGAGATCATCGATGGCCTTGTCGAAGTCCGCGCCGGTGCGGTCCATCTTATTCACGAAGGCGATGCGCGGGACGTTATACTTGGTGGCTTGCCGCCACACCGTCTCGGATTGCGGTTGCACACCGGCCACGGCGCAGAAGACGGCGATGGCGCCGTCGAGCACGCGCAGGGAGCGCTCGACCTCGGCGGTGAAATCGACGTGGCCGGGAGTGTCGATGATGTTCACCCGCATCTTCTCGCCGTCGTAAAGTTTGAAGACGCCAGCTTGTTTGGTCTGCTGCCAGAAACAAGTGGTAGCCGCCGAGGTAATGGTAATGCCGCGCTCGCGCTCTTGCTCCATCCAGTCGGTGACGGTGTTACCTTCATGCACCTCGCCGATCTTATGAATCATGCCGGTGTAAAAGAGAATGCGCTCGGTAAGCGTGGTCTTGCCGGCGTCGATGTGCGCGGCGATGCCAATGTTACGCGTCCTTTCGAGCGGATAGGCGCGGTCCGGCGAATTCGGATTCGTAGTTACTGGTTTCTCGGCGACGGCGGGCATTGCAGTAAGTAGTCAGAAGCGGAAGTGGGCAAAGGCGCGGTTGGCCTGGGCCATCTTATGCGTGTCGTCGCGTTTCTTAATTGCGTTACCCTGGCCGGCGGCGGCTTCCTTGAGCTCGGAGGCGAGCGCTTTCATGAGCGGCACGTTCTTGCGGGCGAGCGCGTAGTTGACGATCCAACGCATCGCCAGCGCGAGCTGCCGGCCCGGCGGCACTTCCATGGGCACCTGGTAAGTGGCGCCTCCGACGCGGCGGCTCTTTACTTCGAGCCGCGGCTTTACGTTATCGATTGCCTTGTTAAGTATCTCGAGCGGATCGACGGCTTCGGTGGCGGTGCGCGTTTCCTCGATGGCGGAATACACGATGCGCTCGGCCAACGATTTCTTGCCGTTCTGCATGACGGTACTAATAAGGCGGGCGACCACCGGACTCCCGTAACGGGAATCGAGTTTCTCCTCTTTGTGAATGACGCGGCGGCGGCGGGACATGGCGAATGACGAATGACAGAATGACGAATGACGAAGCGGTTACTTTTTCTTTTTCTTGGCGTCGGCGGCATCGGCGCCGGGCTTGGGACGTTTGGCTCCGTATTTCGAGCGGCTCCGGCGGCGGCCATCCACACCGAGGGCGTCGAGAGTGCCACGTACGATATGGTAGCGGACACCGGGCAAATCCTTCACGCGTCCGCCGCGGACTAAGACGATCGAGTGCTCCTGCAAGTTGTGGCCTTCGCCGGGAATGTAGGCGATGACTTCGTACCCATTGGTGAGCCGCACCTTCGCGACTTTGCGCAACGCTGAGTTCGGCTTCTTGGGCGTGCGCGTCATCACCTGCACGCACACACCGCGACGAAATGGGCAGTTAGTCAGTGCCGGAGATTTCGATTTAACGGAAATCTTTTTGCGCCCTTTGCGGACGAGCTGATTGATGGTGGGCATGTGAAAAGTAAGTGGTGGCTGACGCTGCATCCGCGCGATCCCGAGGGAACTCCGAAAAGTGCGGACTTGGAAGCACACATCCGCCGGCAGCGGGGGGCGGACGTTAGGAGAAAGCGCCATGCGTGCAAGCAATTTTCTGCGCCTCTTTTTTCCCCTTCAGTGCTCACGCGGGCCATCTCGATCGAAGCCACCGGCAATGCGGAGCCGCGAGAGCGAGAGTGGGTGATCACTCACGAGAGCGCGAAAGGGACGGACTGTTTAGAGGTCGTGCGCAGAGGGCGCAAGCGGAGAATTCGGAAAATTTTCCAATGGATGGCCAATACCGAGGTGCTCCAGCGTCTGGCGGAGATCGACCGGACGTTGTTGGAACACAATCAATCTCTGCAATTCCTGTGGCGTCAGATCGAGCCGCTTATTCATCCACCCGATCCGCCGCGTCCGCGGGTCGGTTTTAAGCCGTAAGCCCCATCACGGATTCGTTCGCGCAACGGCGCTCGGAAAGCGTGCTCACTTTGCCTTTTGCGTGAGCGAGAGCGATGGCGATGGCGGCGGCTTGCTGTGCAGCGCTTCCATGTTCAGTCGCAGGCCGGAAGGAGTTTCGTCTTTTCCGCCCATGGTTTTGCGGGCGATGTCGAGCGAGCGGCGCATCGCGGTCTTGTTCACGCTGTAGATGAGCGCGGTCTCTTCGGTGATTTTTTCGTCCATGAAAAGTTGCACGAGCGTCTGCTCGAAGCTGTGCCAGCCGCTCGGCAGCGCGGCCTCGATGATCTCATGAAAGGTGCGGTTTTCGTTTTCACCGAGCAGGATGGCTTCGCGCGTGCGCATGCTGCTGCCCATGATTTCGGAGACCATTATGCGGCCGCCGCCGACCTTCGGCGCGAGACGCTGGCTCACCACGAAGCGCAACGTGTCGGCGAGGCGCTGGCGGATTTGTTCCTCCTCGTGATGCGAGAACATGCCGATGATGCGGTTGACGGTCTGCGCGGCGCTGATGGTGTGCAGCGTGGAAAAGACGACATGCCCTGTTTCCGAGGCGGTGAGGGCGATCTCCATGGTATCGCGGTCGCGGATTTCGCCGACGAAGATGACCTTTGGTGCCTGGCGCAGAGCGGCGCGCAGGCCCACGGCGAAGTCGGAAAAATCCTTGCCGAGCTCGCGCTGGCTGAAGGTGGCTCTGGCGTGTGGGTGCAGGAATTCGATGGGATCTTCGAGCGTGACGACGTGCATCTCCTGGGTCTGATTCAACTCATTGAGCATCGCGGCGAGCGTGGTGGTCTTGCCGCTGCCGGTCGCGCCGGTCACGAAGATGAGGCCGGTCTTTTCCTTGATCATTTCGCCGAAGACGGGCGGCAGGCCGAGCGCTTCGAGCGACGGAATTTTCGTGCTGAGCTTGCGCATGATGATGGCGTGATTGCCATTCTGCCGGAAGACGTTCACGCGGAAGCGCGCGAGGTCCGGCACGGCGTAGCTGGTGTCGCACGAGCCGCTGTTTTTGAAATCGGTGGCGAGTCGCTCGTTGCCCGCCATGAGTTTCTGCGCGATGGCTTCCACGTGCGCGGGCGCGAGCGCTGGAGAGAGCCCGGGAATCTCGACGCCGCGCAGCTTTCCGAAGACCTCGATCTGCGGCGGACGCCCGACCACGAATAGCAGATCGGAGACGCCATCGGCCTCGCCGACCATCTTCTTGATGATCTCCTCGAGAGAGAAAGTCTGCGGCGTCGGGCGGGGCGGGGCGGACTGGATATTGGGGCGGACTTGCGGGGCCGGCGGCGGGGAAGTGGTCATGAGGATTCGCGCAGGCCAAGGGGCAGCTTGTGTGCCAGCGCCCACCGCGACCCTCGGGAGGAAGGCTCCACGAAAAAACACGAAGGACACGAAAAAGAGGGATGCCCCAGCGATGGTCTCCTCTTTCGTGCTTTCGTGTCTTTCGTGGACGTCCATTCCGTTTTCAAGATACTGGGCTGCATGAAACTTCTCGTTCCCCTCGTCGCCGCATTTTTCTGTTCCGCGCTCGCGCAATCCGCGGAGAGGCGGCTGCTCTACATGGCCACTCCCGATGGCGCGCAGAAGAGCGGCACGGGCGCGGCAGTGCTCATCTTTGACATCGACGACGGGCACAAATTTATCCGGCGCATCGACGCGCCCGTCTTCAACGAAGGCGTCCGCGGCTTCTGCCCAAACGCCGCGACACACCGCGCGTTCTATTCCACCACCAATCACACGCTCGGCTGCCTGGACCTCGAGACAGACAAGGTCGTGTGGGAAAAAAATTACGGCTTCGGTTGCGATCGCGCGGCGGTCACACCGGACGGGAAAAAAATCTATGTGCCCACCGGCTGGTGGGTCGGCGAAGGCGCGAGCGAATGGTTCGTGGTGGATGCGGAGACGGGCGAAATCACGAAGCACATTCCGGTGAATGGACGCTCGCATAACACAGTGATGGGGCCGGATGGAAAGTCGGTGTATTGCGGCTCGGAGATCACGCTCAACACAGTGCGCACGAGCGACGACATGATCGTGCAGCAGATCACGCCCGTGGGGGAGAAGGGCGTGTTTCCATTCACCGTCAACAGCCGGCAGACGCTCGCCTTTGTGTGCCTCGGGCAGCACGTGGGCTTCGATGTGGCCGATCTCACGACGGGGAAAGTGCTGCACCGTGTCTTTGCGGGCGACGGCTCGCTCGCGCGGCGCACGCACGGCGTGGGGCTCACGCCGGATGAAAAGGAAGTGTGGATCAGCGACCAGGGCGGCAACCGGCTCTACATCTTCGACACGACCACGATGCCGCCGCGCGAGACGGGTCACGTGGACTTAAGCGCCGGCGGGCACGGGTGGGTCACCTTCAGTCTCGACGGGCAGTATGCGTGGTGCCACACGCCGGATGTCATCGACGCGCACACGCGCAAGATCGTGGCGACATTGAAGGACGAGAAGGGCGCACCGGTCTCGAGTTCGAAATTTTTCGAGGCCGACTTCCGCGACGGGAAGGTCGTGCGGGTGAGCGATCAGTTCGGCGTGGGACGGAAGTAGCTGCGGCGCCTTGCCGCGCGGGTGGGAAAACGCGGCGAGGGCGTCGCAGCTACATCTTGTCTCGCCGCGCGGTGGATGTTCCCATGCGCCTCATGAGCCGCATCTGGAAAATCGCCGGGATCAATTTCGACCACATGCACATGGGCGATCTGCTGCGCATGGTGCACGAGCATCCGCACGCGGAGATCGCCGCGGTGTGCGATGAACAGCCGGCGCGGATGCAGCGGGCGGTGGAAAATTTCGGAATCCCGCGCGAGCGAGTTTTCACCGACTGGCGCGAGTGCTTGGAGAAGACTCGGCCCGATCTCGTGGTGCTGTGCCCGGCGGCGGCGGAGCACGGGCTGTGGACGAAACGCGTGGCGGAGTATCGACTGAGTATCGTGGTCGAGAAACCCTTTGCCGGCTCGCTCGCCGAGGCGGACGAGATGATCGCGGCGCAGAAAAAGACCGGCAAACTTCTGGCGATCAATTGGCCGATGCGTTGGGATCCTGGGTACATCACCACCAAGCGGCTCATCGACGAACGCGCGATCGGCGAGGTCATCGAGTTTCATCACTACGGCGGCAATCGCGGCCCGCTCTTTCATCGAGCGGACAAGGAAGAAGCGCAGCCGACGGCGGAGGAAAAAGCGGCGAGCTGGTTTTACGATCCGGCGCGCGGTGGCGGCTCGCTGCGGGATTATGCGGGTTATGGAGCGACGATCGGCACGTGGTTTATGGACGGGCGCAAGCCGCTCGAAGTCACATGCGTGACGGATGCGGCTGCGGTCGATGAGCACAGCATCGCCGTCTGCCGCTATGCGCACGGGCTCTCGAAGATCGAGACGCGCTGGGGCACCTTCACCGATCCGTGGATTCTCCAGCCGCAGCCGCGGTGCGGCTTCAATGTCGTAGGCACCGAAGGGACGATCGCCGCTTACGATTACGACGCGGAGATTTCAGTGCAGACGCGCGCGCATCCCGAGAGCCGGAAGGTGCCAGTCGATGCGGTGCGCGCGCCTTTCCAGAACGCGATCCAGTATCTCATCAGTGTGCTGGAAGGTGGGGCCTTTGAGCGCGGCCCGCTGCACCCGGAGATTGCGCGCATCGGCCAGCAGATCGTGGACAGCGCCGCGGCGAGCGCGAGAGAGAAGCGGACGGTGCAGCTCGCGAATTAAAAAATTCCTACCCCGCCGTCGGCCGATACACGCGCGTCGTGCCATTCACCGGATCGATCTGCACGGTGAAAAAGTTCGGCGGCGGGCGGAGATTGCCACCTTCCTTCAGTGGCTTCTCCGCGATGCCGTGCAGAGTAACGAACCACACTCCGACTCCGCTCGCGCTGCTGCCGGTGGGAGCGAGATCGGTGGAGCCGTCCGGCTGGAAACGGAAGGCGACGAATTCGTAGTTCTTCTTAATGCCGCGCGGGAGTTCCGGCATTGTCTTGTCATTGCTCACCTTGTCCTGGGTGACCAGCTTCTCGGTGATGAACAGTGAGGAGAAAGACTGCTTCGGGTCGTCCAGATTGGCGCTGAAGATCACGGAAGTCGGAAGCTGCTGCACTTTGCCAATCGGGATCGCGGCGCCCGATGGCAGCACTTGGAAGACTTGCATCGCGCGAAATTTGCCGGACTCCGGATTGGCCGCGCTCTCGCCCGGAATTTCGGGATCGCCGTAGCGATAGAAGCGCACTTCCACGGTCGTGTTCTTACTCAGCGCCTGCTGGCGGGCGAGGGCCAATTGATCGACGAGAAGCTGTGAAGCTTGCGTCATGCTCGATCCTTTCAGCATCGTGAGAACCGCCGGCACGGTGAAGGAGGCGATGATGGCGATAACGGCGATGACGACGACTAACTCGATGAGAGTGAAAGCGCGGGAGCGGGGAATTTTCATGGCGGTTACTTAATACAGTCGAGTCACTCCGGCGCAAACGCTACGAAGCACCTTTCCCATGGAACTCCTCACCATCGCTCAACTCAAACGCGCGGCGCTCGACGGCAAAGTCGAGGCCCGCGCGCACGCGCAGATCGAATCGCTCACACAAAAACAAACGCGCGAAGGCAAACCTTTTTGGGAACTCGTGGCCGCCGATGCGGAGGCGAAGATGACCCTGCGCGCGTGGAGCGACGCGCCGGTTTTTGCGTTGTGCGAGGAGCTCGCTGCGCGCGCGTTTGTCGAAGTGGCCGGAGAATTTGCCGCCTCGCCGGCCTACGGTCTCGACTCGCGGCGCTGGACGGTGCGGGAGCTTTCCGCCGAGGAGCGCGGGGCCGTGCTCGGTGGATCGCCGGAGCGGCGCGCGCAACAGGAGGCGGATTTCGCGCACATCGTTGCGGTGGTGGCGGAGCTCGCCGATCCGCGGCTGCGTGCGCTCGGCGAGCTCTTCCTCGCGGAATATGGCGAGCGCTACCGGCGGGCGGCGGCGGCCCGCGGCTATCACCACGCGCGGCGCGGCGGCCTGGTCGAGCACGTCGCGCAGATGATGCGGAGCGCCGCGGCGATCGCGAGCGCGTACCCGGCGCTCCACGGCGATCTGCTGCTTGCGGGCGTGCTCTTTCACGACTGTGGAAAGATGTGGGAAAATGCGTTGCCCGCCGACGGATTCATCATGCCCTACGACGAACGCGGCGAGATGCTCGGCCACATCACCATCGGCATCGAACTCGTGAACAACCTCTGGCGCAAACTGCTCGCGAGCGAGCCCGCGGCTGCATGGAAGGCGCTGCGGCCGGTGAGCGAAGACGTGCGGCTGCACCTGCTCCACTTGCTGGCGTCGCATCACGGCGAATTGCAATTCGGCTCGCCCGTGGTGCCAAAGACGCCCGAGGCGTGGGCGCTGCATTACGTGGATAATCTCGATGCGAAGCTGGAAATGTTCGCCGTCGGTTACATCACCGCGAAACCGCTCGCGCCGCGCATTCAAGAGCGCGTGTGGCCGCTCCCGGGGCACCTCGTCGCGCCGCTCTCTCGATTCAATCCACCACTGCCGGCGGAGGCTTGCGCGGAAATTCCAAATTCCAAATTCCAAATTCCAAACAATGGGGAGCAAGGAAATGGAAAAGAGTGAAACGAACGGGACGCGCGTTCAGTCCGTTTCCTTGTTTTCCATTGTTTGGAATTTGGAATTTGGAATTTGGAATTTGGAATTTTCTCCGCGCCCGGGCATTCTTCGGAATCGAATCGTCATGCGCGCTTTCACGAATCGGATCCCCAGCCTTGCTGCGGCGCTCGTCTTCGCGAGCGCCATGCCGGCTCCGTGCGCGGTGCAAGCCGATGCGTCACGCGCGCAGGCCACCGCGCGGCTGGCGCTGCTCGGTCTCGAGGCGGCGCCGCGGGGACTCTGTAGATTCGTCGAGGCCGGTCACCGATCGCTCATCGATCTATTCCTCGCGGCCGGCGTGGATGTAAACGCCGCCGACGAGCGAGGCCGCACGCCGCTCCTGCTCGCCACCTTGCACGAGGACTGGCCCCTCGCGCTTCGCTTGATCGAGACCGGCGCCGACCCCGCGCGAGCCGACGCCACCGGCACCACCCCGGCGATGGTGGCCGCCTTGCGCGGACATCTCCCCACGCTGCGCGCACTGCTGGCCAAAGGCGCGGACCCAAACACCGCCGACGCCAACGGCCACACCGCGCTGCATTACGCCATCGCTGCGCAACGCCGCGATGCGATGATTCTGCTCCTCGAATCGGCTCCGCCGACGCCCGGCGCCTGCTGCGAAGAGCGCGACCTTCTGAGCCACGCTTTTGAATCCATGGATTGGCGCCTCATCGACCCCATTCTTTCGCGGGCCGCGCCGGCGCTCGAGTGGGATGATTGGTCCCGCGCTGTGCTGCTCCACACGCTTGCCGCCGGGGATCGCCGCCATGTGCAGGCGCTCCTGGCGCATTACCTCGAGCCGCCGACGCCAGCCGCGGGCGCGCAGCCGCTCATCGCCTACGCGGTGGCGCGCAACGATCTCGTGCAACTCACGCTGCTTCTCGATGCCGGCGTCGATCCCGACACGGTGCTCCATCCCGAGCCGGACTCCGCGTTGCGCGAGCTGGTGAAGGGGAGCTTTGTGCGCAATTACCTCGGCTCCGAACCTGGCATGACCGTGCTGATGCTGGGCGGCGCCCTCGGCCGCGCGGATGCCGTGCGCCTCCTGCTGGAGAAAGGCGCCAACCGGCTCGCGGCCACGCGAAGCCGCTCGCATCTCCTCGCGGTTTACTTTGCCGCGTGGGCGGACAACGCGGAATGCATCCAGCTTTTGCTCGGGAAAAGTCTGAGCCGCGACCGGCTGCGGATTGAAATTTCACTCGATCGGCAAAAGGCCGAGCTGGTGCAGGACGGCGCGACCGTCTTCGCCACGGAAATCTCGAGCGGCCGCGCCGGCTTCCCGACGCCCACCGGCGAATTTGTGATCACCGACAAACATCTCGAGCACACCTCGACGATTTATCACGAAGCGAAGATGCCCTTCTTCATGCGGCTGAGCTGCCGCGATTTTGGGATGCACCTCGGCGTGGTGCCCGGGCATCCCGCTTCGCACGGCTGCATCCGCCTGCCGAGCGCCGCCGCCCGCAGGTTTTTCAAGGAAGTGCCCATCGGCACTTGGGTGAGCATCGCGCGGTAGGGCGTCCGGCACTACGTCGCGCCGCGCTGCATCAAGACTTCCAGCGTCTGCCGCACATTCTCCTCGATCGTGAACTGCGCGCCTCTCGCCTCCAGCCGCGGGCGCGCGGCTTCACGGCGACCCGCATCGCTCCATCCGGCGAGCGCCTCGGCCAGCGCGTTCACGTTGTCTGCGCGATCGATGATGTCGCCTTCCACGCCGGGCTCGATGATCTCGGCAAACCCATTGTCCTGCGTCGTGATCACAGGCAGACCTGCGGCGAGCGCTTCGAGACACGCGTTGGAAAATGGATCGTAGAGCGTCGGCAGGAGGAAGGCGTCGGCCGCCGCCAATTGCCGCGGCATGTCGCCCACCGGGCCGAGAAAAATGACGCGGCTCGAGCGCGGCATCGTGTGGGGATTGCCGCGGCCCGCGACGACCAGCGTAACCGCGGGCACCATGCGCACCGCTTCGATGGCCCAGCGCAGGCCTTTGCGCTCCCAGCCTGAGCCGGCGAAGAGCACGATGAAATCGTCCGCATTCAAGCCGAGCGCTCGCCGGCCTGCGCTGCGCAAGGGGGCGCGATCGGCCGGCGGTGTCGCGCGAGGCACGCCATTGTGGATCACGTGAATGCGCTCGGCCGGGTAGTTGTAGCAGCGCCCGATTTCCTTTTTCACCATGAACGAATTCGCAATCACGATGCCCGCGCCCGTTTCTCTGAAGAGCCCGGCTTCGAGGGAGAGGAGTTCGCGGTGCGTGCGACTGAAACGGCGTAATACGCCGGCGAGCCACGGCTCGTGCTCTGCGCGACGCTCAAGCCATGCCTTGTGAAGGCCATCGCCGGCGCGGTAGCAATCGCACCGGTGCAGGCGCTCGAAGCTGAAGAGCACGTCGCACCTTTCCACCGCGCGAGTGCGGCGCAGAGCATCGGCAAAACGGCGCGGCGACTGCGAACCCGGGAGCCGGTGCATCTCGCGCTGCCACTGATCCTCCGGCCAGCGGCGCGTGGTGAAGAGCGCCACATCGTGGCCCTGCGCGATCACCGCCTCGGCGAAGCGGCTCAAAAAAATCTCCGCGCCGCCGGTGGCCGAGTAGCCTCTTCGCACGAGTCCAAATTTCATCGGAGACGCAATGATTGCGCGCCCGCCGTGCAAATGTCACGCGATCTGCGGCGGGTTCGGTGCCATTACCCATCGAGAAGAGCGACGGGTGAATGCGGGGCAACCGACATGTGCATGCGACTTAAAAACTCGAGCTCGAGCGCGACAAAGATTCCGGCGTGTGGAAAGGCGCAGCGCGCGAAGCCATGAGCCACGTGCCGAGCGACCGACGTCGGGGTGAAATGCGCTTTCCGTTTCCCGCGCTCTGGATACACTGTGGCCTTCGCGAAGAGAAGTGCGTGGGAGAATCGGCTTTGAACCTCCGTTTCAATCGTGCGACTTCCAGCCAAACGCCGGCATAGCTCAGTTGGTAGAGCAGCTGATTTGTAATCAGCAGGTCATCGGTTCGAGCCCGATTGCCGGCTCCGTCGCGTAAATCGCTGTTGAATAGACGGTTGAAAACGCTGCTTTGTGATCATTCACCCTCATACACGAGATGCGATGTTCGGTCTGTTGCCGTTTATTGCCAAAATCTTTTTGCAGCGAACTCAGAATTGGGGCGTTCATACATTGTTATTGCCAATTAAAGCGGCAACAAACATTATGGACGCATGCCGCGTCGATTCGTCCTCAAAGTCACCAAGGTTTCTTACAGCCCGGACAAACCTTACATGGTCCGGGTGCCCGCTGCCCTCCAGAAAATGGAGGGTTCGCAGCGCCGCTTCTTCGACAGGGAGTCGGTCGCAAAATCATACGTTGCCCGGCTTAGCCGGGAGATGGGCAGCTACCAGGCGCAGGCGCTCGGGCTGAGCGATGCGCAGAAGATCGAGGCGGCGGAATGCTTCGAGCGGATCAAGCCCTTTCACGTCGATCTCCGTGATGCAGTGACGCATTACCTGGAATACCTCGCGACGGCCGGCCAATCCGTTAACGCGGAGGAGTTGGTCGTGGACGTGCTGGCGGCGAAGGAGCAGGACGGCGCGAGCAAGCGCTACCTGCACGACCTGCGCGGGAAACTCGGACGTTTTTCAACCGAGTTTCAGGGCCAATTAGTGTGCAACATTTCTGCGGCGAATCTTGAGGAGTGGTTGCGTGGACTCGATGTGGTGGCGATCTCGCGGGACGGCTATCGCCGCACGGTCAGCGTTGCGCTCGAATTCGCCCGACGCCGCGGCTACGTCACGCGCAACGTCGTCGCCGATGTGGAAATCAAAGCGCGGGCGACCGGCGAGGTGACTGTTTTGACGCCCGCCCAGGTGGAGAAGCTGCTCAAAGCGTGCGAGGCCGACATCGTGGACTACGTGGCGGTGTGCGCGTTCGCCGGCTTGCGGCCGTCGGAGGCATCTCTGCTGACGTGGGAGGATATTCACTTCAAGGAGAAGATGATCGAAGTGAAAGCGAAGCACTCGAAGACGCGTCGTCACCGCCTGGTTCCGATCCAGCCGAACCTGCTGAAGTGGCTCGCCCTCGAAAGCCGATCGGCAAACTCGAAGCGAAGAAGTATTGGGACATCAAGCCGGGTGAATGATTCGACCCGCCGGTTTAAAAATCCTTCTTCGCTCGTTTGTAGGGATGAAGCGGCTCCGGGACTTTGTTGTTTGGGGAGAGAAGCTTTTGCATTCTGGCGTGAACGTCTTTGCCCGGCAGCATCTCTGGTGGCAGCAGCTCGCTGAGCGTCACGCCCAATGCGGTCGCGAGATAAGAGAGCTCAAACTCGCGGACTCTCACAAGCTGCGCCTCTATTTTTCCAACTCCGCTGCGCTCGAGATCCCAGCCGATTTTCTGGAGTTCGCGCGCCAACTCTCCTTGTGACATGCCTTTTTTGTCACGCACTCGTCGACCCAAAGGTCCTATCGTATTGAGTTTTGTCCGAGACATCCGGCGCCCTCCCGCGGTCGGGAAAGGAGCCATTCTTCGGGTGTCAAAGTGCGGGCCGGTTCCCGTTTAGGAACAGGTTACGGGCGCATTTGGGCGGCTGTCGTCGGCTAAAACTTTGCAGATGTTGCGCTTGGAGTGCCGCTACTTGCGGGGAATGCTGTCGTCCGCGAAACCCTTCTGAGCCCGGTCGTCGGCAGGCGTCGCTACGAGGCTTTGTGACCGGCACGGTGCTTCGCCGGTGGACTCACAGGCGCGGACTCCGCTGCTTCTGCCTTCGCGCTGAGGCGCTCGCCGAGGAAGTCGATCCGCTCGGCCACGACACGCATTTTGCGCCGCTTCTCGCCAGTTTCCTTATCGTCCCAAGTATCGAGTGAAAGGCGGCCAGTCACGAGAACGGGGGAGCCAGTCTTGCAAAATTCAGCCGTCGTTTCTGCGGATCGGCCCCACACCGTGACGTCCACATAAGTCGTTTCCTCGGAAGTCTCACCGGACTCCGTGGTGAACTTCCGATTCGCAATACTGACTTCCGCCACCGGCTTGCCCGAGGGGGTCTGCTTTAGCTCCACGTCTCGCGTGAGCCGTCCCGCGAGGATGACGACGTTGGTATTCATGCGCGCCATTTGACCCGTTTTCCCAGCGGAGGACCGTTCCCGTCTGGGAACCAATGTGCTGCCGCTGTGTGCCAGCATAGGAGCATGAATCTGGAAACCGAAGCAGCGATCCTGCGCGTGAGTAGTGTGGCAAATGGCGCAGCGGCATGACTGCTCCCGAAGCCTCCACAGCAAGGGAGCCGACAGGCGCCCGCCGGGATGTCGTTCTCGTCGTCGATGACGATCCTTACATGCGCATGTTCCTCTCGCGCGGCCTGGAGCAATGGTTCGGTGAAGTGAAAGCGGCGGCGGGATTGAGCGAAGCCAAAACTCTCC
>JBBRXP010000136.1:0-15836 GCA_038238555.1 Chthoniobacterales bacterium | reverse complement strand
ATCGGCGAAGAGATACTCGATGGGGTCTTCGAGCGTGATGATGTGTTTGCGCGCGCTCCCATTGATGTGCCCGATCATCGCCGCCAGCGTGGTCGATTTCCCCGAGCCGGTCGCGCCCGCCAGGAGCACGATGCCGCGCGGCGCCTCCGCCACACGCTCGACGATGGCGGGCAGGTGGAGTTCCGAAAAATTTGGGATCGCCGCTTTCACGAGCCGCATCGCCACGACCAGCGATCCGCGCTGCTGGAAGACATTGACGCGAAAGCGCCCGAGGCCCGGCGGCGCGTAAGCAAAGTCCACCTCGTGCTCCGCGCCGAGCCGCGCGCGCAGAGCTTCCGGCACGATCTCGCCGAGCACCGAGCCGAGCCACTCCGCGCTCGGCGCCGGGGCATCCACGGGCACAAGCGCGCCCGAGACGCGGAAGAGGACGCTGGCACCTGGTTTGAGATGAATGTCGGACGCGCCCGATTCGATCGCGCCGCGCAGGATGTGGTGGAAGGTTTCCAATCAAACGGAAAATTGCGGGCGCGCCGCGATGAGCAGGCGGTCGAGTTCATCCAGGCAAATCTGCGACCACGTCTCCATCGCGTCGCGCCGCGTGGCGAGCTGTGTGCGGTCGAGAAATTGCAGGTCGGTGATCATCGCTTCGCCTTTCTGCACGTCGTCGCTTTCGAGCTGAAAAATGTGGACGATGCCGAAATGGACGCGCCCGACTTCCGTGGAGTCGTCGTTGAGCAGCGCCACGAGGTGGTCGGTATATTTCGCGCCGAGCCGCAATTCTTCGCCCACCTCCCGCCGCACGCCGGCATCGTAAGCCTCGCGATCCAGCGCAAAGAGGCCTTCGTCGCCATCGTTCATGTGGCCGCCGATGCCGATGGAGCCTTTGGCGGCGAGGCGTTGCTCGCCGGCCTTCTTGCCGCGGACGTAGTGGAGCACGCGCCCGCCGTGCACGAGCAACACGTAAGGGATGATCTGCTTGAGACCCGGATCGCTCTCCGCGGCGGCGCGCGGCGTGAAGAAATTGTTTGCCCGATCGAGCAGCGCGGGCAGGTATCGGGCGACCTCGAAGTGGAGTCCCTGGAAGGCGCCGAGTGTGTCGAAAAGCGCGCGCGGAATGACCAGGATCATCTCGTCTTTCATGCCGCGACGATACCCAGAGGCGCGCGCGGTTGGCAACGCAGTAGCGGCCTACCGCACCTCCACCCACAGCGTCTGCGGCGCGAAGACGGCTGGGATGTCCGGCAACTCGGGCCCGGCGTGAAAGTCCCCGGCTCGCCGCGCCGTCTTCAATCCGAAGCGCGCCACCGCCTCCAGCGCGCGGCGCGTGAGCCGGGTGCAATTGGTCGAGAGGAGGATGCGGGCGCGCGGCGCGGCCACTTCGAGCGCGGCACGGAAGAGCGCCTCGAGATCGCGCTCGACTTGAAACTTGCGGCCATTTTTTCCGCGCGAAAATGTCGGCGGATCGAGCACGATGGCGTCGAAGGTTTCGCCCCGGCGCGCCAGGCGCGGAAGCAACTCGAGCACATCGCCGGCGATGAAGCGGTGCGGCGCCGGATCGAGATCGTTGAGGGCGAAGTTTTCGCGTCCGCGGTCGAGCGATTTTTTTGAGAGATCGACGTTTACCGTCGCGGCTCCCGCGAGCGCCGCGGCCACGGAGAAGGAACACGTGTAGGCAAAAGTATTGAGCACCCGCTTCACTCCGCCGAGCCGCAGCCGCGCTCGATTCGCGCGCTGGTCGATAAACAGGCCCGCCGAATAACCCGCGGCGAAATCCAGCGCGAACTGCATCCCGTTCTCCTCGACTACGGTCATGAGCGGCAGCGCCGGATCGCCGGAGAGCAGCATCGGCGCGGCGCGTTCGGCATTCTGTCGCGGGAGATATTTTCCGAAAATTCGCCGCCATGCGCAGCCGCATTCCGCGGCCCACGGCGGGAGCCCGGCGAGCACTTCGTCGCGCGCGCTCTCGCGCTGGTAAGAGAGCAGCAGATCCTCGCCAAAGCGTTCGAGCCACGCGGCGCGCGAGGAGAAGATGCGGTGCGCCGTGGTGCGCGCAGCGGCAAGGGCGGCGAGCTGCGCGCCGGAGATCCAGTGTGCGTGGGTCACGAGCGGGCATGAGAACTCATTGCACTGCAAAATCAATTCACGTAATGTCGCCGCCTTTCCTCCGCAGCCGTTATGCGAACACTTCTTGTCCTCCTCCTCCTCGCTGCCGCCATGCCTGCGCGCGCGCAAGCTCCCACCGATGCGGGCGATCTCTTTTTCCAGGCCTACGCCGCCGCGCAACAGGCCGAGAAAGCCGAGCAGGAAGGGAAATTCAAAATCGCGATGTCGCGGCTGCAGTACGCCTCCAAGGTGCTCGATCAAGTCTCCGTGAAGTTCCCTTCGTGGCAGCCGCCCGTGGTCACTTTCCGCAAGCAACTCACCACTGAGGGCATTGCGCGCGTACAGGGCAAGCTCGCGAAATTTGGCCCCGGCAAACCCGGCGACGCGGGCGATGGCGTGGAGCCGCCGCTGCCGGTGGACGACACCAAGCTGCTCTTTTCGCCGCCGGCGGGTTCCACCGCTGCCGCTCCCGAGCCGCTGCCGATGGCGCCCGTGAAAGGCAGCGATGCGTCGGGCGCCATCCAGCAGATCACCGACCGCATGGACCGGCTGCAACGCGATCTTTCCAAAGCGCAGGAAGACCTTACAAAGTCGGAAGCGGAGAAACGCCGGCTGGCGAAAGAACTCGAGGAAGCGATCAAGGCGAGAGAGGCCGCCGACAAAAAGACGACGCTCTTGCAGCACCGCTCCGACCGCGCCGAGGCGGCCATTGCGGATGCTGCGTCGAAAGGCGACAAGAACAGCGACGCCGTCAAAGCGCTGCGGGCCGAGCTAGATAAAACAAAGCTGCAACTCCGCGATCTTAAGATCGAAGGCGAAGCGGCGTCCGAAATCCGGCAGCAGGATCTCGATCGCATCAAGGCCGCGCAGAATAAAATCGCGACGCTCACCGAGGCGCGGAATGCGGCGCAGAAGATGAGCACGGACGTGCCCGGCAAGATCGCGTCGATCCAAAAAGAACTCGACCAGGCGCGCAAAGAAAAGGAGGACGTGCTCTCCCGGCTGGCGAAGACCGAGACCAAGCTCAACCAAGTGCAGAAGCAGCGCGACGACGCGCTCCAGCAAGTGGCGAAAATGCAGGAGGCGCAACGCCAGGTGGACAAGCTCGTGGCCGACAATACGCAGCTCATGGCCAAGCTCGCCGACGCGGAGAAAAACATCCGGCAGTTCAAGGCCGAGGGCGTGGAGAAGGACAAGAAGATCGCCGCCCTCACCCAGGAAGTGCAGGACGTGAAGAAGCAATTGGCGACGGCGCAGAAACAAAGCGGCGAGTATCAGCGGCAGATGGCGGACATGCAGACGCAGCTCGAGGCGAAGAACAAACAGATCGCGCAGATGAAGACCGAGAGCGCCGCGAGCGCCGCCGAGCGCAAGAAGATGGGAGAGGAAAATCTGCTGCTGCGCGGCATCGTGTTGCGCCAGCAGAAAGAGCAGGCCCGGCGCGACCAGACCAAGAAGCTCGTGCTCGGCGAACTCGCCAAGCTTGAGATCAAGAGCAAGTCGCTGCTCGATCACATCGAATACCTCGGCCAGCCCGTGGTGCGGCTCACCGAGAAAGAGCGCGCGCTTTTCAAGAAACCCGAACTTCAAATCAGCGACACCGAGATCACCCTCGGCGCGGCAAAAGCCGACCAGCCCGCGCTCGCCGGAGAGCCCACGATGCCCGGGAAGGCGCAAGCCGCCGCCGAGCCGAAGCCTGCGGAACCAGGACCGGAGCCAGTCACTAGCCAACCGCCGTTGCCGATGCCGCCGCCGCCGGACAAAGAAACCGCGGTCGCGAAGACCGAGGAGATGGTGAAGAACGACACGCCGCCCGCGCTCCCTTCCGCCGAGAAGACTTCCAAATCCACCGCCGATCCCGCGCCGCCTGGTCCGACCAGCGGCAATACGCCGAACGTTCCGCCCGAGTTGCTCCCGCTGGCGCGCGACGGCAAAGATCAATTCGAGCGCGGCAATTACCGGGAGTCGGAAAAAATCTACGAACGGATGCTGGCGAAGGCGCCCAACAATCTCTACATCCTCTCGAATCTCGGCGTCGTTCGCTTCCGCGCCGGCAAGCTCAAACTCGCGGAAGAGTCGCTCAGGAAAGCAACGCAAGTGGCGCCCGAGGACGCTTTCTCCCACTGCACGCTGGGCATCGTCTTCTATAGTCAGGGCAAATACGACGACTCAGTGACCGAGCTGACCAACGCGCTCGCCATTCAGCCCAAGAACGCCACCGCTCACAATTACCTCGGCATCACCGCGAGCCAGAAAGGCTGGGGCGACGCGGCGCAAAAGGAACTCGAAGCCTCCACAGCGCTCGACCCAACCTATGCCGACGCCCACTTCAATCTCGCGGTGGTCTTTGCCACCCAGCAGCCGCCCAACAAGGAACTCGCGCGAAAGTACTACAAGCGGGCCATCGAACTCGGCGCGGAGCCCGACAACGCGCTCGAGCAACTCATCAAGGAAAAGTAAACGCCGGCGGCGCCGATGCGATTCCTCCGCGCCGCGTTCGCGGTCTTTTTTTTCTGCCGCGCGGAGGCCGCGGATGCTGAGTACAAGCGCATTCTCGTGCAGCCCGGCCAGGACGCCGTGGAGGTGCGGCTGCCGCTCACCGATGTCACCGGGCCCGCGCGGGTAAAACGCATGGAGGCAGCGGGCGTCGGCATTCCCGTCGCCCCGACACGCATCCGGCTCGACGACGCGGCGTTCATCGAGTGGCAGATCGGTTACGACACCACCGATCCGCGGCATTGGTCCGTGGCGCCGGGCATCGAGTTTGAGCGCGCCGGCCGGAAAAAATACGGCTGCGAACTTTCCAAGCTCCTCGCCGAATCGCGCCGGCTCGGGCTCTTGAGCGAAACCGAGCTGCGCGCCGTGCGCCAGCAACTCGACTCGCTGCGTGCGGCCACTCTCGAAGACACGGAAAAGTTGACCGTCGGTCCCGACACCGCGCCGGGCCATGCGTTGCCGGAAGGTTTCGCGCGCTACGTCGAGCGCGTGCCGATCTTCGAAAAAAACACGCCGTGCGGCCGCATCGAGATCCAGCTCAAGCAAAAGCAACGCGCCGTGGGTTACCAGGCGATGGTCTATGCCTGCCTGCCCCTGGCGCAGTGGCGCACCTCAGACGGCTCCGCGCGCGGCCCCGGCGCGGCGCGTTCAAAGGAGACGGTGATCGTCCGCTTCACCCGCGACAACGTCAGCTTCCTGCTCGATATCGTGCGCGCCTTCGGCATCGCGTCGCGCGAGCACAACGACGATCTCCGCAAGATTCTCGACGCTCTCCTCGCGCTGTGAAGGCACGGATCATCCGAAGGCGACGCAATCGTCGAAGCCCCAAAATCCCGCTGTTTCCAAAGAAAATGGCGGAAGGGGTGGGATTCGAACCCACGGTTGGTTTCGGTTCCTCTGTGAAATCGCTCTTACAGGGTAAGTGGCGACACCGATGAACACGGTTGACACAATTGACGTTGTCACCAACGTTGTCACCATGGCTTCCCTTCGCCTCAAACCGAATTCAAAATATTGGATCGCCTGCTTCACCTCCGCCAACGGTCAACGCGCCCAACGCAGCACGAAGACCACCAATCGAAAACTCGCGCAAAAGCTCGCCGATGACTATGAGAGCGCCGCTCGGTCGCGAATGACTGAGGCGCAGGTGCGGCGCGTTCTCACCGACCTTCATCGAATGCATTCGGGAACGATTCTCGGTTCCACCGCCGCCCGTTCTTACTTCGAGCAATGGGTCAAGGCAAAGGCGGGAACTGTCGCAGAATCCACTCGAGTCGCCTACGAGAGCGCGATTCGCGATCAGGATGATTTCGACGATTTTGCGTCGGATTGCCGAGGAGCTAATCCAATTGGTCATGCATCGACTGCATCAGCCTTTGCGACGCACTTTGCGCCGCGCGGGCGAAAGCTTCCTCGATCAGTTTCGCATCCCCTGCATATTCATCGAAGGAGTGAAACGGCATCTCGTTCGGTTCGGCCTTGGCCTCATCCTGCCACAGCACGCGCCCGTCGCGGTCGATGAGCTTCGCAGAGAGAATCATCATCGGCGTCAGCCGCCGGGATGCCATGCCCTTCATGCGGAAACCGTAATCGACAATCTCCAGGCGGATCCCGGCGTCTCCATTTACACTTGTCACCACGCTAATCCCGCGTTTCTCGCGCAGCGCCTTGCCAAATTCATCCCGGGCGATCCGTTCCACCTTTAGTTTCGTCGTTCGCGTCTGTTCTGATGCTCGATCTCGGAGACATTCAGGTCTATACGTATACTTATATTTTGGGTGCGCGCCCTCCGGGCGTTCCAGGACCGTGGTGGGCGGCACCGCTTCCAAACATTAGAGGTTTCGTCTCGACTATTTTTTGGGGGCTGGCGACTATTTTTGAAGCTTTCGATCTTCCATGTGGTGGTGAATTTTGGGATTGGTATCTGAACGGTGATGCTTTTGTTATTCGAGCGGCGAGACGAACGTGCCGATAGTTGTCGGCAGCATTAAAACGAATGGAAGGAGATTAGGGAGATTAGAGAGATAAAGGGACAGACCTATGATCGACGACTGAGCTACATCTACCTGTGAAAACTATCCGCATCGAGATTGCCACTGAGTTTGCTGCACGAGGAAGAGACGAGCGCGCGTGGCGGCGCATGGCGAATCCCGACTATTCACCTGTGTCGCCATCTGCCGCGCAGTTTTTCCGCCGGTTTGTCTCGCGGTTTGCGCTTGGCGGAATTGTCGGAGCGGTGATCGCAATCTTGCAGAGTAAGGCTTTTGCGGCGCCGGACCTGACCGTGCGGACCGTGGATGGCAGCAGCACGACGACCGACAGCCAGACCCTGGAAATCTCCGGAGTGATCAGCGCCACGGTCAGGAACATCGGCGGCGCCGGCACCGGCGCCGGGTTGACGGTCTTGTTCTTCGAGGACGCCAATGAGAACGGAAAGTATGACGCGGGAACCGACCGCATCCTGGCCACCAGCACCACCCCCGCGCTGGCCGCCAACGAGGAACGGGCGGTTCCGGCGCCGATCTCCGGCACCGTGACCTCCGCGGAAACCTGATCTATGCCTTTGCCGATAGCACCCACGCCATCCTGAGCATTAAGGGACAGGTCTGAGACAGGTCTTTTATCGAAAAAGGCCGGCCCACGCCGCGCCGATCAGTCCGGTCACAGGCGGCGAAGCAGAGTTGCGCAGGGAACCGCGGTGTGCTCCTCTGCATCCATGAAGGCTATCTCCACCGCTGAACTGCGCTCAAAGACATCGGCACTCGTCCGCGCGCTTCGGCATGGGAGCACCATTGCGCTGACCTATCGCGGACGCAACATCGGGCGCATCCAGCCGGTAGCGGAGCAAGCCGAAATTCGCGAGGACGACCCGATCTATCGTCTCCACGAACACGCTGCTCCCGCTGGCTCGCTCACGGATCGGGAGATGGACGCGCTAATCTATGGCGCATGATGCGCTGTTTCTGGATACCGGTGGATTCTACGCCCTGCTGGTGAGCGACGCTCAGGCCCACGACCTGGCTGCGGGCATCATGCAGGAAGCGAGACGTGTCCGGCGGCCAATGATCACTACCGACTATGTCTTGCAGGAAACGGCAACCCTGTTGGTCGCCCGCCGGCGCCGTCGTTTCCTCACTCCGTTGTTCGCGATGATGGAACGATCGGCCGCGCTCACCATCGAGTGGATCACCCCGCAGCGTTTTACGATCGCACAACGTTTTCTGCTCAAGCATCGCGAGCACGACTTCTCGTTCACCGATTGCGTGAGCTTCGCCGTCATGCGGGAGTGCCGCCTTCGCGAAGCCCTGGCGACCGACGACCATTTCCGTACCGCTGGCTTCAGACCGCTGCTCGCCGAGGAGTAAGCAGCGCTTCCGCTGATCGTTGGTTTGCCGGTGTTCGATTTTGGTGGCGGGGGATGGGGTCAGTCTTAGAATCTCGCTCCTCAACCTCGTTGCCAGGTTGAGGACTTGGTAACGGAAGCTTTGTGCGGGAAAGCTGTGCTTTGCAGCTTGGGCTGGCAAGTCGTGGCGTCATTCGTAAGCGTCCGAGCCGGCACCTATTGACAGGTTCTCCCGGGGCTTGATGACCGGGGACCATAAATGTCGTAGTCCGATGGGATACGACACTGATGGTAAGCGGACGCAGCATCGCGTCGCGATTCTTCCTGCTGACTGCGGGATGGCTCCTGAGCCTTGGCGGCGTGTGGCCACCGCCGTGAGTTTCCACGTCGAGCTGGCCGGCAGCAACGTCACGGGAGATGGCTCGCAGGCGCACCCGTGGCGTTCCATTCAGTGCGCCGTGACTTCGGTGCCGAACGGACCGACTGGCAACCCCGCCGTCATTCACGCCGGGTTCTCCCGCCAGGCGCCACTCGCCCGTCGAAACGGACGTTGCGCTCGTCTCCAAAAAATGCTACCGCCTGCCGCATGAAAACCGTTCACGCCATCTACGAGCACGGGATCTTCCGGCCGACCGAACCGGTTGATTTCCCCGAGGGCAGCCGCGTGGTCGTCGAGCCCGAACCACCGGCCCAGCTTCCTGCGGTTGAGGACGAGGGTCTGGACGAGATCTACGCCATCCTCTCGCGGCGTTATTCCGATGGCGACCCGGACGACGCCGCACGGCACGACGAGCATCAGCCGTGATGGCTGTTTTCCTCGATACCGTCGGCCTTGTTGCGCTTTGGAACGAGCGCGACCAGTGGCACGCCGCGGCCACGGGAGTGTTTGACCGGTTGCTTCGGGAGCAGACGGTTCTGGTCACGACGCCTTTCATCCTTGCCGAATGCGCGAATGCGGTGGCACGTCGTCATTCCCGTACGGCGGTGGTGGCATTGCGAGAGATGCTCGAACGGCGAAAGCGCATCCTGCCTCCCACCGACGACGACTGGCAGGAGGCATGGCGGCGTTACGCGGCGGATGGCATCGGCGGACCGGGCATCGTTGACCAGCTTTCATTCCTCGTCATGCGCCGCTACGGGCTGACTGAGGTTTTCACCAACGACCGTCATTTCCGCGCCGCCGGTCTCGATCCGCTGTTTTGAGCGATATGTTCAGCGAGTCGGATTCCCGAGTTCCGTCAGGTGGTTGGTATCGAGAACGAGCACGGCCTCACTGGGGGATGGGGTCAGTGGGGGATAGGGTCAGTCTTAGAATCTCGCTCCTCACCCTCGTTACCAAGTTGAGCACTTGGTAACGGAAGCCTTGTGCGGGAAAGCTGTGCTTTGCGGGCTGGGCACGGTGTCACCGCTGAGCCAGCGCCATCAGCCCCTGGCGCAAAAGGAAAATCCTCGCAGCTTGACTCGCTGGAGCCTCGGACAGATTTCTACGCCATGAAAATGCCCATCGAGTTCCCCGAAAGTTTGGTTTGAGGCAGTGGGGTCGGAATTTCGCTCATTCCAGAAGTTCCGTCTGTGCGGAAGCGTCCATCCAAGCACGTCTTCGCGCTTCAGCGCACTTCGACGATGCGGTCGCCAGCCAGCAGGCGGCGCTCGATCTCCGGCCAGAGCGGTTGGAACCACGCGAAGAGCGCGCGGTTGGAACAGTTGCCGATGCGCAGCCAGAGCACTTGGGGCGGGGCGGGGCTCCGCAGGCTGCGCTCGGGGAAGTCCTCGTCCTTGCTCGCGATGATGACTCCGTGATCGAGGGCGTATTGCCAGATGGGGCCGTCATCGGCCTGACGCAGACCCACGTCGCGTACGGCAACGGCTGCCTGGCCGAGTTCGCAGAGCAACCGTGCGAGGGCGGGAGGAAGCTGCGCATCGACGAGGAACTTCACGCGACTTTAAGCACGGCGTGGTCAGCCTGCGCGGCGGCGTATTGCAGGCAGGCCTTGATGTCCCCGGCTTCAAGGTCGGGATAGTCGGCGAGGATTTCCGCCTCGGGCACGTCGGCGGCGAGCAGGTCGAGCACGTCTTTGACGCGGATGCGCATCCCGCGGATGCAAGGCCGTCCGCCGCACTGCGCGGGGTTGTAGGTGATGCGGTCGAGGTAGTTCATGCACGGACTATAGCGGCGCGGTGCGCGGCGGACGAGCGGGTTTTTGCGCCTCGTTAGCAAGTTGAGGACCGAGGAGGCGGAGGGGAATAGCGGCAGAAGGCAAAGGGCGAGCAATGGTAACGAAAGCCTTGCGCGGGAAAGCTGCGCTTTGCGGCCTGGGCAGGCTGGGCATAGTGTCACCGCTGATCCAGTGGGCCAGACGGGGTCAGGTTCGGAATGTCGCTGATCGCGGCAACATGGGTTCCACTGTTTCGGTCCGATAGCCCGATGCTCGATCGCCAGCCATGCACCGGCGGCAAGAGCGAAATTCCGATCCTGCCCCCATCTGCACACAATCGCCCCCCATTTTACCCGCCCACTCGAAGTCGGAAGAACTTCCTCCCCGCGCTAAAATCAACAAGGATAACGAGAGAGACGTGCGAGGCTGTTGCCATCATCGATGTCTCATCCCGCCACCTAATGAGGTCTGTTGAAGTTTCGACCGAATACCGCAATCCGACGATGCAGTCCCACGCCAAAACTACATGACCCTGCGGCTGGATCGCGGTGATGGTGAGAGAGGCATCGGCTTTAGAAGCCGGCAGAAAACCGATGAAATCTGCGCACGCTCTACTTTCCTCGGAAGCAAACTCCGCCCCGCTCAATCCACTCGCCTGCCACGTGGACTCCGCAAGCGCCCAGAACTGGTTCGGCGACAAGCCCTGCCCGTTTGGATAAGGGCGAAGGTAGCCCGAGTAATCGAAGAGCCAGCCGTTACCTTCCTTCGTCACATCGACGCCATTCAATAGATCGAACGGTGCGAGATCCCTGATCTCGACGGCGGTATTGTAGGGTCGCGCCGAGAAATATAAGTCGTGCTGGTGGCGATACGCTTCGATCTGGCTGACCAGAACCTGAAGGTTCAAACCTACTGAAAGCGCGGTGAGCGCCAAACCCGCGAGCTTCGGAAAACTGAATTCGGTCACCTCAGTGGCAATCTTCTCCAGTGCTGCTTGCGTGACCCTGTTGCTCAATTCCTCTCCCGCGAGCAAGTATTCCCCCTGGCCGAAGGACTGGAACATTTTTCCTCCGCCGAGAAAGGCATCTGCCCAGTTGCGCCATGTAATTCCATAGTGTCCCGCGCTGAACGCGCGCTGGATTTCCGCGTCGGTGTAACTCATGGGCACGCCCCACTGGTTTCGGACGTAATCCAACGTCTCATCCGCCGGCGCAGAAGGGGAATTCCCTGCCAAGACCCCCGCAAAAGCCACTACCCCGATCGCGTGATGCCAGGAACTTAGCGCGCAGCCAATCTTTTCGACGAACCGCAGGCATGAGCAGTTTCGCGTGGCTCTGGGCAGATTCTGGTGGAGCGAAGCTGCCAGGGCGGAGGATTCCATGGAATGACTCTACAAAAATCGGCCCTCAGGGGGTCAAGCGTATTTCTCGTCGGGCGTCGGAGATGGGTCGGTCTCAGGCCGGTCTGTAAATCGTGCAACTGAAATCAGAAGAAGGGGGGTGCTCACCCCATACGCGACGGCCTTCCGCTACCCCGGAGGCGCCTACGAAGCAATGCCGACCCGCGAACAGTTCGTGCGTCCGCTGGCAGATTAACCTCGTGACCAAGTTGAGGACCGAGGTGGCGGGGAGCTCTCTGTATTGAGGCTCGGGCCAACCGGGGTGCTGTCCGCGCGGCTCAACTTTCAACTGGACCCACCGAGAAATGGAGTTTTCCCGGCACTTTCCGTTGCCCAAGCCACAACTTGGTAACGCGATGGGAGCGGATGGACGGACGGCGGCGCTCGTGACAACCGGCGGTCAATAATCGGCACTCGACTTGCGGTGGGGAAATCGGAGACATTCGTGCCTGTATTGCACTTCATGCGCGCGATTCTGACCATCGTCTCCTGCCTCATCCTCGGTGTCGCGAGCCACGCGCAATTGAAATGGGACACGCAGAAGGTGGAACTGACATCGCTGCCAACGGATGCCGCGGTGGATTCGAAGTTCGGCTTTGTGAATGCAGGCGACAGTGCGGTGACGATCGAGGCGGTGCAGTCCTCCTGCGGATGCACGATCCCGACGCTGGAGAAGAAGACCTACGCTCCGGGAGAGCGGGGAGCACTCCTGGCGCACTTTCTGGTAGGCGATCGCAGGGGCAAACAGGAGAAGACCATCCGCGTCCAAATCCAAGGCGAGCGCGAGCCGGCATTGCTGACGCTGATTGTGAACATTCCGGAAATCTTGCGCGTCACGCCGCCGATTCTCATCTGGGAGCAAAGCCAGCCGGTCGAAGCAAAAACATTCACGGTGCAGGCGCAAGCCAACCTTCCGGTGCTCGTGAACAAGGTCACCTCCACCAACCCGGAAATGGACATCAAAGTCGAGACCGTCTCCGCAGCCAGGGAGTACCGGGTGACGGTGACGCCAAAGAGCGCCGAGAAAGCTGGCCTCGCCCTCGTGACGATCGAGACGACGGTGAAAGATCAACCCAAATCCTTCCCCGCCTACCTGCAAATCAAACCGAAACCGCGGCAACCATAGTGATCGAAAGATGTGCGCGCACCGAAAGCAAACCGGCAAGCGCCTTCCCGAAACCTCATTTTGTGCGATGAATACTCCAACCGAAGATGCCACAGGCCAGACTCGACGAACATGCGCGCCCCGCTGGCTGGCGCTTGCTGTCGTTCTCTGCTGGTTGCTGCGAGCATCCTCCGAGGCGCAGACGGTCATTCCAAACTCCCCGCCCCCAGACCCCAACACGCCGGACAAGATGCCGGACGCAACCGTCAAGGAGCTAGAGGACGGCCGAATCCAGATCGGCAAGGTGATCGTGGATAAGAAACAGCGCACCCTGACTCTACCCACAGAGGTGAACATGAGAAGCGGAGTGGTGGAGTATTTTCTGGTGACCGTCCGAGGCAAAGTCCACGAAAGCGTCCTGCGAACCGAGGTCGAACCTTACCATTTGCACATGGCGATGCTGCTGCTCGGGGCGAAGGCCGCGACGAATGCGGACCCTGCGGATTTCAACGATCCCAGCAAGGAGATTCCCGGTGACAAGATTTCCATTGAAGTGGCTTGGAAAGATGGGGACGCGATCAAGAAAATGCCCGCCTCGGAGCTCGTCGAAAACTCTCTGGATAAGAAGCCCATGGAGAGATCAATCCGAAGACCGTGTCCGAATGGCGCCAAAGCAAACACGCCGCCCACGACATCGGTGTGCCGATTGCCACGGTAGCGAACACAGCACCATCTTTACGCGGAAGGGAAAAGTGAGCGCGGCAGTGCGCAGCCGCTGCCACGCCAAGGAACGAGAGGAATTCGAGCATAGTCTTCATGCGGCGGCCGAAGATACGATGCGAGCCGATCGCAAATTTGCCCGCCTATCGCTGGCGGTTGCAGAATTGGGTTGCATGGGATGCCATCAGATCGGCGCTCGTTTCGACGACGGCAGCCGTGGCAAATGCAATTCCTGCCACAGCGGGCATGTCTTCTCGGTCGAGGAGGCGCGGCGTCCGGAAGCCTGTGCGCAATGCCACACCGGACCGGATCACGCGCAAATGGCGATGTGGCAGGCCAGCAAGCACGGACAGCTTTTTACCGGTGCAGAAACGAGGGATCACTCGCCCACATGTGTGACTTGCCACATGCCCAAGGGTGGCCATGATACGAGTGCCGGTCTGAGCCTTGGTCAAGTGGCCAACGGCTCAGTACTCGAAGGCGTCGAACCCACAGTGAAGATGCAGACAATCTCCAAGACCGATGCACTTCGGGAAAGGAATCGCATGGTGCAGAACTGTCTTCCTTGTCATTCCTCCCGGTTCGCCGCCGAAAGTTTGTCCAAGGCAGATGAGGTGAAGAAGGAAGCCGATGCCCTGCTCTTCGGTGCGGCGAAACTAATCCATCAACTGAACGATGAGGGTATATTGCGCAGACCCAAAGACGCTGTGGCCGTGGAGTCGAGCGCCATCAGTTCGGAACATTCGCTCGTGCTCGGTGGTGATCAACCATACGATGGTCAGTCTCCGATCGAGCAGCGTTTCTTTGATATGTTCAAGTATCACCATGCCACCACGTTCAAGGGCGCTTATCATCACAGCCCGGAATACACTCACAATGAAGGCTTCTTGCGCATGAAGCAGGATATTACCTATCTAAACAGCGAGGCTGCCCGGCTGCGCGCGGAAGCACGCTCTAAGGGAGCCACTCAAAAGAAGTCGCCATGAACTCGAATGCATTCCTTCCTTTAATTCCTCTCCTAACCGCGAGGTTAGTGCAATGGCATCATGTCCTGTTGTTGGTTGTCGTGATGTTGATGATCGTCGGGATGCCGAGCACCCTGCTCTCCGAGGAAAACCAAAAAAACAACGACCGGATGATCCAATATCATGGCCCCATGCCGTTGCTTGGAAAGGAATTGTGGGGACGTGAAGTTGAATTGAAGTTTGAACTCTACCGTTCACCAACCGGAGGCACGCCGTTCTGGTCCGAATCCAGGCGTGTCCATGTGGCAGCGGATGGACTCGTCCGCGTCGATCTCGGACAAGTCGATCCCCTTCCGGACGAGGCATTCAAACCGCCCTTTCGCTTCCTTTCGATTTGGCATGACCGCATCGAGTTTGTGCCACGCAAGCAAGTGGTGAGTGTCGTGTATGTCGCTTCACGATACGAGGCCGAAGTGACGAAGGAAAACTATGTTGAGTGGTCCCTTGCTGCGGCAAAGGCCGCGGCTGACAAGGCTCCGCATCGTGAGCATCGACTGGATGCTTTGGTAAATTGCGGCGACTTTTCGATGGAAGGCATCCGCGTGAACCTTCCAACTGGTTGGAAGCGGCGGGAGTTGCCGCACGATTGAGAGCGAGTCTTCCAACCTTCGAAGAGTGGTATGGCGCGTGTGACGGCGAAGCAGCAAAGGGATTCGCCGCCTTGACCGGGCATTACGAATGGGTAGTTCCGTGGGTGTACGAACCTTCAATCCATGGCCGGATACAGGAACTTTACAAGGGGAAGCCCGTCGCTTGTTACTACAACGAACTCAGTCCGCTAAACGAGTATCCTTTCCGACTTCTCAAGCGAAATAGGCCCGCTGAATCGGCGCAATGATTTGCCTCTGACGTGGTTTACGACGACGGAAAAGGTGGGAGGGGATGCACTTGTACACTCTCTGAGCTAAGAAGGGCCACGACATGGGGTTCTCCGAAGCGATCGTCGATGATGTGGCCCGGATGGTTCGAAGGAAGGACGAGTGTCATTTATTATTCTAGACCATGATGTGACACACCCGTAAAACGCGGGCGCTTTGGAAAGTTCTCATCCGACCAACTCTCTAAAATGGCGCTCACCGTCGTTTCCATTTTACCAGACGGATCGCCCGCACAATGCTCAGTGCTATGATGAACCACTGCCGCAGCTTCGCGTCGAAATAGGCACCGAATCGCTTGACTCCTTATCGGTTCCGTTCCCACTTCGGGAAAGCAGTCGCTGATTTCCGATTGAGACCGCTTTGGTAAACCATCGATACTTGGTTTGCACAAATACTTCGGCATGCCGAAGTTTGAGTTATCCACAGGCGGGGATATTTCACTGTAGCGCGGCGTGTTACAATGGGTTGATGGAAAGAATAACAAAGAGGAAGGAGGGCACGGCACGGAGCGTGGCGACGAGTATTAAGATCGAGCCGGAGGTGGCGGAGTATTTGGGGCAGCTCGCAGAGCGGCTGCAACGGGATCGCACCTTTCTGATCAATGCGATCGT
>JBBRXP010000135.1:0-15845 GCA_038238555.1 Chthoniobacterales bacterium | reverse complement strand
GCCCTCGTCGCCGTAAGTGCCCGCGGCGCCTCGCCGCGAGTGAGTGACGCGGAGACGGGCGGCGAGGGCGCCGCCGGCACTTCCTGCGACGAGGGCGTCGCAGCTACTCTTCTTTCGCGTCGAAGGCGCGCCAGAAATCCGCGACGGGTTGGGCGGGAATTTTGTAGCCGAGCGCGCGGAGATTGGACATCGAGCGCAGGAACTCGATATCCCGCACCTGGTGCGGGAGCACGAGGCTCTCGAGTTGCCGGCAGCCTACGAGCGGCGAGACGTCGCGAAGTTGCGCGCAGTGTTCGAGCACCAGCTCGCGCAGTGGCATGCCGGCCAGCGGCGTGAGATCGCGCACCCCGGTGCGGCTCAGTGTAAGCCTCTCGAGCGGCATGCCCTCGAGGGGCGAGAGGTCGGTCACTGCGGTGCAGCCAGCGAGCGAGAGCACGTGCAGCGGCAGGCCCGCCAGCGCAGTCAGGTCCGGCAAGCCCACATTGTTTAGATTGAGCGTGGTGATCGGCTGCGGCCGCGTTTTGAGAAACGGGAGCACGTCGCTGAGCGGCAGGCCGCCGAGATCGGCGGTCACTTTATCTTCACCCACTGCCTGCACCCGGCCACGCAACGCGCGATTCATCAGCTTCATTCCGAACAGTCGCGGCGGTCCCTGGCGATCGGGCGCAATGCCGAGCCTTTCGGCCAGCACTGAGGCTTCCGCCAGACGCTTCTGTTTTTCCAACGCCTTGTAGAGTTCGGTCAGTTGCTTCGCGTCGGGCTCGCGATCGGGGCCTGTCGCAGCCACCAGCCTTTTGGTGAGCGCGAGATTCTCGCGCGCGGCCGCGAGCTTGGGATTGCGGGCGAGCGCGTCCTCGTAAGCATCCACCGCTTCCTCCCAGCGCAGTTGTGACTGGAGGATATTTGCGCGCAGCAAGTGATACTCGGCTTCGTTGGGCACCTGCCGGATGGCGTATTCGATCTTGTTGAGCGCCTCGGCAAAGTCGCGGCGGAAGATGAGCGACCGGGCGTCTTCGTAGAAAGTCGGCGCGGTGCCGCGCAGCTCGGCGACCGCGCTGGCGAGCTGCTCGGAGTTTTCATGCGCGCGGCGTTCGCTCTCGAGGGCGCGATTTTTTTCGTGCATGATCGACCAGAAAAAACTGGCGACCGCGACGTTGAAGAGCACCGCGAAAATGGCGACGATGGCCGCCTCGCGCTTGTGGCGGCCGGCAAAGAGCAGCACGTGCTTGAGCAGGCTGGCGCGCTCGGCCTTCGGGGCGAAGCCGCCCTGGAATGCGGCGACGTCGGCCTGCAGGTCTTCGACTTTCTGGTAGCGCTCGGCAGCGTCGAGCTGCAGCGCTTTCATTCCGACGGCCGAAAGCCCGTCGGGGATGCGCCGGCCGGGGCAATGCTCAAAGACGATCGGCTCCGGCGCAGGCTCTGGCACTGGATGGCGGCTCGATTTGGGCACGATGTTGAAGCTCGCCGGCGGCGAGATTTTGCTCGCGAGAATTTTCTCCACCACCTCGTCCACCGACGCTCCTTCGACCGGCGGCCGCAGCGTGAGGATGGTGTAAAGGATCGCGCCGAGCACGTAGATGTCCGAGCGCGGATCAATGTTCTCGAGCTCGCCGCGCGCCTGCTCCGGCGAGATGTAAGGCGGGGTGCCGACGATGAGGCCGTTCATGGTCTCGAAGCCGCGCAGGTCGTCGAATTTCGCGACGACCGACACGCCTTCCACCGGCGCTTCGGCGGGGCTGTCGCGCCGGCCGGCGGTGATGTTTTTTGCGAGGCCCCAATCCATCACGAGCACTTCGCCGAATGCGCCGATCATGATGTTCTCGGGCTTGAGATCGCGGTGCACCACGCCCTTGGCGTGCGCAAAGGCGACGGCGTCGCACACTTTCTGGAAGACGATGAGCAGCGTGCCGAGCGGGTAGCGCGCGATCATCTGCTCGTTGCCGGTGCGGATGCCGCGCAACACGTCGTCGAGCGTGATCCCGCGCACGAACTTCATCGTGTAAAAAGTTTCGCCCTGGTCGTCGATCGCGAGCTCATAGACTGGCACGATGTTCGGGTGTTCGAGCTGGCCGGTGAGCTGGGCTTCGTCGATGAAGCGCAGCACGTTCTCGCGGGAAAATTGCGAGCCGGTCTTCATCACCTTCATGGCCACGGTCCGCCGGATGCGCAGGTCGCGCGCTTGCAGGATCACGCCCATGCCGCCGCGATTGATGGTGGTGATGACCTTGTATTTTTTCCCTACGAGCTGCTCGCGCACGGGGCCGAGCCCGAGGTCTGCGTCCCACAAGGCGGCGGCCAGGTGCCGCGCGGCGTTTTCCTTGAGCCGGATGAAAAGGCGCGCGCTGCCGATCTGCACTTCCTGCTCGAGTCGGATGCGGGTGGGGAGCAGCACTTGCACGCCGTCGATGAAGACGCCGTTACTGCTGCCGAGATCTTCGACCACCAACTCAAATGCGCTGAAGATGAGTCGCGCGTGGTGGCGCGAGACCTGGCTGGCATCGACGAAGATCGCGCACGAGGCGTCGCGCCCGACGAGATACTCGCCGTGTTCGATGGAGTAAGTCTTGACGAGATCGCCGGCCACATAAACGCACACCTCGGCGAGGATTTCTGGCGCGGAATCCGGCGGGTCGGCGACGGTCTGTTCAGGCTCGGGCATGAGGAGAGTGCAATCGGTCACGAGGCCGCCGAGTCAAGCAGGAGTCAAAAGGCGGAAGGGGTTCACCATCCGGTGAACGCGGCCCGATCCCGTTCATTCTCCGCGGTTGGACAAGGGAATTTGTGGCCTGCTTCTTACGATTCCATCGTTCCAAATTCCTCTGTCCCTCCGCTCAAGGCGGCGGCGTGGCCGGTGGCGCGAAGGGATCCGCCGCGGGCGGCGGAAGCGCGCTGGGCGGCGCGCCGAGCTGGAGCTCTTCGCCAGCAGGCGCCAGTGGCTGCACGAGATTTGGAAGGACCGTGCCCTCCGGCTTTTCGGGCGGGAGCAGCTTCGAGTCGTCTTCCTTCTTTTCCGCTGGCGGGATGTAATGGTTTTTATTTGCCGAGTACATCGGGCCATAAAGCGTGTGGCAGCCGGAGCTGCACACCGCCAGCGCTGCGAGGAGGAAGATCGCGGGAGACAAGGGGCGGAACATGCGGAGGGTGTATGCGAATAACGGGGACCGCGTCAACGCCTCATGGCCGCACCATCTCAAAGGCGCCCCGGTCGTAACTCGAATCGTAGCTCGCGTGAAAATGCGCCGGCGTCACCCGGCCATCGTACTTATAGACGCCCAGGAGCGCGCCGAGATTGTGCTCGCCGCGGATGCGCAACTCGCCGCCGTGGCGCTCGGCCTGCAAAGGCACGGTGTAACTCGATGCGAAGGAGAGCCAATTTGCGCGGAACTGTGCCTCGTAGTGTCGGGCGTCCTGCTTGGTGAGAATGCAGCGCAATCTTCCGCCCGACGCGGCGCCGGACGCGGTGTGATGCTTCGCGCTGGTCCATTTCCCCTCCCAGCGCCCGGTGAAGGCGTCGTGGCCTTCGACACGGTGCGCAGTCCATGTGCGCTCAAAGGAAGCGCAGCCGCTGAGCACCAGCAAAATGCCGAGCGCGGCGGCCCGGCGAACCAATGAACGGATCGATGTGTATTTCATTTTTTAAGTGATGTGACGAACTCTTCCATTTGCGGCCGCGTGCCGCGGAAGGTGAGCAGCACGCAATTGCCGCCGGAGCGGCGCAGCGCGGCGGCCCAGCCCTCGTGCTCGAAGATGCGCCACGTCGCGTCGGGCGCAATCTCCACGCCGAAGTCCGCCGCCCGAAAGACATGCACGAGCAGAGAGCGCTGGTCGAGGGCGATCTGCGCCGTGGCGTGGCCGTCGGCCTGCAGCACCCGCGCAAAGACGGCCGGCAGCGGGCCGATCTCCGCCGGCAGCGCGTAGCCCTCAAAGCCGCGCATATAGAACCAGTCTCCGAGCTGCCCGGCCGGGGATGCCACTGGCTCGAAGTCCGCCGCATTCACCTTCACCGTTTTCTCGATCATCGCATCCACGGCGTCGCGCCCCGGAAAGGTGCGCAAGGCTTCCATCTCAAAAAAGACGGCGATGCCCGCAAGCACGAGCACGCCGCACAAGGCCGGCAGCATCGCCGGATGCCGCACCCATGAAACGCCTCCCTCGCCAGCAAGAGCGGCGAGCTTTTTGCGCAGATCGCCCGGAGGCTGGATGCAGCGGATGACGCCCACCATGCGGTCATCAAATTCCCGCTGCGCGCAAAGCTCGCGTTGCAGCGAACCGTCGCCCTCCGCAAAGCGCACGGCGGCTTCCACCACGGCATCCGCGCGCTTGCCGCCGCGATGGCAGCGCATGAGGACCGCGGCTTGCGCAGCTTTCATAACGTGGCCGGCTCCGGTGAATCGCGGAGCGACTCGCCGAGCAACTCGCGCGCGTGGCCCAGCGTTTCGCCGAGCTGCTCGAGGTCCATCTTCAAGAACTGCGCGATCTCCGCGATGCTGAAGGAGTCGAGGTAAAACAAAGCCAGCGCGCTGCGCTCCGGCTCCGGCAACCCGTGGAACCGTTGTGCGAGCAGGAATGCCTCGATGTCGAGCAGCTCGCGATTCTCGGCATCCTCGCGGATGAGCCGTGGCGCCGCGGCAGAGTCGGGCGCGCCGCTCCGGCAGCGGAGGCGCAGGCTGCCGATGAACCACGCCTGCCGGCCCTTCTCACTGCGCATCTGCCCGCACTGCCCGTCGGCTTCTGCCAGCGTCCCAGCCATCGCGTGCTCGGCCGTCTTTGCATTGCCCGCCAGCAGCACGGCAAAGCGGTAAAACTCGGCGATCGCGGCGCTGGAGAAGAGGGCGGAGTGCAAGACGCCGCAGCTTAGATTCCCGGCGCCCGGATGCTCAAGGAGCGAAAATTGGAGTGCGGCGATTCATCGCCGCACTCCATAGGCGCTCCCGTTGACTTACCCCCTGGCCTCCCTATCTTCGCGCCCCTCTTATCGCTCTGCGTGAAACGAATCCTCTTTGTCTGCACTGGAAATGTCTGCCGCAGCCCGATGGCTGAAGGCCTTTTGCGAGAGGCGGTGAAGGGCCGCGCGGACTTCGAGATCGCCTCGGCCGGAGTTTCCTCGGGCTACGGGCAGCCGCCCAGCCCCCACGCAGTCGCGGCTCTGGAAGCTTTGGGCATCGACATCTCCGAGCAGCGCAGCCAGCCGCTCACCGATGCGCTCGTGGCCTGGGCCACGCACATCTTCGCGATGACTCAAAGTCATCTCGACGCCATGCACATGTTCTTTCCCGAGGCTGGGGACAAGGCGCGGCTCGTGCGCGAGTTTGACCCCGCGGCGCGCGGCGAAAATCCCGACGTGCCCGATCCGATCGGTCTCGGCTTCGACGACTATCTTTCCACGCGCGACAGCCTCAAAGGCGCGCTGCCCAGCCTGCTTGCCTTCTTAGACAAACCCATGACCACTTCCCAACCCGCCGCTCCACCGCGCCCGCTCCGCATCGCGCTCGGCGCCGATCACGGCGGCGTGGAATTGAAGAGCGCCATCCATCTTTACCTCTCCAAGAAGGGCTGCATCGTCACCGACTTCGGCACCAACACGACTGAGGCCGTGGACTATCCTGACTACTCGGAGCTCGTGACCCGCGACCTCATCGCGGGCCAGTCCGACTTCGGTGTGCTGCTGTGCAAGAGCGGCGTCGGCATGAGCATCGCGGCCAACAGGCATCCGCAGATTCGCGCCGCGCTGGTGGACAATCCCGACGACGCGCGCCTCACCCGCCACCACAACGACTCGAACGTTCTCATCCTCGGCTCCAACCACGTGCCCACGCCCAACGCCGCGAAGATCGTCGAGGCATTTCTCGGCGCGAGCTTTGAAGGCGGGCGCCACGAGCGGCGCGTCGAGAAGCTCGAACACATCGGCGCCGCTCCGAACCTCGCGCTGGCCGATGCGGACCCAAAAATTTTCGCTGCCATCCAAAGCGAAGTCGCGCGGCAATTTGAAAACATCGAACTCATCGCGAGCGAAAACTTCACCAGCCGCGCGGTGATGGAAGCGCAGGGCTCCTGCCTCACTAACAAGTACGCCGAAGGTTACGTCGGTCGCCGCTGGTATGGCGGGTGCGAAAATGTGGACGTCGTCGAGCAGCTCGCCATCGACCGCGTCAAGCAGCTCTTCCCCGGCTCCGAGCACGTGAACGTGCAGCCGCACTCCGGTTCGCAGGCCAATACCGCCGTCTATTTTTCCGCGCTCAATCTGGGCGACAAAATTTTGACGATGAACCTCGCGCACGGCGGCCATCTCACCCACGGGCACAAGGCCAATTTCTCCGGCCGCTTTTACGAAGTCGTCCACTACGGCGTGAGCCAGGCCGACGAGCGCATCGACTACGACGCGCTGGCCGCGCTCGCCGCCGAGGCGCGCCCGCGCATGATCACCGCCGGCGCCAGCGCCTACTCGCGCATCATCGACTTTCCCCGCCTGCGCCAAATCGCCGACAACGTGGGCGCGCTGCTCTTTGTGGACATGGCGCACATCGCCGGGCTCGTCGCCGGCGGCGTGCATCCGAGCCCTGTGGCGCTCGCTGATTTCACCACCACCACCACACACAAGAGCCTGCGCGGCCCGCGCGGCGGCATCGTCATTTGCAAAGAGCAATACGCCAAAGCGCTCGACGCCCAAGTCTTCCCCGGCATCCAGGGCGGCCCGCTCGAACACGTTATCGCCGCCAAAGCCGTGTGCTTCCACGAAGCTCTGCAACCCAGCTTCCAAGCCTACGCGCGGCAGATCGTGACCAACGCCAAAGCCCTCGCCGCCGGCCTCGCCAGGCACGGCTACCGCATCGTGAGCGGCGGCACCGATAATCACCTCCTGCTCGTCGATCTCCGCCCCGCCGGCATCCACGGCAAGCTCGCGCAAGAGACCCTCGACCGCGCCGGCATCACCGTGAACAAAAACAGCATCCCCTTTGACACCGAGAAGATCACCCTCGGCGGCGGCATCCGCGTCGGCACCCCAGCCGTGACGACGCGCGGAATGAAGGAAGAAGAGATGATGGACATCGCCGACCTCCTCCACGAAGCGCTCGTCAAACGCGAAGACTCCGCCGCACTCGACGCCGTGCGGGACAAAGTGCGCGGGCTCACGCGGCGGTATCCGCTGCCGGGATAAAATCGAACCCATGCAAGCCACCAAGATCGTCGGAAGTCGCAAACCTCCCAGCACACCTGCCGAGCGCTATGCGCGCGGCGCCGGACTTCAGCGCGAAGCGAATCTCTTGTGTCCGTTCCCAAAACCGCGCGGCTTTATTTACAAAGCACCGAGGTGGGAGGACTGGAATCGGTGGCGCGCCGCTCAGGAAAATCCGCGGCTTTGGTAGTCTGCCATGCCGGCACTCGATCCGATCCTGCATGATTCGGTCCCACGAAAAACACGAAAGACACGAAAGGCGCGTGGATGCGGGATCGCGAACCGTGCATGCTTTCACAAGGCAAACCAAACGGTGTGGTTCAATCCCAGCCGGGTGCGCTGTCCCACATCTTTTCGTGTCTTTCGTGTTTTTCGTGGACTCTCATTTTGACTTGTTCCGGCTAAGAACTCGGCGAGCATCGACTCCTTCCAAGAACGACGGCCTCGCCCGAGGCCAGGCAAACCGAAAACAAAACAAAAAACTAACATCATGAAAAAACTCCTCACCCTCCTCACCGCCTTCGCCGCGGTCACCACCTATGCCGGTGAATTCCCCGACATCAGCATCACCGAACTCAAGTCGGCCATCGAAAGCAAGAAAGTAACCCTCCTCGATGTCAACGGCAGCGACACCTACAAGGCCGGCCACATCCCGGGCGCCGTCGATTTCAAGGCGAAGAAGACCGACATCGCCAAGATCCTTCCCGCCGATAAAGGCGCGCTCGTCGTCGCTTACTGCGGCGGCCCCACTTGCGGCGCCTATGCCGCCGCCGCGAAAGCCGCGCAGGATCTGGGCTACACCAACGTGAAGCACCTTACCGCCGGCATCTCCGGCTGGAAAGACGCCGGCGAAAAGACCGAGAAGGCCAAGTAACACAGGGCCGCATCTTACTTCACGGGCGTTGCCTGCATCTCGCGGGCAACGCCCGTTTTTGTTACTGGCGATAACTCAAGCGTGTTTTGTAAACATCGGGCAAACCCAGCCTGAAAGGCAGTAGTAAGCCAGCCCAGGGCAACGCCCTTGGGTCATCAGCAAATCAAAAGCTCGAGCCCTGAAAGGCACAAGGAAGTCCCTTTTGAGTTACTCGGGAACCAAGGCGGCATCCACCTGCTGCACATACTGCCCCAAGGCGCGCCACGCGCGGTCCCATGAGTTACTTTGCCCCGCGGCTATGGCGGTTAGTTGCGATAAGTGGGGCGACACGGTTTTACGGGCGACCGCCTCGTCGGCAACGCGCAGTGCCGCGGTGGGATTCGACTCACGCAAGTAACCTTCCATCAGTCTTTCCGCCGCAAGTGCGGTCCCTTGTTCCTCGTGTCGGGAACGAAGCACTGCAAGATCGGTGTGCGACTCGGTGGGAGGCACCGGCGGGAGCTCAAGGGAGAGTTTCATTCGCTCGGCCACCATCTCGCAAGCCTCCTTAAGATGAGAGGTGCGGGCCATTATCCCGGCTCGGATGGGCCAAGCCGCATCACGCCACGTTGAGTTACCCTCCAACGCGAGCATCAATGCAGCGCGATCGCCGGAACGAAACCAGCGCCGAAACAGTTGCAGCCGCTCCCGCTCGTTCCAATTCTCCAGACTTGGGTCGGGAGATAGGATCGTCTGAATCGCTTCCGTTACCGCGGAGTCCGGAGAGCGTCGCAGCCATTCCAGGATAAGTGCCGGCCGGTCCTTGACCAGCGAGATAAGTCTCGGAAAGAGCTTTGAGTTACCCGGAGTAACATCGAGCACCCGGAGAAATACCTCCAAAGGCGACCGGTATTGCGAGGACGGCGGCATCCGATCCGCCCGCGCGATGGCTTCGGCAAAGAGCGACATCGCCCGATTTTCATCCACGGCCAGCCATTGCACGCCCTCTCTGAGCGGGTTGAGCGCCCAGGCAGGTTCGAGGCTTCGTTCGGTGGCAAAGAGATCATCCACCAATGCCTCGGTATCCGCGAAGCGAAGTTCCAAAGCTCCGCGGAGAAAGTATAAGTCTGGGTCCAGGGGTGTAACTCGCAACGCCGCGCTGACCTCGGCGATTGCTTCCTCGATCTTGTTATCCTGGTAAAGCCGATACACTTCCTGTTTCACCCGAAATGCACCGGCCGGCCCGGGCAAGGCGCCCCCCCTCCATTCGGCGCTGATAAGTAACATGCCACCGGTAAGAAGCCCGGCGCCGAGTGCTGCAAAGACAATAACTTGTAACATGGAAGCCTCGCGCGCGGCACCGCGCAGGGAGCCATCTCCAAATGCCGCCGCCGCGAGTAACAGCGCGGGCCAAAGGCTTCCGATCCGGCTTCCCGGCACATCGAAGAGGCAGTGAGTGATTCCCATCAGCACGGCCACAGCCAGCGCCCAGTGCAACGGCCAGACGCTGCGATCGGTGCGCTTCCACAGCCGTGAGAAACTTATCCCGACAAGCGCCATGGCGGCGAGCAGCGCCGGGATGCCTGCCTCCGCGGCCAATTGCAGAAAGCTGCTCTCCGGGTGCAGGCATTGCGATTCCGTGCGCGATAACTTTCGGAACTGCGGAAAAATGTAACGGAAATTACCCAGCCCCACTCCAGTCCAGGGAGCCTCGCGCAACATTTCCATGGTATCGCGGTAAATAAGCATCCGAAAATCCAGGGATGCCTCCACATTCTCTTTCGGTGCAGCCTTGGGTAACATCAGCGCGGTGCTATCTCCGTCAGACGCGGGTTCCCGTGCCACTCTGCCGGCTAAAGCGGCCAGTCTCTCTCTGGCCGGAGTCGATGACGTGAAGAATAACAGAAGGGTAACCAGGATGATGGCCGCCGCGGAAATCATCACCCGCCGATCCATGCGCGAGCGCAGCAATCCGCCAAACCACACCACGAGCCCCACTGGCAGAAGGAGCGCGCTGCCGCGCGAGTCGCAGTACCCGAAGACCGCGGCGGCGATCGCCCCCAAGCTCCCTGCCACGGGCACCGCGAGAAAAACGCGGCCCGCCGCCAGATCATGCCACAGCGAACCGAACCCCACCAAGGCCCCGAGTACGAGGACGGTGCCCGTATGATTTTTGCTGGCTAGAAACCCAAAAGTCTTCGCATCGAACGCCCATGGATAGTGCCACCCAGTGTGAGCGCAGAGGATGGCTGCCCCCGCATAAAAGCCGATGCCGATCGTGAATAAGCGCGCGATCGCAGGCATCCGCTCATCGCTCACCGGTTGAGTAAGAAGGAAGAGATAGAACGCCAGCGCAGGCGCCAATACTCCCAGGCCTGCCAGCGTATGCCACGGCTGTGGCGTCACCAGGGGGCCGAGATGCACCTGCCCGTGGCTCTCGATCATCTGCCGCCAGGCCGGAACGCCAAAGAGCGAATTCGGAAGGAAGGCCAGCGCGCAAGCCAGGAACAAGACCAAGGATGCGATGGCGAGCGATCGGGGAACGCCGGAGATTGGCCGGAATACAAGCAGCAAGAGTCCAGTCGCGGCGTAGAGGATGCCGTGGCTTCCCACCGCCGGCCCCCCCGCGAAGAAGAGCACACCAATGGCAAGCAAGACGGCACACAACCATGTCCGAAAGGAATTTCGCATTGAGACGATGAGATATATCGGAGTGTCCGGCGCCTTGGAAAGGAAGAGCTTGATAGACGACCCTCGCCCTCATCTTGGGACTGAAAAAGCCCATTGCATCGCCCTATCCGGTGCCCTATTGGATGAGTTCTCTCGGGTTACTACAAACTTACGGATGGGTTTGACACCAATGAATCAGCACAAAGCGGGTTGTGGGAAGCCCCGCGACCATGTGCGGTAGCTTTGTCGGGGTTCCTTTCAAAACGATCGGTTTCCACCAGCGAGCGCTGACATTGTGAGCAAAACCGGATCGAAATTCTTTGGAATCCCCTTGCTGCTGGCTCTCGCCGCGGGTTCTCGAGCCAATGCACAGATCACAGCGACCTCCGATACGGTGCGCGATCTGGCTCGCCGCTCCGTGATTCCCCTCGTGCCTGCCATCGCTCCAGTCGCGCCGTCTTCGGGGGCGGCTGCGGATGCTCAAGCAGGACTCGAGCAAGAATTTGCCGAAGTCGCTCAGTTCAGCCTGCGGCAACAGAGGCGCTGGCACATTCACCCGCAATTGAATGCGGGCGTCATCTACGATAGTAACGTATTGCGAATGCGCGGTGGTGGCGGCGATACAATCTACTCCGCGGGCGGCGCCGTCGCTTTCGACTATGGCTTCCCGGAGGCAAAGTTTTACCTTACCAGCCACTATGGGATCGCTTACGATCTGTACGAAAAGTTCCATCAGCAGAATGGGCATAACCAGGAGCTCGAACTAACAGCACGGTGGCAGCCCGGAGGGCGCACATCGGTCATCAGCACCTTCGAACTGCGCGATGGCATCGAGGAAAATTACCTGCGCGGCTCCCCGCAGCAGACTACCACGGTGGCTTTCCGCGTCTCAGCCAACCACAGACTTACCGATAACGTGAGCTGGGGCGTCGATGGAAATATCTACCACTCGGATACTGCCATCCAAGGGAGCGCGGAACAAGAAGATGCCAACCTTCACGTGGACTATCTGGTAACGCCGAAGTTTCGCGTCGGCTTTTCGGCAGGAGGGGGCCTGCGCTCCGGCGATAGCTCCGAGAGCGAGCGATATAACTCCGCGCGATTGCGCGTGAACTGGCAACTCACCGGCAAGCTCTCCGTGTCGGGTTCCCTCGGAGCCGATCTGCGGCAGCGCGCGACCAACGGCACCGTGGTCACCCCATCGGGCGAAATCGGTCTGCAGCACCATGTGTCCGATAACACCCAGCTTCATCTCTTCCTCTATTCCCAAGTCCAGCTCGACAGCGGGAGCGCCGGCGGCGAAAATCTCAATACTTACGGCGCGACCTTCGGCGTTACCCAACGGTTGCCTTACCGCATGGTGCTCAATCTCGCGGGCGGAGCGGAATTGGCCAGCTCTACGGGCGGCAACGGTGCGTCGTCGCGGGATTCCGAAGTTTTATTTGTGCAAACCTCCGTAGGCTGGCAGGTTTTCCGCCACATGAATGCTTTCCTCTCCTACCGGTTCTTCACACGGATAGCCGATGGCTCCAACGCGTCCATTGGTTACGATCAATCCCAAGTATCGCTGGGATTGGGTTATTCTTTTTGAGCGTGTTTGTAAAACCGCCATTAAGCAGCCTGAAAGATTGCAATATGCCAGTCCAGGATCGAACGGGACGAGGCCGTCAGCGCTGCAGCCTGCGCCTCACCTGTGGAGCGCGGGCGGCCTCGCCCGCCGGTCCCTGTGGCTACAAACACGCTTAAGAAGCTTCCATCGCTGTTACTTCAAGTTATGACCAGAAACAATCCCGCCGCTCTTGTTGCACTATGCTGCGGTTACTTATCCCTCGCACTGCGCGGTGCAGACGCACCACCTTCCGCTCCCTTTCGCCAGACCCAGCCGCTCCAGCGCAACGGCGCAGACGCTTCGGAACCCCTGCGCTCGCGGGCGGTGCCCCTCGGTGTTGCCACCCCGATCCCCGCTACTCCAGCCCCGGCTCCGCGCGAGTTTGCGGCCGGCGCAACGGTGTTTCCTTCAGCTTCCGGCGCAGTGGTATTGCGCCCGAGCGATGTCGTGCAGATCACCGTTTACCAGGAGCCCGATCTTACCACACCCGCGCGGCTCGGCGCCGATGGCACCATTACTTTTCCGATGCTCGGTCAGGTGAATCTCGGAGGATTGACGGGCTTTCAGGCTCAAGAATTGATCCGAAAGAAACTGCAAGCCGATTACCTTGTCGATCCGCAAGTATCCCTCGCGATCGTCGAGCACTCGAAGCAATACTTCACCGTCCTAGGTCAGGTGCTCCGCCCCGGCATCTACGAGACTCCTCTGGAGCGTAACATGACGCTACTGGAAGCCATCGGTCTCGCCGGAGGCTTCACCCGCACCGCCAAGACTTCGGCGGTGGCCGTGACTCGCAAGGAAAAGAGCGGGGAAAGAAAGATAAAGCTCGATGCAAGGAAGATGGCCAAGGATGGCAATAGCCACGGCTTTGTGGTGCAGGCCGGCGATACGATCATCGTGGACGAGAGCTTCTTTTGATGTTTCCCCTTCTTACCTACCCAAAGCCCGCGCGATCCATTGATTGCCGACAACCCAAGGCGTTACCCTGGGCTGGCATACCACAGCCTTTCCGGCTGCTTGATGGCGGGTTTTGCAAACAGGTTCCAGCTTCGACATGAAACGTAACCCAGACCTTGACGCTCTGCTGGGCGACAAGAGTGAGTCCTTCGATTGGCGGCCTTATTACTTCGCCGTCCGCGAGCGGCTGTGGCTTGTAGTGCTCGTCTTTGTCCTCACCCTGGCCGGCGCCGTCGCCTACGTTACTCGCGCCATCCCCATCTATCAGTCCACCGCCGTCATGCTCATCGAGCAGCAACGGCTCATGCTCATCCCAGGCGTGCAGGGAGTCAATACGGCGGACCTGCGTTACATCGACATGATGAAGACCATGGTCGAAAGCATCCAGAGCCGGACACTCTATCAACGAGTTATCGAAAGCCTGAATCTCAACGAGAACCCTCAATTCATCCCGCGCAGACCGGATGGTTCCTCTCCCTCGAAGGAAGCAGCAGCGGGTTATCTCGCCGGAAGGGTAAAGGCGACTCTGCGAAATGGCACGCGCTTGATCGACGTGGTTGCCGAGCATCGCGATCCCGAGATGGCGCGTTTCCTCGCCAACAGCGTGGCCAACGAATTCATTCGCTTCGGCCTCGAACAACGCAGTAGCACCACTCGCATGGCCCATCAGTTCCTGCTGGAAGAAGCCGATCGTCTCCGGGACAAGGTGCGAAAATCCGAGCAAGCCTTGCAGGAATATCGGACGGAACACGATGCCGCCTTCCTGGACGACAAGCAGGATCTGGTAGGCACGCGGCTTAAGTCACTCAATGAGCAATTGAGCCACGCCAAAGAGGACAGAACCCGCATCGAGTCCGACTTTGCGAGAGTTCGCCAACTCGGAGACCACCCCGATGAACTCATGGAAATACCCTCCGTGGCCTCCATTCCCGCAGTAAGTCAGATGAGCGGAGCCGTCGCTCAGAAAGAAGCCGATCTGGCGGTGATCCAATTGCGTTACAAAGCAAAGCACTACCGCCATATCATCGCGGTGGCAGAGCTGGATAACTTCCGCGCACGACTGCGGGAAGTATTGCGCAGTGCCGGGACCGCGGTGGAGGCCGCGTATAACCGGGCAAAGGAGACCGAAGACAAACTCGCGAAGGAAGTCGCCGAACAGGAGAAACTCCGCTTCGATCTGGATCAGAAAGCGGTCGATTACAATGTGCTGCTCAACGAGTCCAAAGCAGACCAATCCCTCTTTGAATCCGTGCTGAAGAGCATGAAAGAAACAGACCTTACCAAGGGGCTCGACGAAAGCCCGGTGAAGCTAGTGGAACCCGCAGTCACGTCCGGCATTCCGGTGCGGCCAAAAAAACAGCAGATCGTTATCTCCTCCGCCGCGGGCGGACTTATCCTGGGCCTGGCGCTGGCCATCGGCGCTAACTTCTTATTCAGCGGCATGCGCACAGTGGATTACGCGGAAAAGACTCTCAACCTGCCCGTGCTTTGCGCCGTGCCCGAGCGCGAGCGCCGCAGAAAGCCAGGCGAACTCGAGGTGGTTAACGAGCGCCACTCCAGCATTACCGAAGCCTTCCGTTCCCTGCGCGCCGCGGTGAACCTCCTCGATCGGGGATCCGAGCGCCGCACCTTGCTTGTCACCAGTGCTGTGCCTGGAGAAGGCAAGACCTTTATCAGTTGCAGCACCGCCATAGTGCTCGCGCAGAGCGGATGCAAGACGCTCCTTATCGACGCAGACCTCCGCAAGCCGAGTGTCTCGGAAACGGTGTTCGGCCAAATCATCAAACCGGGACTTACCGATGTGTTACTCGGAAAGGCGAAGCTCGAGGAGGTGCTGCTGGAGGGGCCGGTCGATGGGCTAATGGTCGTTACCGCCGGTTCACGGACGCAGCATCCCTCCGAAATCCTATCCGAGACTGGCTTCCGTGGTGTACTCGAGGAGGCGCTCCTGCATTTCGATCGCGTAGTGATCGACACGGCTCCTGTCCTGGCAGTCAGCGACACACTCACCATCGCGCGTCTTGCCGACACCATCTGCCTGGCCGTCTATGCCGCCAAGACTCCGGGCCCAGCAAGCAAACGCGCCACCCATCTCCTTAGCGAAATAGGGTGCCGTCCAGACGGCGTGGTCATGAACCGCCTCGCCGCCAACGCTGGCTACTATTACTTCGGCGCTTACGGAAAAAAAGAAGTCTATGGAGCGCCGCGCAAGGTTTCCTGAGCCATGCGCACCTAAAGCTTGTTATGCACTTATTGACGGGCGCTTCGCCCCGACGCACTGCAAACACGCCGTAAGTCCGATGCTTCGCTAATAATGGCCCGATTGATCCTCGACACCGGGATCCCGGGAAACATTTTGGTGCCGACCTTGTGGCCTTACCGGCAATCGTTGTTATGGGGCGGTTCTTGACGGAGCGATCCTCGGCGTTTACTTCCGCATCCTATTTTCAGGCTTCGTGGTCTCAGCTACGTCTTTCTTATGCCAACCTTGGTGTCTTCACTTCCAACTTGGACGGAAGGCGCGTTTGCGGATGTGATCTAACAGGTCGAATGAGATGGGCGGGACGCCGGGAAATCCCTGG
>JBBRXP010000134.1:0-16061 GCA_038238555.1 Chthoniobacterales bacterium | reverse complement strand
GGCTCACGTTTCCGAACGGGCCGGCCGGTGTGAAGCAGATCCGCGAGGAGTTGGTGGCGCGGTATCCGACTACGTTTCCGAAATATCTCGCCAACTACGGCACCCCCAACCACGGCACCAAAAAATATTCGGCGGCAGGCTGGTCGCAGTTCTACGCGGAATATCAGGGGCCGCGCGTGCGCGTGTTTGAAATCCAACTCGAAGGGCCGATCAACGAACGGTGGCCCACCCGGAGTCACGAGGCGCTCTTCGGCAGCCTCGCGCCGACGATGGACAACGCGCAAGCGATCCTGCGCCGGTTTGCGTCGCGCGCGTTTCGCCGGCCAGTCGCGGACGATGAACTCAAGGTGCTCACGGATTTCGTGCAGCGCCGACGTGCCGCGGGCGATGCGCCGCTGGCCGCGCTCAAAGCGGGTTTCCAAGCGGTGCTCTGTTCGCCAAACTTTCTCTACCTCCAGGAAAATCCCGGCGCACTCGACGACTACGCGCTGGCGTCGCGGCTGAGCTATTTCCTGTGGTCATCACTGCCGGACGAGCCATTGCTCGCGCTCGCAGCGAAGACCGAATTGCACAAGCTGGAAACCCTGACCGCGCAGACGCGGCGAATGCTGGCCGATCCAAGGGCGCGGGCGTTCACGGAAAATTTCACCGCGCGCTGGCTCGCGCTTTACAAGCTCGGCTCCATGCCGCCGAGTCCGAAGGAGCATCGCAATTACTACGTGGACAATCTCGAACCCGCGATGCGCCGCGAGACGCAAATGTTTTTCCAGCGCGTGCTGACCGAGAACCTCCCGATCGCAAATTTCCTCAACGCCGATTTCACCTTCGTGAACAGCAGCCTCGCGCGGCTTTACGGCATCGCGGGCGTGAAGGGCATGGAGTTTAGGCAGGTCACGCTGACGGATCCGCATCGCGGCGGCTTGCTCGGGCAGGCGAGTGTGCTGACGGTCAGCGCCAATGGCATCGACACCTCGCCGGTGATTCGCGGCATCTGGGTTTCGGAAAATCTCCTCGGCAAGCGGCCGCCTCCGCCACCCCCGGATGTGAAGCCGCTCGAACCCGACATCCGCGGCGCGACGACCATCCGCGAGCAATTGAAAAAGCACCGCGAGATCGCGACGTGCAACGAGTGCCATCACAAGATCGACCCGCTGGGTTTTGCGCTGGAGAGCTTCGATCCCATCGGCGCGTGGCGCACGCGCTACGGCCGCGCCCGCGACACCAGTGCTCTGCCAGTAGATCCATCCGGGCAGCTCCCGGACGGACAGGAATTCGCGGACATCGTCGGCTTCAAAAAAATCCTCGCCGCGCGCGAGGATCAGTTCGCGCATTGCCTGACCGAGAAGCTGCTCGCCTACTCGATGGGCCGCACGCTCGAAACCGCAGACCGTCCGCACATTGATCGCATCGTCGCCGACTCCAAAACCAAAGGCAACGGTCTGCAAGATCTCGTGCTGCTCGTCGTGCAAAGCCGGCCGTTCCGAACGAAATGAAAACGCTCCGAGCCATTTCGATGATCGCCGCCGCGTTCTTCGCCGCGCGCGCGGCTGTCGCCGCCGGACGTCCGGCTGGGGAAGTGTATGGCCATCAGGTGCTGCCGATCCTCCAGGAGAAATGTCTCAAGTGTCACGGCGAGGAGAAGACCAAGGGCGGGCTCGATCTCACCACGCTCGCGGGCGCGCTCAAGGGCGGGAAGGAAGGCGAGGTGATCGTGCCGGGCCGGAGCCGCGACAGCGTGCTCTTCCAGCAGATCAGGGACAAGGAGATGCCGCCGAAGGACGCGGAGAAGATCACGTATGAGGAGCTGCAAATCATCGCGCAATGGATCGACAGTTCGGAGTTTCCCGATGCGGCGACGCTGAAGGCGCAGGCTACTTCCGCGGTGCATGATCGCGCGAAGAAACTTTGGTCGTTTCAACCGCCCGTGCGTCCCGCGTTGCCTGAAGTGAAGGACAGCGCGCGCGTGCGTTCGCCAGTGGATCGTTTCGTCCTCGCGAAACTCGACGCGAACCAACTCTCGTTCAGTCCCGATGCCGACCGCCGCACGTTGATTCGGCGCGTTTATTTCAATCTCATCGGACTGCCGCCGAAGCCCGAGGAGATCGAAGCCTTCGTCAGCAGCAAAGACCCGCAGGCTTTCGAAAAGGTCGTCGATCATCTGCTCGCATCGCCGCACTATGGCGAACGCTGGGGCCGCCACTGGCTCGATGTCGCCGGCTGGGCGGAGTCGAGCCTGCTCATCGGGGACGCGGTGCGGCCGGGATTTTGGCGTTATCGCGACTGGGTCATCCGCGCGTTCAACGACGACAAGCCTTACGATCAGTTTGTGCGCGAGCAACTCGCCGGCGATGAACTCACTCACTGGCGCGACGCCGATCGTTTCGACGACGACACCATCGCCAAGCTAACCGCCACGGGCTTTCTCCGCTGCCCGCCCGACGGCACGGACAACCAGCCCATCACGCAGGAGGAGAAACGGTTCGCCACGCAGCAGACCGCCGTCGAGGTCGCGACCAAGGCGCTGCTCGGTCTCACGATGAATTGCGTGCGCTGCCATGACCACAAATACGACCCCATCACGCAGCGGGAATACTATCAGATGATCGCGATTTTCCAGCCGGCCTACGATCCGGAGAAATGGATTCCCGGCATGGTGAACCAGTTCAGCGCCGGGCCGGTGCGGGCCATTCCTCTCGCCGATCGCGCGGGCCGCGAGGCGTTTGCCCGGCACATAGAGGACTTGGGCCGGCGGAACATGGAGCTGTCGTATCAAAAGGAGAACGGCATCCCGAACAAGTATCGCGACCGCTACGTCGGCGAGCATCTGGATGAACTGCCCGCGAACCTCGACCGCGCGTTGATTGAGAAGGCGCTCACGCGCGAGGAACGGCAGCGCACGAAGGAAGAGAAGGCCGCCGTCTATGCCGCGGCGAAGCATTTCAATCTCGGCCCCGAACGATTGAAGAAAATCTTTCCGGACATTATCCCGGAGCAGAAAGAAAATCAGCGCCAGCAGAAGGCGCTCGCGGTGGAAGGGCAGAATGTCGGCGAAGTCATCTGGGCGCTGTGGGATGTCTCGGCCGATCCCACACCGGCGCGGCTGCTCATCCGCGGCGAATTCAAAAAGCCCGCGCAAGAAGTGCCGCCCGGGATTTTGCAAACACTCGACCGGTCCGACGCGCCGTGGCAACCACCCACTGCGGACGCCACGCGGCAGACGACTGGACGCCGCCTCGCTTTCGCCGAGTGGATCACGCGGCCCGATCATCCGCTTACCGCGCGCGTGATGGTGAACCGCATCTGGCAATATCACTTCGGCACCGGCCTCGTCGCGACGCCGGATGATTTCGGCACGCGCGGCGCGAAGCCGTCGCACCCGGAGTTGCTCGACTGGCTCGCGCGGGAGTTCGTCGAGTCGGGCTGGTCGATCAAACACATCCACCGGCTCATCCTGAATTCGACCACTTATCAACAGATGAGCGGCGACCCCTCCGCTCTGCTCGCCAGCTTCCCCCGCCGCCGGCTCGAAGCCGAGGCCATCCGCGATGCGATGCTCGACGTGAGCGGCTTGCTTGACCGGAAAATGTTCGGCATCTCGATCGCGACCGAGGCGTGTGATGACGGTTCCTTCGACGTGCCCGCGGACGATGGGGGCCGGTATCGCCGCAGCGTTTATCTGAGCACCCGCCGCTCGCAGCTCCCGACCTTTCTCACGCTCTTCGACGCGCCCTCGATGGACACCAACTGGCCCAAGCGCAACGACTCCGCCATCGCCCCGCAAGCGCTCGCATTGATGAATCATCCCTTCGTGCTCGAATGCGCGGACGCCTTCGCCGCGCGCATCCTCGCCGACGGCGGGACGAACGCGGAGCGGCTGCAACGCGCCTACCTGCTCGCCTACGGACGCGCGCCGCGCGCCGATGAACATACGCTCTTCGCCGAGTTGCTAACGAAGACCAGCCCCGACACCGAGCGCGCCACCTGGCGCACCATCACCCACGCCCTGCTCGCGGCGAGCGAGTTCCTCTATGTGGATTGAACCGCCGTCACGCAGCCGCTCACCACGGACTGAGCCGCGGAATGACCGAACGGCCGTAGCGCCGGTAGGTCTTGAAATGCCGATCGAGCGTGAAGACGCGGCAGTCCTTGTGCAGCTCGGAGAGCCGCACCAGGCAGGCATCGGCCAGCGACATCGGCGTGTCGGCGTAGCGCTTCATCAAGGTTTCGAGCGCAGGCGCTTCGTTGCTGATTTCAAAATCCACTTTCAAAAAACCCGAACGCACCGCCTCCACGACGCGGATCGGATCGACGTCGTAGCGAGCGAGGAGAAAGCCCGCCTCCGACAGCACGGACTCGCAGGTGATGAGCGGGAAGGAGAGACGCGACATTTGCGCGCGCTCCCAACCGTGATGTTGGTCGTCTTCGCAGTAATGGCCGACGATTGGCCCGGCATCGACGACGATCACTTCTCTCATTCGCCATATCCTTCCAAGTATTTGGGATTGGTGGACAGATCTTTCGGCCCGCGGAAAGTTCCGCCCAACGAATCGAGCGCTTCCGCCATGTTCTGCGGCTTCTTCGCGCCCTTGGTTCCATTCACGTATCCATTCCGTCGATGCTCGATCGCTTCGCGCACGATGTCCGAGCGGGAGCGGCGCGTGAGTTTGGCTTCACCGGCCAGCCATCTAGCCAGCGGTTCGGGGAGTTTTACAGAGAGTGTTTTCATGCGGATTGAAAATGATGGGGTGGCAGCGTTAAAACGCGATCGGTTGCAGTCAATCTGGTCGGCTCATTCTCCGGAGCCTTCAAAGTATCTTGGGTTGGTCGAGAGATCCCTTGGCCCGCTGATGGTGCCGCGCAGGTCGGCCATCGCCTCGGCCATCGTCCCCCGCTTCTTTTTCGCTTTCCCATTGCGTTTCAGTTCCAGCGCCTCGCGCACGATCTCCGAACGCGAGCGGCGAGGTTGTTTGGGTTCACCCACCAGCCATTTCGCCAGCGGTTCGGGAAGTTTCACGGAAAGCGTCTTCATGTGCCCACGGTATTACGCGGCTGCCACGCTGGCAAGACACCCTTTGCAGAACTCCGATCTCCATCGCTCCGCCACTCCATGAATCCATCCATCCCAAAACTTTTCCCCTGCTCCGGTCGCTACGCATCGCATGACGTGCTGAGCCGCCGCGAGATGTTGCGCAAGTCCGCGGGCGGCCTCGGCGGCATCGCGCTCTCGTGGTTGCTCGGCCAGGCCGGCGCGAATGCAGCGGCACGCCCGGCGCTCAATCTTCTCCCGAAGCAGCCGCACTTCCCGGTTCGCGCGCGCAACGTCATCTTCCTCTACATGGGCGGCGGGCCGAGCCACATTGACTTGTTCGACCCCAAGCCGCTGCTCGCGAAATACGACGGGCAGACGGTTCCTTTCAGCGTCGAACAGCGCGACGTGCATAGCACGGCGAAGGTCATGGCCAGCCCGTTTAAGTTTCAAAAATACGGGCAGTCGGGACTCGATGTGTCCGAGTTGTTTCCGCATCTCTCGACCGTGGTGGACAACCTCGCGGTGGTCCGCTCCGGGGTCAGCACGCGCATCGATCACGGCGAGGCATTGCTGATGATGCACACCGGTCGCCCGATCTCGGGCTTCCCGACGATGGGCAATTGGATCACCTACGGCCTCGGCACCGAGAACGCGAATCTGCCCGCTTACGTCGCGATGCCCGAAGGTCCGCGGGAGCGGGTGCGCAACGCGACGTCCTCCGGATGGCTGCCCGCGTTGTATCAAGGCACGCCGATGAACACCGGCGAGGGCGATCCTTTCTTCTACCTAAATCCGCCGAAGAACTCACCGGTCGCGGATCACAACCCCGCCGAGTTTCTACGCCTCACGCAGGCACTCAACCAGCGCCATCAGGCCACGCGCGCCGGAATCTCAGAACTCGATGCGCGCATTCAAAACTTCGAGCTCGCGGCACGGATGCAACTCGAGGTGGTCAAGCAGTTGGACCTTGCGGGCGAGTCGCCCGCCACGCGAAAACTCTACGGGCTCGACAACGACACGACGGAACCGTTTGGCCGCCGTTGTCTGCTCGCGCGGCGATTGGTCGAGGCGGGAGTGCGCTTCGTCCACGTGATGCGCAACGACTGGGATCATCACAGCGGATTGCGCAATGGCCTGACCCGCGTCTGCGCCTCGACCGACCAGCCGATCGCCGGGCTGCTCAAGGATCTCAAGAGCCGCGGCCTGCTGAACGAAACGCTCGTGGTGTGGACCGGCGAATTCGGCCGGCTGCCGGTGGTCGAGGGCAGCGACGGGCGCGATCACAATCCATTTGGCTTCACGTTCTGGATGGCCGGCGGTGGCGTGAAGGCCGGCACGATCTATGGCTCGACCGATGAGTTTGGCTATCGCGCGGCGGAGAATCCCGTGCGCGTCGCCGACCTGCACGCCACGTTATTGCATCTACTCGGTCTCCACCACGACAAGCTCATCTATGAAAACGAGGGCCGCGAGGAAACCATCACCGGCGTGGAGGCGGCCCGAGTGGTGCAGGAGCTCATTGCGTGACGGCTCCGACCATGAATCATCAAGAACAACAGCGTGGGGCAACTGAACGCCGCGGGAGAACTCTGCGAGGCGTCGTTTTTGTGATCGCACTGCTCGCGTTTGGCGCGCTTCACATCTCCGCCGCCGAACCGGCCCGCGCGTTCCTCGAGGAGCATTGCTTCGACTGCCACGATGCGGAGACGAAGAAGGGCGGCCTCGATTTGACTACTCTCAAATTCGATCTCGCGGAACCGGCGACGTTCGCCGCGTGGGCGAAGGTTCACGAGCTCATCGCGTCGGGCGAGATGCCGCCGAAGAAAAAGCCACGGCCCGAACCCGCGGCGAAGGAAGAAATTCTCGCGAGCCTCGCTGCTTCTTTGGACGGCGCGGTGGACGCGCGGCGCAAGGTGGATGGCCGCACGGTGCTGCGCCGGCTGAACCGCGCGGAATATCAGAACACTCTCCGCAACCTGCTCGGCATCGAGGTGGACGTGAAGGAGTCGCTGCCGGAGGATTCGTCCGCGTCCGGCTTCGACAATGTGGGCGCGGCGTTGCAGCTCTCGCCGGTGCTGATGGAGCGGTATCTCGAAGCGGCGGACACTGCGCTCGATGCCGCCATCGTCACCGGCCCGCGGCCCGAGACGCGGCGCAAGCGGTATCCATTTATAGATTCGGTGCCGAAATATTACCGGAATGCGGTCTTGTTCGACGAGGAGAAGCAGGCCGCCGTTTGGTTCCGCTCGGATTATTCGCCGACGATCCTGAGCCAGTTCAAAGCGCCCGTGCCCGGCCGGTATCGCTTCCGCATTTCGGCGTTCGGCGTCCAGACGGGCGGCCAGCCGATGACACTCTCGGTCGAGGCCGGCTTTTTCGGCGCGGGCCTCGGCGGCGGCATCTCGCGCATCGCGGGCTTCCATGAAGTGCCGGTGGATGAGCCGCAGGTGATCGAGATCGTGGAGCGGCTCGATGCGCGCGGCGATACGATCCGGTTGAAGCCGGTCGGCACCACGCACGTCGGAGTCTGGGCTGACAAGGTAAAGAATTACAAGGGGCCGGGCCTGGGTGTGCAATGGGTCGAGGTCGAGGGGCCGCTCGTCGAGTCCTGGCCGCCGGAAGGTCACCGGCGTTTGCTCGGCGACGTGGATGTTTCGCGCGGCACCTTCGCCGATGCGGAGAAGATTCTGCGCCGCTTCGTGCCGCTCGCCTTGCGCCGGCCGATGGACGACGCGGGCTTGCAGCCTTACCTCGCGCTGGTGCGAGCGGAACTGGATCAAGGCCGGCCCTTCGAACAGGCGCTCCGCGCCGGGCTGAAGGCCGCGTTGTGCGCGCCGCAATTTCTTTACCTCAAAGAATCGCCGGGCCGGCTGGACGACTTCGCAGTGGCGTCGCGGCTGTCTTACTTCCTGTGGAGCTCGATGCCGGATGAAGAGCTGTTCGACTTAGCGCGACAGGGCAAGCTCCGGCAACCCGCCGCGCTGCGCGCGCAAGTCGAGCGGATGCTCAAAGACCCGAGAGCGGCCGCGTTCACGGAGAACTTCGTCGGCCAGTGGCTGAGTCTGCGGCTCCTCACTTTCACCAGTCCCGACATGCAGCTTTACCCGGAGTTCGATGAATTCCTGCAATGGTCCATGCTGCGCGAGACGCATTTGTTTTTCGAGGAACTGCTCCGGAATGATCTGAGCGCGCTCAATTTTGTGGACTCGGATTTCACCATGCTCAATGGGCGGCTCGCCGCGCACTACGGGATCGACGGCGTCCAGGGCGTGGAGTTTCGCAAAGTCAGCCTCAAGCCCGAGCAACAGCGCGGTGGCGTGCTGACTCACGCCAGCGTGTTGAAGGTGACCGCCAATGGCACTGCATCGTCGCCGGTGTTGCGCGGCGTGTGGGTGCTCGATCATATCCTCGGCAAGCCGGCTAATCCGCCGCCGCCGAATGTCCCCGCGGTCGAGCCCGACATTCGCGGCGCGACGACGATCCGCGAGCAACTGGCAAAACACCGGCAGGTGGAAGGTTGCGCGTCGTGTCACCGGAAGATTGATCCACCGGGCTTCGCGCTGGAGAACTACGATCCGATCGGCGGCTGGCGCGGGCATTACCGCGTGCTGGGCGCGAAGGAGCCGCTAACCAAAGTGGTCTTCGGCAAGCGCGTGACCTATGGCGAAGGCCCGGCGGTGGACGCGAGCAACACGCTGCCGGACGGCCGCGCATTCACCACCCTGCGCGACTTTAAGCAACTACTGCTCGAAGACGAAGACCAGCTCGCCCGCGCGCTCGCCCGCAAGCTGGTAACTTACGCGACCGGCCACGGCCTGGAATATCGTGATCGGACGGCGGTGGAGTTGATCGTCGTTAAGTGCCGGGAGCAGCAATATGGGCTGCGGTCATTGATTCACGCGGTGGTGCAGAGTGAACTATTTCTTAACAAGTAAGAGAACCAATGAAGACCTATCAAATCTCACGGCGGAAATTCCTGCGCGGCGTCGGCGTCACGCTCACGTTGCCACTGCTCGATGCCATGCTGCCGCGCGTCTTCGCTGCCGAGGCGAAGGCCGGTCCGCCGCGAAGAATGCTTTGCATTGACGCCACGCTCGGACTGCACGCGGAGAACCTTTTTCCCAAGCAGACCGGCCGGGACTATGAGATGACGCCTTACCTCAAGGTCATCGAGGAGTTCCGCAATGACTTCACCATCTTCTCCGGTCTGTCGCATCCCGAAGTGGACGGCAGCCATTCGTCCGTCTCCTCGTTCCTCACCGCCGCGCCGCATCCCGCCGCCGCGAGTTTCAAGAACACCATCTCGCTCGATCAACTCGCGCTCGAAAAACTCATCCCCGACACGCGCTTCACCTCGCTGCAACTAACCTCTGGCAAAGGCGGCAAGGGACTCTCCTATAGTCGCAGCGGCGTGATGATTCCCGCCGACGACTCGCCCGCAAAACTGTTCCGCCGGCTGTTCATCAACGGCACCCCCGATGAAGTGCAAACCCAGATGCAGCGCCTCAAGCAGGGCGAGAGCGTGCTGGACACGGTGCTCGGCGAGGCCCGCAAACTCCAGAGCGAGATTGGCCCGCGCGACCGCGAGAAGCTCGACCAGTATTTCACCTCCGTGCGCGAGGTGGAGAAGCGCCTTCACAAGAGCGAGGAGTGGGCGCAACGGCCCAAGCCCGTCGTCGATGCCAAGCCGCCGGTGGACATCCCCAATCCCGCCGACGTGGTGGGCCGGACGCGCGCCATGTTCAGCCTGATTCGGCTCGCGTTGCAGACGGACTCGACGCGCCTCATCACGATGAACCTCGAAGGCCACAACCTCGTGCCGCCGATCGAAGGCGTGTCCGTGGACTGGCACAACCTTTCGCACCACGGCCAGGATCCGGACAAGCTCGCGCAACTTCGCATCATCGAACTGGAGCAAATGAAACTCCTCGCCAGCCTGCTGGGCGAGCTGCGCCAGAGCCGCGAGGAAGGCGGCACATTGCTCGACCACACGACGGTGCTCTTTGCCAGCAACCTCGGCAACGCCAGCAGCCACGACACGAAGAACATGCCGGTCATCGTCGCCGGCGGCGGCTTCAAGCACGGCCAGCACCTCGCCTTTGATCCGCAGAAAAATCCGCCGCTCTGCAATCTCTACGTGCAGTTGCTCCAGCGCCTCGGCGTGGAGGCTGATCAGTTCGCGTCGAGCAAAGCCGCGGGCATTCCCGGCTTCAGCGCGTGAGCACCGCAAGCAAAATGAAATTGAAAACCATCGCGATCGTCCTCGCGTGCGCGTGCGCCTTCGCCGGCCAAGCCGATGCCGAACCTCCACTGAAGCCCGGCGGCCCGTCGCAGGGGAGCGAAGAAATGAAGGCGCTGCTCAAGTCATTCAATCTTACTGCGGACCAGCAGGCGGAATACGATGCCGCGCAGAGGAAGACGGGCAAACAGATTCGCGAGATTCAAGCAGGCAAGCGCAACGGCACGCTCCCGCCGGATGAAGCGCTCCGGCAGGCGCAGGCCTCGCACAGGGCCTTCAACGACGCCGTCAAAAAAATCCTCACGCCCGAACAGTATGCGAAGTGGGAGCCGCTGCGCGAATCCGACCACGACAAAAGCGTCGCGGCGCAAAAGGCGCGCGAAGAAGAAGCGGCAAAGAAAAAGAAACCCGCCGACTCCCGATGACGCTTTTCGGCGTCAGCGACGCGGTCAAATACGTCACCAACGTGGAGAGCTACGACCGGCGCATCCAGTCGGCCATCAACATCCAGGGCAAGAAGATGCAGCGCCGTGCGGAGTTCCTTTTGACACGCCCCTCTCCGACAAGCGGGCTGGAAGTAACCGGCCCGCAAATCGCGAAGTAGAGCAGCGGCAGCTCGCCAGCCTCATGCGCTGGAGGTCGTCGGTTCGAATCCGGCCCCGCAACCACTGCTCGCGAGGGCAGCGGCCAAAATCCCCGACGTCGCCGCAGCTTTTGTTTCCTTCGCTTGTCGGCTGGCGCACCGCCCGCTACTGCTTTCACGATCTCATGGCCAGTGCTGCTCAACTAAAAGCTCTGCTCCAAAGTCACGCCGATGGTGACGACTCGCGGTTTTTTGCTGTTGGGCTGCAAGTGGCGGCAGCGGAGGCGCGCAAAGGTCACCCGGATCTCGCGAAGGAACTCCGGGACATCGTGGAGAAGAGCCGGAAGCGGGAGACGCAGCACGCGGCTCGCGAAAACCTGCTGCACATCGCGCAGCCACAAGGCGAAGTGGCAGACCTGTTGAGTGTCCGGCAATCCGGGACGCGGCTTTCCGACCTCATATTGGATGAGGCCGCTGGCGCGCATGTGCGCCGAGTGCTCCATGAGCAGCGGCACCTCGACAAACTGAAATCCCACGGCCTGCGCCCGCGGCAGACATTGCTGCTCACAGGCCCGCCGGGCTGCGGCAAGACGCTCGCGGCATCGGCCATCGCGGGGGAATTGGGATTGCCGCTTTTCATCGTTCGGCTCGAGAGCTTGATGACGCGCTATCTCGGCGAAACGGCATCGAAGCTGAGGCTCATTTTCGATGCGGTGGAAAAAACTCGCGCCGTCTATTTGTTCGATGAGTTCGACTCCATCGGCATCGCGCGCGGCTCGGAAAACGATGTCGGTGAAATGCGCCGCGTGCTGAACAGCTTCCTCGTCTTCGTGGAAAATCACCGGGGCAACAGCGTGCTCATCGCCGCTACGAATCACGGTCATCTCCTGGACCGTGCGCTATATCGCCGATTTGACGACCTGATCGAACTCGGAATGCCGAACGTGGAGCTGGCCGAACGCACGCTCCGTGAACGACTGGCCGGTCAAAAGGCTCCACGTCTCGCCTACGCGAAACTCGCTGCGGCTGCAGAGGGGTTGAGCTACGCGGAAATCACGCGGGTGTGTGAGGAGGCGATCAAGGACATGCTCCTCCACGACAAGAAAAGCCTCACCACGGAAGCATTGCTGCGAATCATCAGTGAGCGGCGGTTGTTTTTGGATAGGCGGAATGCGCAGTAACTCCGATGCCCGCTGAAGCACCAGTAACTCTGCGCCATCTTGATTTTTCGGGGAGGGCGAAGCAGCAGCCATACACGGCGAAAGGAAGCGGCGGTGGAGGCGCTTTCAGCATCGTCGCCCGCCAACGCGGCGCACACGCGGAGAAGTTGCGAGGCGAGCTGCGTGCGGCACAGGTGGAATCGGAGCGACTCCATACCTTGCAGGAGCTTGAACGTTATAAAGAAGATGCTGGCATCCCTTTGGAAATCCGCGGAGTGCCGGGCTATCCGCTCTCCGTTAGGCCGTTCGACCTCGATCCGAAATCCGGAGTGACATTGCAAAATGTGCGGCAGGAAGAGGTCACACTCGCCGACGGCAGCAAGGAAACGACGACGATAGCCACGGTGTTTGTGCGGCACGGCAAACTCTCATTCCTCGCGAAACACATCGAAGATTATGCCGCCGAGCACCGGACCGTAATCACGAAGGGAAAGCGCGCTGGGCAGGTGATGAAGTTGGACCACGAGTCGCTCATCGCAAACATCGAGTCCATCGGCATTGCAGCGATCGAGGCGTTCTGGACTTCGCGCCATCCGCTGCCGGGCATGGATGTGGAGACATGGTGGGAAATGTGGGTCCGGGTCAGCACGGAAGCGGAACGATCCCGCCACGAAGACGCAGTGATGGCTGAAACCGATCGCCTCGGGATGGAACGCAGGCGCGACAAGCTCGTGCTTCGGGAAAACACCGTCTTTCTCATCAAGACCTCGCGCCGTGCGCTCGCGTCCGCGACGGCAATTCTGAACTTCGTGAGCGAGCTACGGCATCCCGCGCTCACAGCGCAGTTTTTCATCGAGCAAACTCCCGCGGAGCAGCAGCAGTGGGCCGCCAATCTTCTATCTCGCGTCCAGCTTCCTGCGGATGATGCGCCCGCCGTCTGCGTCCTCGATACTGGCGTGAACCGCGGGCACCCGCTGCTGGCCGACATTTTAGCGGAGAGCGACCAAGACACCGTGCGCGAGGAGTGGGGAAAGGATGACCATCATCCGACAGGCCACGGAACACCGATGGCCGGCCTCGCTGCCTACGGCGACCTCACGCCATTGCTGGAGGGCGACGCTCCGGTGGCCCTCGCGCATCTTCTCGAATCCGTAAAAATCCTGCCGCGCGTCGGAGCGAACGAACCGGAGAACTACGGACCAATCACTCAAGCAGCCATGTCCATCGCGGAACACAATGCGCCGCAGCGAAAGCGGGTCTTCGCGCTCGCAGTGACCGCCAGCGACGCAGAAAATTTCACCGAAAGCGGCAAACCTAGCGCGTGGTCTGCGGCCCTCGACAGCCACGCGTCGGGGGCAATGGAGGACGACGACGTAAAACGCCTCATCTGCGTGAGTGGAGGAAATACGTGGCTCGAAAACAGCGCGCAGTATCCCAGCCTGAACCAGCTTACTTCCTTCGGAGATCCGGCCCAATCGTGGAACGCCATCACGGTCGGTGCCTATACCGACAAGGACATCGTGACGGACGAAAACGGCAACTTGCTGCCCGACGCGATCCGCATCGCCCGCCGCGGCGGACTCTCGCCTTACAGCGCCACCACCTGTCTCTGGACGTCGATTGAGTCGCGACAGTGGCCACTCAAGCCCGATGTCGTTTTCGAGGGCGGCAACATCGCGGCCGATACCACGGGGAATCTCAACGAACACGACAGCCTTAGCCTGCTTTCCACCCATTCCAGAATTCAGATGCGGCTTTTCGCCCCGTTCTGGGCCACTAGCGCCGCCACCGCGCTCGCAGCCAGATTGGCGGTGCAAGTTCAGGCGAGCTACCCGGCGTTTTGGCCGGAGACCGTCCGTGCACTCATGATCCATTCCGCCGACTGGACCGACGAAATGAAGCGCGGTGCGAATCTGCAAATCAAAGGCGACGTGCAGCATATCCTCCAACGCTACGGCCACGGAATTCCCGAGCTGGCTCGCGCATTGGCCTCCGCTCGCAGCCGGGCGACGCTCATTTGTCAGGACGCGCTCTAGCCATTCGAGAAGACGAAGGACGACATCAAGACGAAGGACATGATGCTCTATCGGATGCCTTGGCCGAAAGACCTGCTGCAAGCTCACAGCCACACGGATGTGCGGCTGCGTGTCACGCTCTCCTACTTTGTCGAACCGAATCCCGGCTCGCGAATGGTGTCGTCGAAATATCGCTTCGCAGGCTGCAACTTGCGATTCGCAGCGCAAACGCCGACGGATAAATCGCTCAAGAACTTCATCGCGCGGGTCTCGGACGCCATTTCGGAAGAGGACAAAGAAGCCTACGAATCGCCGGGGGACGTTAGCGACGGCTGGGTGCTCGGCGACAAGTTGCGCCGACGCGGCTCGCTTCACTCCGACACTTGGACGGGCACCGCCGCACAGCTCGTGGCAATGGAGCATCTCATCGTTTTTCCTGTGAACGGCTGGTGGCGACTGCGAACGCAGCACGGACGATACAACCACAGCATTCGCTACGCGCTCGTTGTGACGTTGGAGACTGTCGGTGTGGATTTGGACATATTACTCCAATTTCGTTGAGCGTAGCCGCGAGCGTTTCGGTTTAGCTTCAAATCTCATTGGCAGTTGTTGACGCGGCGCGGTGGTCATGCCGAAAGCCACCGCCGTATTCGATGCCGACGACAGCCGCCTGAGCGGCGCGCTCGCGCGCATCAACGGCCGGATGCTCGCGCTGCATTCGCGCATCGCCAAGTTTGCGGCGGCGTTCATCGCCCTCCGCGCGGTGGCCGGCGTGGTGACGGCCGGGTTCGACCATTTCAAACAGGCGCTCGATGTCGGCGGGCAGCTCAACGATCTCTCCGCGAACACCGGCGTCGCCGTGGGCGATCTCGTCGTGTTGCAGCAGGAGTTCGCCAATGCGGGCAAGTCGGCAGAGGATATCGGGCCGGTGTTCGGCAAGATGGCGAAGTCGCTGCAAGGCGGTTCGGCGGACGAGACGATCAAGAAGCTCGGAATCAGTCTCGATGAGCTGAAGAAGAAGACGCCCGCGGAGCAGTTCCGCACGCTCGGCGCGGCGATCAACGCGGTGCAAGACCCGCTGCTCCGCGAGCAGCAGCGACAGACGCGCGAGTTGACGACGCAGACCGGACTGCTTCGCGATGTAAAGCGGCTGCTCGACCGTCCATCGCCGAAACCGACGTCGCCGACGCGGGCGTTTGCATAGGACTGCCAGAGCGCATTTCCCGAGCGCGCCGATTGGTTTGTGTGAGTGGCAGAGCTACAAAGGAAAGCGTTTCCTTCCCTCCAAAATGAATTCCTCTTTTTCCTCGATCCGTGTTCTCACCCACACTCTCAGCGCACTGACGCTGGCTTGCATCTTTCCAATCTTTCCCCCGGTGCATGCCGCACCAGCTCCGGCGCTTGGTGAAACGCACGTCGCCAAATGGAAAGGAAACAAGAAAGCCGCTTTCCTGCTCATGTTTGACGATGGCTGGCCGAGTCACTGGCAAGTCGCCGTGCCGGAACTCGTCAAGCGCGGCATGGTGGCAACCTTCTACGTCGTGCCGAAGAAAGGGGAATATGTGAAGTTCGAGAAGGAGTGGAAGAAGGCGGTCGAGCAGGGCATGACGCTCGGCAATCACACGATGACGCACGATGGGTTCCAAGGCCCGGGACGCCATCGTGGAGATCGATCCTTATCTTGATCTCTGGCAGGTGGCGTGGACGAAAGAAAATCCGAGAGAGTCGCTCCGCAAACAGGGCATTCCGTTTGAGAGCGGCAACGAAATTTGGGGAACCACGGCGTCCAGTTATTGGGGCAACTATGCGGATTACGCCAAGGCCGGAGGCTGGATGGCTGCGTTCAATCGCTTTCAGGGTCTGCACACGCACGGCTACATGCGTTGGATTTGGAACGATCGCGTCGGCTGTTTCGTCGGCCTCGACGGTCCATTGGATACCGTGACCGTGGTGGATTACGCCCAAAGCATCACCGAAGGCCGTTACCTCGCCCAGCTTTACGGCATGATCGATTACGCCAGGAAAAAGGGAAGGG
>JBBRXP010000133.1:0-16124 GCA_038238555.1 Chthoniobacterales bacterium | reverse complement strand
GTGTTCGAGAGGAAGTTCCGCGTTGGCCCAGGCGAAGATGCCGCCTTCGAGATTCGATACGTCCCGGCGGCCGGCGTCTTGGAGACGGCGGGCGAGAGTCGCGCCGCGATAGCCCGCTGAGCAGTAGATGACAATGGGACGCTCGGGATCGAGAGCGGACAGCGCGGCTGAGGCGGTGGATTTAGGATCTACGCGCCGGGCGCTGGGGAGATGACTCACCGCGAATTCCTCCGCCGAACGCGCGTCCACGAGTTGCGGTGCCAGTCGTTGCGTGTCGCGCAGCCAGGCGTCGAGAGACGACGGGGACAAGTGCGACACGTCTGGAAATCGCCCGCGCACGACTGAGACAGCCCAAGCGATGCCGCGACGGTGATCCGCAAACCACCACAGCGCGGCACCGGAGAGACCGATGCAGCCGAGCGCAGCGCAGGTGAGTTTGGCGGCGGTTTTCATCCCGGTGCAGCGGCGGTGATGTGACGAAAGGTGGTGTAGCCGCCGGAGAGATTGGCGGCGTCGAAGCCGTGCTGGCGCAGGAGGCGCACGGCGTTGTGTCCGCGGGCACCGACGGCGCAATAGACCGCCAGCGGTCGTTCCTTGGACAACTCGCCGAGCCTGCTGCGCAGCGTGTTGAGCGGGAGGTTGCGCGCGCCCGGCGCGTGGCCGGCGGCGAATTCATCCGGGTCGCGCACGTCGAGCAAATCGAGGCTGGCGAGCTGCGGGCTTTGCCAATGGATGATCGGGTCGTCGCCGCGCAGATGATTGGCCGCGATCATACCGGCGAAGTTGATCGGGTCTTTGGCCGAGCCGAACTGCGGCGCGTAGCAAAGCTCCGCTTCTTCCAGATCGTAAACGGTCGCGCCTTTCTGGATCGCCATCGCGATCACATCGATGCGCTTGTCCACACCCGCCAATCCCACCGCTTGCGCGCCGAGCACGCGTCCGTCCGTGGTGCGAAAGATCAGCTTGAGATGAATCTTCTCCGCGCCGGGATAGTAGCCGGCGTGGTGTCCCGCGTGCAGGTAGATCTTCTCGTAGTCCGTGATGCCCGCACGTTGCAGCACCTTCTCGCTCGCGCCAGTGGAGGCGACGGCGAGCCCGAAGACGCCGCAGATCGCGGTGCCTTGCGTGCCGTGAAAGGCCGCAGGCCGTCCGCAGATGGCGTCGGCGATGACGCGGCCCTGGCGGTTCGCGGGACCGGCGAGAGCGAGCAGCGTCCATGCGCCGGTGATCCGGTCGCGCACTTCCACGGCATCGCCGACGGCCCAGATGTGCGAGTCGTTGGTGCGCATTTGTTCATCCACGCGGATGCCGCCGCGTTCACCGATCGTGAGCCCGGCGGCTTTGGCGAGCGTCGTCTCCGGGCGGACGCCGATGGCGAGAATGACGATGTCGGCGAGGTGCGCCGCGCCGTCCTTCGTTTGCACTTCGAGGCGGCCATCTTTTTGCGCGAAGCCGGCGACGGCGGCGCCAAGGGCCAGCTTCACTCCTTGCACGATGAGATGCTCATGCACCGGGGCGACCATCTCCGCGTCGATCGGCGGCATGACCTGCGGGAGCATTTCCACCACGGTCACGTCGAGGCCGAGGCGCTGGAGATTCTCCGCCATCTCCAGGCCGATGAATCCCCCGCCGACGAGCACTGCGGACTTCGCGCCGTGTTGCGCGATCCAGTCCTTAATGTGGCGGGTGTCGGGGATATTGCGCAGCGTGAAAATGCCCGGCAGGTCGATCCCCGGCAGCGGCGGGCGGAGCGGTGCCGCACCCGTGGCGAGAACCAGCGCATCGTAGCGCAGACGGTAGCTGCGGCCCGCGGCGAGGTCGCGCACCTCCACCTCGCGCGCGTCGCGCTCAATCGCCACGACTTCATGCTGCGTGCGCAGGTCGATGGCGAAGCGCTCTTTGAAAAGCGGCCCTTTCGCGACGAGCAGATCGTCCTCCTGCTCGATAACGCCACCGACGAAATAGGGCAGCCCGCAATTGGCGAAGGAGGCAAACGGCCCGCGTTCGAGAATGATGATCTCCGCGGTTTCATCCATGCGCCGCAAGCGCGCGGCACACGAGGCACCGCCCGCGACGCCGCCGACGATGACAATGGTTTTAGGCGAGGCGGTTTTCATGGGAGTTCAGAAACCTGAGCACCGTCCGCACGGCGGCCTATTCGTTGGTCAGGATCACTTTCAACGCGTGCTCCCTTCCGGCGTTACCAAAGGTGTCGTAGGCGTTGATGATGTCGTTGAGCGCGAAGTGATGCGTGATCAACTGCTTCGGCTTGAGCCGGCCGATCATGACGGTTTTGAGGAGCATCGGCGTGGTCACCGCGTCCACGAGCCGGGTGGTGATGGTGATGCTTTGCGACCAGAGTTTTTCGAGGTGCAAGGTCACACTCGTTCCATGCACGCCGATATTGGCGATGTGACCGCCGACGCCGACGATTTCCTGACACATTCCGAACGTAGCGGCCACGCCGACGGCTTCGATGGCGACATCGACTCCTCGGCCAGAGGTCAGGGCCATGACTTTCTCGGCGGCCTTGCCGTCGGTGCTGTTGATCACGTCGGTCGCTCCCAACTGTTTGGCGACCTCCAGACGGTTGTCGTCGAGGTCGATGACGATGATTTTCGACGGGGCAAAAAATTGCGTCGTCAGCAGCGCCGAGAGGCCGATGGGGCCGGCTCCAATGATGGCTACCAGATCTCCCGGTTTGACCGCACCATTGAGCACGCCGCACTCGTAGCCGGTCGGCAGGATGTCGCTGAGCATCACCATGGCATCCTCGTCCGCGTCCTCGGGCATGGGGTAGAGACTCGTGTCGGCAAAAGGAATGCGGACAAACTCGGCCTGCGTTCCGTCGATCGTGTTGCCGAGAATCCAGCCGCCCTGCTCGCAGTGGGCGGGCATGCTGCGCTTGCAATACTCACATCTTCCGCAAGCCGTGATGCAGGAAATCAAGACGCGGTCGCCCTTGCCATAGCGGCTGCAACTCCCGGCCTCCTCGATGATCCCGATTCCTTCATGGCCGAGGATGCGGCCCTCCTCGACGGTGGCCAGGTCGCCCTTGAGAATGTGCAAATCCGTCCCGCAGATGGTGGTCTTCGTAATTCGCACCACGGCGTCGGTGGCCGCTTGCATCGTGGGCTTCGGAACATCCTCCCACTTCATCTTTCCCGGACCGTGATAAACGAGCGCTTTCATGGTCTGAGTAGGAGCCGGTGCTGGCTTCGCCTGCGGAGCGCTGGTTCTCGTTGGCGGCGGGGCGTCTGGGGTGAGGGTGTTCATGGCAGCGATCAGCGTCGGTTCACCTCATCGCCCCGGCCAATGCCTTCCAGGAGTAATCGTCATAGCCGGAGGCTATACGCGAAGGCGAGTGGCGCATTGCCGCAGGGAGAACGTAATGCGCCGCCGCCGCTAGCGCCCCGCGTAGTGCCTGCGAGGGCGCTGATTCGCAATCACCACCGCGTCTGGGACTGGGAGCACTTGCTTGGCTGAAAGCGGGTCCGCATCGGAACTTTTGGAGCCAAATGTCCTCCGAGAAAGCGTGCGTTTTTTCGCTGCCCTTGCAAAGCTGCGCGTCATGAAGCCTGCCTACAAATCGCCGCCGCCGTTACCTGATGGCACGTTCGAGCGTGTAAAGATCGGCGACCTTACGGTTGATCGGCGGAATCCGCGTCTCGTCGAATACGGGGTGAAACCGAACACCGACGAAGACGAAGTCATCGAGTTGCTTTGGAACGAGATGGCAGTCGATGAGCTGGCAATGTCGATCGTCGCGAGCGGCTTTTGGGGGCACGAACCTCTTGTTGTGACCGCGGAGGACGGCGATCTCGTTGTGATCGAGGGCAACCGCCGTTTTGCCGCAGTAAAAGTGCTGTCAAATCCGAAGCTCAAGGCCAAGCTCCGCGCGACCGATCTACCTGCGCTCTCTGAGAAGCAACTGGATGAACTCCGCATCCGTGAGCTGCCTGTGATTCGCGTCAATAAACGGGAAGACGCCTGGCCCTACATCGGATTCAAGCACGTCAACGGGCCCCAAAAATGGCGAAGCTACCCGAAGGCTCAGTATATCGCATTCGTGAAGAAAACGACGGGCGCTCCGTTGGCGACGATCGCCGCACAAATCGGGGATCGTCATGGCACGGTCCAGGAACTTTACCGAGCGTTGATGGTCATAGAACAGGCTGAAGCTGCGGGAGTGTATAAGCGTGATTTCGTAAAGGGACGGTTGGCTTTCTCTCACCTCACGACAGCACTGGAATACCCGAACTTCGCTCGTTTCCTTGATGTGAAAGAGGTTTCCGAAGAGTCAGACAAACCGGTGCCCCCAAAAAGGATGAAGGAGCTTGGCGAAGTGTGTCGCTGGCTATGGGGCGATAAGCGCGATGACACAGATCGCGTCATTGCGAGCCAGAATCCAAATCTGCGTCAGCTTGAACAGGTGCTCGGCAATGCGGCAGCACTTTCCAATTTGCGCAGTGGGCACGGGCTCGCAGTGGCGTATGACGAAAGCAAAGGAGACGACACAGTATTCGCCGACGCCTTGCAGGATGCGAAAAGCGCACTCGTAAAGGCTCAGGGCCGCGTATCATCTGGTTATTCTGGAGAGCCGAAGCTGCTTGAACTCGCAACCACCGTTGCAGAAATGGCGGATGATCTGGTCAGAGTGATGGAGAACAAGGGAAATGTGCTTCGACGCAGTCGCCACCGTTCTTTGCCGACAAAATAGCCGATGAAGAATCTGCTCTCGACGCCTTCACACCGGGCGGGACCGGTGCGGCTGGCCGACAAATTAGAATTGCTCGCTCTTGAAGGCCCCAGATGGCGCGCTTCCGAAGGCGACCTCATTGCGAGTCTCGACCGGAAAGAAGATGAGGATGAAGACCAGTTAGAACGACCTGTAATGGAAGCCTTCGACGAACTTGCTCTTCGTCAGCGCCACCTCGGGCGATTCGCTGCACATTATCCGTTTAGAGTCGAAAAGACATCGGTCATTTTCCGCCAGAAGAATGTCACTGATCAAGGACTGCTCTATCTTTTCTTACTCTTGGCGACGAACTTGAACATGCGCGACGATCGTCGTCACGCCGGGATGGATGGGGCGGCGCTCTTTGAACACTTTTCGTGTGAAGTGGCTCGCAACTACTGGGGCGGACGTCACAGCAGGAAGTCCGATACAATGGTTGATGCGTTTGTCTTTGGAACATCGCGCTCACGCCTCCAGTCGTGGGATGATGAGGAAATTGAAATCAAGAATTTTGGAGATGCTGTGGATGCCCTATGTCAACGATTGAAAGAAGGAGGCCGTTTTCTTCCTAAGAATAGCAATCCCGTCCATGCACAAGATGACCGCGTTGATCTCGTCGTCTGGAGGCAATTCTCTGACGTGAGAGAGGGCAGGCTAATCGCCTTTGGACAGTGCAAGACTGGCACCCATTGGCGAGGTGAGTTGCCGCGGCTCCGGCCAGCTTCCTTTTGTCATAAATGGTTGGACCATTCGCCAGCCGCTCCACCACTCGCGCTATTCTTCCTAGCAGACCGTGTTGCCGGAAGCCTGTATAACGAATGCTGCGATTGCGGCATTCTTTTCGATCGCTGTCGGGTTCTCGACTACGCTAATTCGCTGCCAACGAAACTCGTCACCGATTGTGCAAAATGGACGCGGGCAGCGTTAAAGAAGCATGGCCTCGGTTAATCGCAAGCACGTCGCGACCGGAAAAATTCCGCCGACGAATCCATCAACGTTAAGTCCGTTCCGCTATCCGGGGGGTAAAAGTCGCCTTCGCCCTCGCGTGGTTTTGTGGCTCCGCGGATTGGGCTGGCGCCCACAACATTTCGTTGAGCCGTTTGCTGGCGGCAGCAGCGTTGGTCTCGCCGTCGCTGAACTCGACCTGGCTGATCATGTCACCCTCGTTGAACTCGACCCTGACGTTGCCGCGGTATGGCGCGCGATCCTCGGCCGAGGCTTCGACGAGCTTGCATCCCGCATTCGCCGCTTCGTGCTCACGGAAAGTTCGGCGAAGCAAGCTCTAGCTGAAACCGAGACCGACGTTGTTTCACGCGCATTCCGCTGCCTACTGCGCAACCGTATTCAAAGGGGTGGAATCATGGCACCGGGCGCGGGATTTCTGAAACGCGGTGAAGATGACAAAGGAATTTCTTCGCGTTGGTATCCTGAGACACTGGCAAAACGAGTTGAGAGAATTCATGCACTGAGAGGAAAGATCACATTCAAAGAGGAGGACGGACTCAATGTGCTCAAAAGCTTCGCCCAGCGACCTCACGTCGCCGCTTTTGTCGATCCACCCTACATAGTCAACGGCAAAGGTGCCGGCGTCCGACTGTATCGGTATCACGAAGTTGATTCTGTAAAGCTTTTCGAGGTGGCGCATGAATTTTCCGGTCCGATGATCATTACCTACCACCGGTCTGAGATTGTCCGTCGACAAGCCGAAGCCGCAGAGATCAAATGTCAGACGGTTAGTGTTCGGACTACTCACAGCTTTAAGCGTCGAGAGCTAATCATGTTCAAAGCGGGTAAGAACGGCTCAACTAGCGTCAGCAAGTAAAGCGTGAGGCGACAAGGGAGCTCTCGGTAACGCTGTATTACGAGATCCTGGAGGGGATGACGGTGGCCTGCTTCGATCCGCCCGCGAGCGTGACGGAGTTCAATGAGGGCGATTTTGAACGCGCGGGCTATGAAGCGCATGACCAATTGGGTGCCGCATCGCCGGAAAACCTGACCTTCGCCCGTCTTTTGGCAGACGACGAGGTAGGCGTATTGCGCGAGATGCGGGTCGAAGATTTGGCGTAAAAACATGGGAGCGGGTCGTGAGAGATTGCGGTGCGGCGGTTTACCTCGTGCAAGACGCGCTGACGCCGCGTTGGTTCCAGGGCAGTTTTGAGATGAGCATTCCCATCGCGCAGGTGTCGGTGATCCCTGCGAACATCAGCCCTGCGCCGACGAAACCGGAGAGCCAGATGAAAGGCGGGATCGACAAACTGCGCCAGGAGCGCGCCAGTCAGCACGATCGCCCCGGCGGCAATGCGCACCTGCCGCTCCAGCGACATGACTTTGCTCGTGCCGCGCTCGACTGGCAAGAGAGCCTGGTCTTTGGCGAAGCCGTTCGCGCTGGCGAGTTCGGTCGCATCGAGCCGGTCGAAACCGCTACGATGGCGAGTAGATTGAAATTTGAGAGCAGGTTCATCCGCCAGATCGGGCGCGTTTCGCAGCGGGCACCGAAAGAGCGGAGCAATTCGGCGAAGACGAGCGCGGCGAAAGCGTGCGTGCGGGCCAGTTCAGGCGTTTCGGACCTCAGCCCGTAGAGATAGACGGAGAAGGACACGCCGGCCGTCAGCGCGCCGGTCAGGAACATGGTGCGCAGAAGGCCACCATCGGTGATGCGCTCGTTGCGTTTGCGCGGCGGCTGTTTCATCACCTCGCCGTCGATCGGATCGGTGGCGAGGCAGAGCGCGGGCAGGCCGTCGGTGACGAGATTGATCCAGAGCAGATGGATCGGCAGGAGCGGCGCGGGGAGGCCGATGACGACGCAGACGGTCATGAGCAGGAGCTCGCCGGTGTTGCCGGCGAGCAAGTATTGCAGCGTCTTGCGGATGTTGTCGTAGATGCCGCGGCCTTCTTCCACGGCGGCGACGATGCTCGTGAAGTTGTCGTCGGTGATGATCATGTCCGCCGCCTGTTTGGTGACTTCGGTGCCGCTGCGGCCCATGGCGATGCCGATGTCCGCACCCTTGATCGCGGGCGCGTCGTTCACGCCATCGCCGGTCATTGCGACCACGGCGTCGTTGGCTTTCCAGGCGCGGACGATGCGCAGTTTGTGTTCGGCGGTGACGCGCGCATAGACGGCCACTTTGGGGGCGCGTTGCCGCAGTTCGTCGTCCGACATCTTGTCCAACTCTGTGCCCGCGATGGCCACGTCTTCGTCCGAAGAGATGCCGAGTTCACTCGCGATCGCCGTCGCGGTGTGCGGATGATCGCCGGTAATCATCACGACACGGATGCCGGCGGCGCGGCATTTGGCGACGGCATCTTTGGCCTCCTGGCGCGGCGGGTCATACATTCCCGTGAGCCCGACAAAGACGAGGTCGCGTTCCACCGCGTCGATGGTGAGTTCGGCAGGCGAAGCATTGTCCAGATCGCGCGAGGCGGAGCCGAGCACGCGCAAGGCCTGCTGCGCCATCGCCGCATTTTGCGCCACAAGGCTCTGGCGGTCCTGATCGGTCATCGGACGGACACCGGCGCTGGTGTAGATGCTCGTGCAGCGGTCCAACAGCACGTCAGGTGCGCCGTTCACGAAGGCGCGGAGTTTTCCGTCCGGCATCCGGCGAATGGTCGTGCTCCGCTTGCGATCGGAATCGAACGGAATTTCATGATGCTTTGGCATCTCCTTCGCGATGCGCTCCTGATCGCCGCCGGCTTTGGTCCCGGCGGCGAGCAAGGCGCCCTCGGTGGGATCGCCGATCACTTTCCACCCCCCGTCTTCCTGGACAAGATGCGCGTTGTTGCAGCCGATGAGGACGGTCGCCAGTTCGAGCAACGGCGCTGCGTGCTGTGCCTCTGCTTTCTTTCCTGCAATGCGCACTTCGCCCTCCGGTCCGTAGCCTTCGCCGGTGACTTCATAGCTTTGCCCGGCGACGTAGAACGCGCGCATGGTCATCTCGCCGACGGTGAGCGTTTCGGTCTTGTCGGTGCAGATGACGGTCGTGGAGCCGAGCGTCTCGACCGCGGGCAATTTGCGCACGAGTGCGCGGCGTCGAGCCATGCGCGACACCCCGAGCGCGAGCGCCACCGTGACGACGGCGGGAAGCCCTTCAGGCACGGCCGCCACGGCGAGGCTGACCGAGGTCATGAACATCTCGAACGGTTTCGTTCCCCGCAGCAACCCCAGCACGAACAGCACGGCGACGATGCCGAGCGTCCCCCAGATCAGGATGCGCCCGAACGAGTCGAGTTTCTTCTGCAGCGGCGTGTCCTCCTCCGCGCTCGCTTCTTCGATCAGACCCGCGATGCGGCCCAGTTCCGTGTCCATCGCGGTGGCCACGACGACGGCCTGCGCCGTGCCGGTCGCGACGCTGGTGCCCATGAAGACGATGTTGTCGCGGTCACCGAGTGGGATGTCGGCTTGCGCCAAAGTCGCGGGCCGCTTCGTCACCGCCTCCGACTCCCCGGTCAGCGCGGACTCAATGCATTTGAGCGATGCCGCCTCCAGCAGCCGTGCGTCGGCGGCCACCAAATCGCCAGCTTCCAGCGCGAGGATGTCGCCGGTGACGATGCCCGAGGCGGGAATCACCATGATTTGCCCGTCGCGCCGCACCTTGGCCTGGGGCGCGGTCATCTTCTTGAGCGCGGCGATGGACTTCTCCGCGCTGAACTCCTGGTAGAAACCGATGACCGCATTGAGCACGACGATGGCGAGAATGGCGATGGCATCGACAACCTCGCCGAGCACGCCGCTGACAATCCCCGCGACGATGAGTATCCAAATGATGAGGCTCTTGAACTGGCCGAGAAAGATTTGGAGCGGGCTGACGCGGCTTGCCTTCCTTCAGCTCGTTCGGGCCGTTGGTCGCGAGGCGTTGCGCGGCTTCCGACGCAGAGAGTCCTGTCGTTGCCGAGCCAAGCTGGGTCAGCACTTCCTCCGCAGACAGGTTGTGCCATGCTTTGGCGGTTGACTGGTTCATGCGGCGGCTCCTTCCGCATCGAGAGAACCGGGCGCGTTCCCGCGAGTGCCTGGCAGGAGCAAGGCCGCAACAACCGCGAGCAAACCGCCGGCACTGAACGCGACAACGGAGCCCCATTGCTGCCACAGCAAACCAAAGACCACGCTGGCGGGAAGAGCGGCCAGGCCGATGGCGCAATGATACCAGCCAAACGCGGTGCCGCGCAGTTCTGGCGGGGCGAGGCTGGCGATCCACGCGCGCTCGGCGGGTTCCACGAGGCCGAAGCAAAGGCCGTAGGCGAGGAAGACGGCGATGAGCCACGGGGCGGAGTTGAGCCAGCCGAACGTGAGATAGATCGCGGCGTAAAAGAGCCAGCCTGTGAGGATCATCGCGCGCGGGCCGACGCGATCCGAGAGCCGCCCGCCGAAGTAGTTGGCCGCCATCTTCACCACATGATGTGCAGACCAGAGCAGCGCGATCCCTGCGGTGGTGACACCTGTTTGGCTGAGGCGCAGCAAGAGGAAGGCGTCCGTGGAATTGCCGAGCGTAAAGACCAGCACGGCGATGAGCAGCCTCCGATAATCCGGGCCAAGCGCGCTCCACGGCGCGAGGAGCTTTCGCGCGCCGGGAGATGCCGCGCGTTGCGGCGGCGGCTCTTTCACGCCGAATAGCACGACCGCCAACACCGCGACCGCCGGGATCGCGGAGAGGAGGAAGACCTGCCGCAACGGCAATCCCGCGGCCTTCAGCAGCACGGCGGCGACGAGCGGGCCGAGCACGGCGCCAGCGTGATCCATCGAGCGGTGAAAACCATACGCGGTGCCGCGCGCGCTCGGGTCCGTCACGTCGGCGATGAGCGCATCGCGCGGCGAAGTGCGCAGACCTTTGCCCACGCGATCGGCGAAGCGCAGCGCCAGCACCGCCGGCCACGCCGCGGCGAGGCCGATGAGCGGGCGCATCATTCCCGACAGGCTGTAGCCGGCGACGACGAGCGGCTTCCGCCGCCGCGTGCGATCGGTCCAAACGCCCGACGCCACCTTGAGCAAGGACGCCGTCGATTCCGCGACACCTTCGATCAGCCCGAGCGCCATCGCCCCCGCGCCGAGCACGGAGGCGAGGAAGATCGGCAGCAGCGGATAGATCATCTCGCTCGAGAGGTCGGTGAGCAGGCTCACCACGCCCAGCGCGACGACCGTCCGAGGGATGCGGCTCGCGGAAAAGTTCACGCGGCTGCTCCTGCCTGTGCGAGGCGCTGCGCGCGTTTCCATTTCCACTCCTCGACGGCGCAGAAGAGGCACGGGGCGATGTAGATGGTGACGAGGACGCTCACGACCATGCCGCCGACGCTCGGGATGGCCATCGGCTGCATGATGTCGCTGCCGCGACCGGTGGCCCAGAAGATCGGCAGCAGGCCGAAGATGGTCGTGGAAATGGTCATCAGGCCGGGGCGCACGCGCTTGAGGCCGGCTTCGACGACGGTGTCGCGGATCTCCTGGATGGAGTTGAAGGTGCGCTTGTCGAACAAACCTTCGAGATACGTGGACATGACCACGCCGTCGTCATCGACCACGCCGAAGAGCACGAGGAAGCCGACCCACACGGCGATGGAGAGGTTCGCGCCCCAGAGAGCGAGCATAATGAAGCCGCCCGCTGCGGCGACGAGGATGCTGAAGTAAATGACCGGCGCGATCCACCAACGCTCGAAGCCGAGGTAGAGCATCACGAACATGATCGCGAGGCAGATCGGGATGAGGATGCTCATGCGCTTGGTGGCGCGGACCTGGTTCTCGAATTGCCCGCTCCATTCCCAGTAGTAGCCGGCGGGGACTTTCAGCCGGCCGTCTTTGAGCGCGGCTTGCAGCAGGCGCTCGGCGTCCTCGACCACGCTCACTTCGTCGCGGTCGCGCGTGTTCATGGTCACGTAGCCGACGAGCAGGCTGCGCTCGCCTTTGATCTCCTGCGGGCCGAGCACGCTCTTGATGGTGAGCACTTGCGCGAGCGGGATGTGCGCGCCGTTGCTCGTGGGCACGAGGATTTTTTCCAGCTCGGGAATGTCCTCGCGAAACTCGCGCAGGTAGCGCACGCGGACGGGGTAGCGCTCGCGGCCTTCGACGGACTCCATGATGTTCATGCCGCCGATGGCGATCTCGATGACGTCCTGCACATCGCGGATGCTCACGCCGTAACGCGCGATGCGGTCGCGATCGATGACGAACTCCAGATACGGCTTCCCGACGATGCGGTCGGCGACGATGTCGGTCGCGCCGGGCACTTCCTTGATCAGCGCTTCGATTTGCAGGCCGATGCGTTCGATTTCCTTCAGGTCGCTGCCGAAAATCTTCACGCCCATCATCGCGCGGAAGCCGGTCTGGAGCATGACGAGGCGCGTCTGGATGGGTTGGAGAAAGGTCGGCAGCACGCCGGGGATGGCGGTTTTTTCCTGAAGCTCGGTGAGGATTTCGCCCTTCGTGATCTGGCGATGTTCCGGCGCGAAGAAGGCGAGCGGATTCTTGAGCCAGCCGGGCCATTCGGAGAACCAGCGCTTCACCGGAAAGTGCCGCCATTGATCGACGGGCTTGAGGATGACGATGCTTTCCATCATGCCGATGGGCGCGGGGTCGAGCGCGCTGTCGGCGCGGCCGAGTTTGCCGACGACGCTCTCGACCTCCGGCACGCTGGCGATGGCGAGATCTTGTTTCGAGTTTACCTCGATGGCCGCGCTCAGGCCGGCCTGCGGAAGCAGCGACGGCATGTAGAGAAAGGAACCTTCGTCGAGGGGCGGAATGAACTCGCGTCCGATGCCGGGCAGGATGCGCTGGTCGCCCCAGCGGAGCTTGGCGAGTTCGAGCCGCGGCTGGTCGGCGGGCGCGCCGAGATTGACGAGCCACTCGACGGGTTTGAACACGGTGCCGATGCCGAGCCAAATCGTAACGCCGAGGAGGAGGATGGTGACGGGCACCAGGAGGAACGTCTTTTTGTGATCCAGAATCCAATGCAGCACCGGCGAATAGACGCGGGCGATGCCGCGCGAGACGGGGTTTTGCTCCAGCGGCAGAAAGCGCTCGCGGGTCATCCGCACGAAGGCCAGCGCGACGATCACGCCGACGACGAGGGCCATCGGCCAGCCGCTGTAATGCGAGCCGGCGAGCGCCCACATGAAAACGGCGTGCGCGGCGAGAACGCTGATCGCTCCTAGCGTTCCGGCGATGATCCACACGGTGCGGCGCGACCATTTCACCGGACGGAAAAGGTAATAGCAGACGAGCGGCACGACGGTGAGCGCGAGGATGACGCTCGCTCCGATGGCGAAGGTCTTCGTGAACGCGAGCGGGCGGAAAAGCTTCCCTTCCTGGTCGGTGAGAAAGAACACCGGGATGAAGGACACGAGCGTGTTCGAGACGGCGGTGAGGATGGCGCCACCGACTTCGCGCGCGCCGTCGAAGACGCGCTGGAAGTGCGACTTCTTCGGATCGGCCATCGCGACATGACGGTAGATATTTTCCGTCATGATGATCCCCATGTCGCCCACGTCGCCGATGGCGATGGCGAGCCCGGCGAGCGACATGATGTTCGCATCGACGCCGAAGAAATACATCAGGATGAAACAGAGCCCAACCGAGAGCGGCAGCGTCACGATGACCGACACCGTGCTGCGCAGATGCAGCAGGAAAATGAAGATGACCGCCGCGGCCATGAGCGCTTCCTCGCCGAGCGCGCTTTGGAGCGTGTCGATGGTCTCACTGACGATGTCCGTGCGGTCGTAAAACGGCACGATGCGGACCCTCGAGATGCGGCCATCGGGGAGCGTCTTCTGCGGCAGGCCGGCTTCGAGTTGTTTGATCTTCACCTTCAACCGCTCGACGACGTGCTGCGGATTTTCGCCGTAGCGCATCACAGCCACGCCGCCCACGACTTCGACGCCCGACTTGTCCAGCGACCCGCGCCGGAAGTCCGGGCCGAGCGTGACCGTGGCGACATTGCGAATCTGGATCGGCGTCCCACCTTCCTGCCGAATGACGACCTTCTCGATGTCCTCGACGGTCTTGATGAAGCCGACGCCGCGGATGAAAAACTCGACGCCGTTTTTCTCCAGCACCTTCGCGCCGACATCGATGTTCGACTTCCGCACCGCCTCATAGACATCGAAGAGCGTGACCCGGTGCGCGCGCAGCTTATCCGGATGAACGTCGATCTGATACTGCTTCACGTAGCCTCCGACGCTGGCGACTTCGCTCACGCCATCGACGGCGTTGAGCTGATAACGCAGATACCAATCCTGGATGCTCCGCAGTTCCGCGAGGTCGAAGCCTTCGCCCTCGACCGTATACCAATAGACCTGCCCGAGCGCGGTGGCGTCCGGACCGAGCACCGGCGTGACGCCGGCGGGCAGTCGCTGCTGCGCGACGTTGATGCGTTCCAGCACGCGCGAGCGCGCCCAGTAGTAATCCACCTCGTCTTTGAAAATGACGAAGACCATCGCGAAACCGAAGCCCGACATGCTGCGGATGGTCTTCACGCCGGGCGTGCCGGTGAGGCTCGTGGTCAGCGGATAAGTGACCTGATCGTCCACGTCCTGCGGCGAGCGCCCCGGCCGGTCCGCGAAGACGATGACCTGCTTTTCGCCGATGTCGGGGATGGCATCGACCGGCGTGTTCTTGATCGCGAAATAGCCGCCCACCACGATGGCCGCGACGCCGATGAGGACGAGGAAGGTGTTCTTCAGGCACCAGCGGATCAGCCCGTCAATCATGGGTCAGGAGTTGCCGGTTGTTCGTGCAGCGCAGCACGGGTAAGGTGCGCGCATGATTCAGCTCACCGCCGTGATCTATCCCGACGACCAAACCGCTCTGCTCGTTTCGGAATGCCCCGAACTTGGCGTGGCGTCGCAGGGCGCGACCGAGGAGGAGGCGCTGGCCAACTTGCGCGAAGCGACCGAGGCGTATCTGGAGGCGTTTCCGCGTGCGCATTTGAAGGCGGCGAAAATCACGCACTTCGAGTTGGCGGATGCCTAAGGTTCCGGTCGTCTCGGGGAGCGAAGCGGTGCGCGCGTTGCAGCGACTCGGATTCGCCGTGGACCGGCAACGCGGCAGCCATGTCGTGATGAAGAAAGCCACGCCCACGGGCGAGATCGGTTGCGTCATTCCGATGCATCGTGAAGTGGCTGCTGGCACATTGCGCAGCGCCCTGAAGATGGCGGGAGTGACGGTGGAAGAATTCACGGAAGCGCTCTGAGTCATCGGTCAATGCTTGTGTTCAGCGGGCTTCGGAGGCGCGTTGCCCGCGGGTGCAGGGGGCGCAGCCACACCGGGTGAGGGAGTCGCCCCGCCATGTTGATGACCCGAGGTTGCGCCCTGGCCGTGTTCGTAAAAGAGGCTCGGCAGGCCGCTGATTTGCGCCTGCGAATCGAGCAGGAAATTCCCGCGCACCGCGACGCGATCGCCTTCCTTCAAGCCCGCGAGCACCGGGTAGAAATCGCCGGCGCGCGAGCCGAGCTTGAGTTCCGCAGGGACGTATTCGCCCGGCGCGCTCTCGATGTAAGCGATCTTGCGCATCCCGCTATCGAGCACGGCGGTCGCGGGCACCGCGAGCACGAGTGCGTCTTCGGGCTTTGGTGTCGTGGCCGCCGGCGGGATTTGCGTCAGGTCCATTTTGCAAACCGGGCACGGTCCGTCTTTCGCCTCCAGCACCTGCGGATGCATGAGGCACGTCCATTTGCCCTCGACGCCCGTCGGCGCGAGCTGGCCATTGGCGAGCAACCCGGCGCGGATCGTGGCGCTGACAAACATCCCCGGCTTCAACCGCTTGTCCTTGTTGGCGATATTCACCAGCACCTTCACCGTCCGCGATTCGTCGGTGAGCACCGGATTGATGAACCAGATGCGCCCGGTGAAGGTCTCGCCCGGATAAGCCTCGGTTTCGATCTCCGCCGTCTGGCCGTATTGGACGGACGCGAGTTCGTATTCGTAAATGTCGAGATACACCCAGACGGAATCAAGGTTCGCGAGCCGGTAAAGCACGTCGCCCGCTTTCACGGCACTCTTCTGGACGACCATCTTTTCCGTGACGGTGCCGTTGATCGGAGAGGAAAGCGTGACCCGCTCCTGCGGTTTGCGCGTGCGCACGATTTCGTCGATTTGCGCCTCGGTGAGATCCCACCGGCGGAGCTTGAGCTTGGCCGCTTCAGCGAGATTGTTCTGGCCGGGATTCATGAGCAGCTCCTGCTGCGCGACGACCAGATCGGGGCTGTAGAGTTCCACGAGGTGATCCCCCTTTTTCACCTCGACGCCCGTATAATCGACGAACAGCCGCTCGACGTAGCCATCGACCCGCGCGGTGATCGTGGCGAGTGCCGACTCGTTGTATTGCACCTTGCCGACCGCGCGGATTTCGCGGGTCAGCTTGCGGCGCTCGACGGGCGCGGTCTCCACGCTGGCCATCGCGCGGGCGTGCTC
>JBBRXP010000132.1:0-16210 GCA_038238555.1 Chthoniobacterales bacterium | reverse complement strand
GAGCGGGCTCGCTTCGCCGTAGCCTTTGGTGGTGATCGCTGCCGCTTTTACGCCGTGCTTCACAAGCCAATCTTTGACTGACTCGGCGCGCTTTTCGGACAGCCGCAGGTTTGCCTCGTTACCACCTTTGTTGTCGGTGAATCCGGCGATGAGCACTTTGCTCTCGGGGAATTGCGAGATCACGACCGCCACCTTTTCAAGACTTCTCTCGCCTTCCGCTCGCAGCGCCGCTTTGCCGGAATCGAACGCGACGTCGCCTTGCAAGTTGATGGTGACGTTCTTCTCCGTCTCCTTCATTTGCAGCTCCTTTCTCGCGGCGTCGATTTGGAGCTGCTGTTTTTGGAGATCAATCTCCTTTTTCTTCAGCTCCAGTTCTTTTTCTTTTAGCTCAAGCTTCTTCTTTTCGGTCCCTGTTTCTGTCTGGGCATGAGCGGGCAGTCCTAGCGTTTCGACGAGGGCCATAAGAAGCAGGGCGCGACCGACGAGCGCAACGCGGTGGAGAACGGGGTTGGTTTTCATTGCTGAATGTTTTGGCCGATTCCGAGGATTGTCACCAACTTTTCGGGCCGCAGGCTGACACCCGAGGAAGCGATTGCGAAAGGCACACCGCTTTTACTCCTCGGGCCGAGCCTCCACGGGCGGCGGCACACTTGGCGGTGTTGATCCCGCCACGTTCGCGGAAAGTGTCTCCAACTTCGCCTCCAGGCGGCGCTTCACTTTCTCCAGCTCCTTCACCAAACGTGTGCCGCGGTCGGACTTCTGTTCTCGGATCGCCATCTCCACTTCGCGAATTTGCTCGTCGATGAAGCTGCGCCTCGTCTCCACCGAGAGCGGAATCTTCTCGAAGCTCGAATGCGTCACGATCACTCACGGTCGAGCACCTTGCCGCCGTTGAACTCGAACATTACCGTCGTCCCATGAGCGAAATCATCTTTGAAGTGCGCGAAGACGAGACCGAAGGCGGATACATCGCCTCCGCTCTCGGCTACGGCATCCACACCCAGGGCGAGACGGCCGAGGAGTTGCGCACACGCGTGCAGGAAGCCGTGGACTGCTATTTCGACGAGACCATGGACGCGCCGAAGATGATCCGGCTGCATTTCGTGCGGGACGAAGTGTTCGCTCGATGAAGCTGCCCCGCGATGTCTCCGGCACGGCGCTGGTCAAGTCGCTGCGCCGGCTCGGATACGAAGCGACCCGGCAACGCGGCTCCCACATCCGCGTCACCACGCAACGCGACGGCGAATATCACGAAGCCATTCCGCACCACGACCCGATCAAACCCGGCCTGCTCTCCAGTATCTTGAAGAGCATCGCCGCGCATCATCGAATCACCGTCGAAGAGTTGCTCAAGGGCCCTCGATCTTTAATGCAGAGCCGCTCGCGCCGCTCGTCGTCCTCCCACACCCACGTCCTGAACCGCTCCTTGATCTTCTCCATCTTGTCCCGCGCGCCCTCCGTTTCCGTGGCGTTGATCACGCTGTTCTTCGTCCGCGGATCGGTGTCGTAAACGGTCGGCGTCTTAAGATTGAGCGCGTCCTGAATCAGCTCCAACTCGGAGTAACGGTTCGTGCCCCATTCGGTGGAATTGGCGACCGTCGCGCGAGCACCGTAGTCGCCTCGCAAGAACCAAGTGCCCACGACGGCAGCATGGGAAACCGTGATGCCCTCCGCACCGATGACTGAGCGAGCGAACGCCTCCACATCGGCTGCCGGAATCCATGCAGCTCCGAGGCGCGCTTCGATTTCCGAAGCGGTGAGGTCGGCGGGCTGCACCCTCCAGTGCGGTCACGTTCGCGGAGAAACGCGCATCTCCCGCGGCAGCGGCGCGCGCTTGCTCCAGCTTCACGCGGACATCGCCGGACAGATACTGATCGTCGGTTTCCCAGCGCTCCGTTTGTGGGTTGCGGTAGAGCATGCCGCTCAGCTCGGGGAGGAGCTCTTCCGGCGGACGGCTGAGCAACGCTTCCATGCGCGGCAGGTCCACGCGGCCCGTCTCATTCAGCGCGAGGACGAGCGCGTCTTTCGGCGTCTCGGCAGCACGCGGCGCTTGCGCATGCTGGATGGTTCGCTCGCGAAAGATTGCCGTTTTCTCGGCGCGCTTCGTCTCGTCGTTGTAGTCCTCCAGCGAACAGAGGAGCGGATAGTCCGGGTTCTACTCCGGGTAAAATCGATCGCTCTCCGGCTCAATGCGCGCACGCCTCGGGGTGCGTGCAATGCGTTTCCGGGCGGCGACAGCGTCGTTGCGGGTTGCAGCGCGTGACTGTTCAGGCAGCGACAGACGGCCTCCGGGTTGCTGCGTCCCGGTTCCGGGTGCTACTCGCAGGGCTCCGGGTAGCAGCGTGGAGGTCTCCGGGTGCGGCGCACTGACCTCCGGGCTTCGACAACAGGGCTCCGGGTAACTCCGCCCTGGGTTTCGGGTTGGTGCGTGACAGTCTTCGGGTGGCGACGGCGACGCTCCGGGACGCAGCGCGTTGAGCTCCGGGTTGGTGCGCGTCGGCCTCCGGGTTGTGTCAGTTTCGGTCAGAAAGATCCGACTTACTCTGTAGAACCGGCAAATTGCCGACGTGAGGCAGACGGACGCCAGCCTTGTCTCGCCGCGGACACATCTCTGCTCAAAAATTCTTGACAGCCGGATTTGCGGCTTGGCAGCGGGACCGAAAACCGACATGGTCTTCGGGCAGCTCAGCCACTCAATCTCTCAAAGAATTCCCACCCATGAACGACCGCGACAAACTCCGTGAAGACCGCCTCACCCGCGTGCAAACCTTCGGCACCGAAACGCCGCTAACTTCGCCGCGGGCAGCAAAGCCAAAATCCTTTTTGGCCGCATCGACCAACACCTGCTCGACCTCGCCGACGCAAAGGCCGGACAAGTCCCCGGACGCGCCTCCAAAGCCACGATTCTGGAAGCTCTCTGGCTCGACTACAAAAACATCGCCCGCACCTCCCGCAGCATCGGCCCCGCGGACCTCGGCGGCTCCATCCTCGACTACGCCATGCCCGCCGACTTCACCGAATCGAGCATCAAGACCCAGGCCGAAAAACTCCTTCGCCTGCTCGAAGACAACAACGCGCCCGTCGCCGATGGCGGCGACACGCCCGCGCAGAAAGCCGCCAAAGCCGCCCTCCGCGCCAAGTTCATCGAATGGGAAATCGCCGGAGATTTCGTCGAAGACCTCCGCGCCGACTACAAAGCCCTCAACGACGCCAACAAACTCAACCAGGCCGAGAATCAGGAAGGCGTCGAAAACACCGAAGCGATCAGCCAAATCCTCCTCGCCGCCGGCAAAGACGTGGACGACCTCGATACGGTGATGAACAACAAATACAATCGCCAGCCCGAGAAGCTTCGCGCCTGGTTCACCGCGAGCCGAGTCCACCGCTCCCCGCAGCGGGAGAAGACGCCAGCAGGCGGAACGGCACCCACGAACCTCGTTAAGCCGCAATAGTTCAGGGAAAGTTAAGCGCTGTGCAAACGCCCAGACATGCGAGATGTCGGCGTTATGTGGAAAGTGGATTCTTCACAGGCATCCACAGCTTCGCCGAGCTGGAAGCGAAGATTGCAGCGCTTCCCGATGAACAGCAGCGCGGCGACGCATTCGAGGTGTTCGCCGAGGCGTATCTTACCACACAGCGAGTCCAGCAAGCATCCTCCGTTTGGCCTGACGATTCGGTTCCTTTATGGGTGTTGGAGCGCCTGAATCTGCCAATAAGAGACATGGGCGTCGACGGCGTGTTAGAGCGTGCGACCGCTGAACTCGTTCCATATCAGGTGAAGTTCAGGACCGGTCGGCCGTCGCTGACTTGGACGGAGTTGTCTAAGTTCTACGGCTTAGCCGATGCAGGATGTCCTCGATTGCTCATCACTAATTGCGACGACATTGCGGAAACGGCACAATCCCGCAAAGGAGCGGTATTCGTTCGGGGTAACGACTTGGAAGGGCTCACCCGAGACGACTTTGAGAACGTCGCGATTTGGCTGGCAGGTTTGCCGCCGCGCCCGAGTCGAACTGAACCGCAGCCTTTTCAACGGAAAGCTGTGGCAGACATCATTCGCGTTCTTCGCACCGGGAATCGCGCTACGGCCCTGATGGCTTGCGCAACTGGAAAAACCTTTGTCGGGCTCTGGGTGGCGGAAACTCTCAAAGCCCACTCTGTTCTCGTGCTTGTCCCTTCGCTGGCTCTCGTTCGCCAGACACTCGAACGCTGGTTGCGGGAGATCGCGGTGCCCTGCGAATACGTCTGCGTTTGCTCAGATCAAACCGTGGCAGAAGGAGCGGATGAGTTGGTGGTCAAACCATCAGATTTGTATTTCAACGTGACGACGACACCCAAGGAGTTGCGCGGATTTCTGCGGCGGCAGACGAACGCGGTGAAGCTCGTCTTTTCAACGTATCAATCGAGCGCCGTCGTCGCTGAAGCCGCCGCTGGTTTGCCTCCGTTCGCGTTCGGAGTCTTCGACGAGGCGCACCGAACCGCAGGACGCGTCGGGATGAACTTCGCGTTGGCTCTGGATGACCAACGCCTGCCAATCAAAAAGCGACTTTTTCTCACTGCCACTCCCCGGCACTACAATGTGGACGCCAAGGATAAATTCGGAGACGCGAAGCTGGTCTTCTCGATGGACGCGACTGAAACCTACGGACCGGTCGCTCACCGCCTCCCCTTTAGCGCCGCCGCCAAGCTTGGAGTGATTACGGACTACAAAGTCGTCATTTCCGAGGTGACTTCGGAAATGGTTACGAATGAGTTGTTGAGGCGAGGAATCGTTAACGTCGCTGGTCACGCGATCAAGGCCCGCCAAGTTGCAAATCAAATTGCGCTCTCCGCCGCAATCAAACGCTTCGGCGTATCGAAGATATTCACGTTCCATTCTTCGGTCCGTGCCGCCGAGTCTTTTACTGATTCTGGCCCGGAGGGCCTTGTGACCCACCTATCCGACTTCTCGACCTTGCACATCAACGGCGAGATGACGACCGCTTATCGGGGCAGGCTAATGCGAGAATTCAAAGCAGCCCGGCGCGCAGTTATTTCCAACGCCCGGTGCCTGACAGAAGGTGTCGATGTCCCGGCGGTTGATATGGTCGCTTTCATGAGTCCTCGACGCAGTGTTGTCGACATTGTGCAGGCGACGGGACGTGCGATGCGACTTTCACCCGAGACGGGAAAACAATTCGGGTATGTGCTCGTCCCTCTGTTCGTGGAGCAGCAACGCGGAGAGCCTGTCGAAGAAGCGGTCCGCAGAAGTAACTTTGACGATGTTTGGGAAGTGCTTCGCAGGTTGCGCGAGCACGATGACCTCTTGGCCCAGGAGATCGATAGGATGCGCATCGAGCGCGGGAAGACAGGTGGTTTTGATGATTCCCGCTTTCGGGAGAAAGTCATCATGCTCGGCCCCGAATTATCGTTGGAGGACATGCGCCGGTTTATCACTGCGGCCTGTATCGACGCAGTGGGCGACTCATGGTTCGGGCGCTTCGGGCAGTTGTCTGCCTACAAGGATCGCTTCGGCGATTGCGACGTTCCCGCCAGATGGCCGGAAGACAAGCGACTCGCAACTTGGGTAATCAATCAGCGTGTTTTGCGACGGGAAGGGTCGCTCAACAGCGATAAGGTCGATCTGCTCGATACTGTAGGCTTCAACTGGCAGCCGAAATCTCACCAGTGGCGGGGAAACTATTTGGCGCTTCTTGAGTTCCGTGCCAAGCACGGGCACTGCCGCGTTCCGCAGGAATGGAAAGAGAATCCGGTGCTCGCCAAATGGGTCGCGACCCAGCGCGTCCGCAGAAAGCGCGGTCAACTCTTCGATGATCGGATCGCGATGCTCGAAAAGATTGGTTTCGACTGGTCTATTGATCTTGGAACTTTCGACAGCCACATGGAAGAACTCGCGGCTTTCAAGGAACGATTCGGACACACGCGCGTTCCTGTGAAATGGAAGGAGAACCGAACGCTTGCAACATGGGTCGTAGATCAGCGACATCGACGACGGAAAGGGCAACTGCGCGACGGGTTGATTGATCGTCTCGACGAGCTTGGTTTCGAGTGGGAAGTCTCGTTAGGAAGATCTGCGGCGTGGGAAGCCAATTTTCAGCGGCTACTCGCCTTCAAAGCCGAGCACGGACATTTCCGCGTCGGTTCCGAAGACCTCAAAGCCCGCGCCCTGCTGAGATGGTTGCAAACTCAGCGCCTCCGATTTCATAGAGGAAAGCTCCACGCGACCTACCAGCAGCGGTTGAACGAGGTCGATTTTCCGTGGAAGGACCCGCGGAACATCCCCTCAAATTGGGAGGCGATGTTTGCCCGCCTTGGCGAATTTCGGCAGCGCAGCGGCGGTTTTCGTTTCTCCGCACAGGACAGCTCATCGAAGCAGCTTTCAAGGTGGGCGCAGACTCAGCGGAAATTTCGGCGCCTCGGAAAGCTCTCGGAGGAGCGCATTCGAAAGTTGAACGATATCGAATTCCCATGGAAACCGCGCACACGTCGCGAACGCTCCGTCATCATGGCGGATGAGGCGCGAAAGGCTGCGCAAGCGAACCATTGGGAAGAAATGTTCAGCGCCCTGACGGAGTTCTTCAAAATACATGGACATTGCAACGTGCCTTTAGATTGGCCCGCCAATCCGCAACTCGGCCAATGGGTTGCCAGACAACGCCTGTGGCGATGTCACACACGGCTGACCGAAGAGCAAAAGGAACGGCTTTCCGACATCGGGTTTGCGTGGACGCGACGTGCAACGAGTTGGCATCTCATGTTCAGTCAGCTTGCTGAGTGGATCGAGGCTCGGCGACGCAACGGCGATGCCAAAGAGATCGAGCCATCTGCAGAGCTCCGACGATGGATGCTGACCCAACGCCAGCGCCAACGCAGCAGGAGGCTAACGCCCGACAGAGAACAGCGACTGAACGGCATCGGTTTCGATTGGCAGCCGAATGTCACGCAGTGGGATCAGACGTTCGAACTGCTGACGGCATTCCAAGCGACAAACGGTCATTGTCGCGTTCCCCATCATTGGGAAGGCGACCCCCAGCTTGGAGGGTGGGTGTCGTTTCAGCGCCAGCGTTACCGGGCGGGCAAACTGACTCCCGATCAAATTCGTAAGCTGGAGGCTCTCGGCTTTGAGTGGCGGATTTCAACTGTCTGGCTCAATCAGTGGGGCGAGGGTTTGAATGCGCTCAAAGCGTTCAAGGCCGAACACGGACACACTCGCGTGCCGGTTCGGTGGAAAGGAAATCTGCGCCTTGCCAGCTGGGTTGCCACACAGCGAAAAGACAAGAAACGCGGGCGACTTCCGGCCGAAAGGGAGGCAGCGCTCGCGAGCATCGGCTTCGAGTGGCACACTCCCCGTGCCGGGGGTTTACCGCGCGAAGGCTTTTGGAACGCGATGTTTGAGAAGCTGCAACAATACAAAGCGACTCACGGACATTGCCTCGTCCCCCAGCGATATAAGGACGATCGTCAGCTTGCATCGTGGGTTTCGGAGCAAAGAATTCGCCGCAATAAAAGCGAACTCGGTCCCGATGAGGAGCTTCGTCTGACGGACATCGGGTTTAACTGGAATCCGATCGGCAACAAATGGGACGAAATGTTCGCGGCTCTGGTAGCCTTCAAAGACGAACATGGGCATGTCAACGTGCCTCAGAAGTCCCGCAAATATACGAAGCTCGCCGCTTGGGTGGCGAAGCAGCGTTACGATAAGAAAAAGAATAAGCCAATCAGCCCGCCACGAGTGAAACGGTTGAATGAACTAGGCTTCGCTTGGGCTTTCAGGGACCCGTTCAGTTGGGAGCAGATGTTTTCGCTCTTGGAGGATTTCAAAAAAGTTCACGGTCACTGCAATATCCCGCAGAACTGGCGCGAGAATAAGCAGCTTGGAAAGTGGGTTAACACGCAGCGCACTCATTTCAAACGAGGCAAGCTGCGCGCCGACCGGCTACGGCAGCTCGAAGGTGTTGGATTCATCTGGGATTTGCGTCCGAACTATCAACGGCCAGCGCGCGAGATACCGCGTGTGACCTTATGAGGATTTGTCTTTCTGTGCCTCGCTGGAAAAGGGGAAGACAACCGCTGCGTTGTCGCCCGCCGGTGCGTCCTGTTAGCGTTCACGAATGAGTCTCCCGAAGCTCTACCTCGAAACGACCATCCCGAGCTACCTCGCGGCGCGGCGGAGCCCGCTCGCCCGCATCGCCGCCGACCAGCAGACGACGCAGGACTGGTGGGACTTTTGCCGACAGGAATACGAGATGTTTGTCTCGGAAGCTGTCCTGGATGAAGCGGGGGATGGTGATTCGGAACTTGCCGCGCAACGCCTGGCGATGCTCGCGGGCTTACCTCGTCTGCAAACCACGCCGGAGGCGGATGCGCTCGTGGAGCGGCTGCTGCGGAGCGACATCATCCCGGCCAAGGCCGCGACCGACGCCGTGCATCTGGCCCTTTCGGCGGCGCATCGGATGGATTATCTGCTCACCTGGAACTGCAAACACATCCACAACCTGAAGCTCGAACGGCGCATCGAAGCCGCCTGCGAGGTGTTCGGTTTCACCTGCCCGATCATTTGCACGCCCGCTGAACTGATGGAGACTTGAGCCATGCCTGAGAACGAAATCATCGCCGAAATCCACCGCCACCGTGAAGCCGTGGCGCGCGAGTGCGGCTACGACGTGGCAAAACTGATGGCCTACTATCGCCGCCGCGAGACGGAGCGCGGGGACGATGGGCACCCCCTTGTTTCATTCGCCGGGAGCGTAGCTGGGGAAACGTGTGTGGTGCGCGAAGACCCGCCCGAGCGGTGACACCATGACGACCATCGAAGCCCAAGTCACCGAGCCAGTTTTGGAACAAGCGCTCGCGGAGCGCGAACGCATCCCGCTCGCGCAACTCATCTCGCTGGCTGTGACGCAATCCGTGGCCGTGTGGAGTCACGAAAGCTACGTGGCGCACCGCGCCAAGAACGCGTCGCGTGAGGCGTTCGACGAGGCGCTGGCCGAAGTGCCCGATGCACCGCCGATGCCGGGTGACGAGTGGCCGCAGTAGCGCAGCGTCGAACCGCTGCGGAAATGACTGATTAGCTCGTGCCGCGCGGGCGAAGGCGCTCCGGCGGTGAGGTCGTCGAGCGCTTCCTGCAAGTCGCGTTCGTCGATGAGCAGGTGATAGGCGTTTTCCAGCGTCACGTCGGCGCGGATTTCTCGCAGTGCTTCGAGGGCGCGAGCGATGTGGACCTGCGCCTGATTCTTGAAGAAACCCTTATCGCCGGCTTGGCCGAGACTCGATGCCGTATCGACCACGGCTTTCGAGAAGGTGTTGTAAGGGATGCTGCGGTCGGACGTGAGGTTGTAAGTGTGAGTAGGCTTCCATCCAGGCGCCGCGAGGATGAAGGTGTGTTTCATACCGGCAGAGTTGCTTCGAGGTAGATGATCGAAGCGCGCAGATGCTCATCCGTGAAGCCGTCCTTCGGATCGCGAAACGGGCTCGCGCACGAGAGCATGTTCGTCGTGTCATTGCTGTAGGAGCACGCGCGGCGGCGCCACCTTCTCCATATCCGCGGCTCGCGCGCGAAGCAGCAGCGGAGCCATTGCGGCGGCGTGCAGAAACTGGCGGCGGCTCAGCATCACCGTTTCGATTCCGGTTTCGCCGCGCGCCAGCCGGCCTTGAGTTGCGCCGCGAGTTCGGCGGCAACGGTTTGGTTCGCCGGTTCCTGCGCGATGTTCACATTTTCCTTCGGGTCAGTCTGCTCGTCGTAAAGCTCGATGCCCGCGCTTTCGTTTTTGCCATTCACCCATTCCGTGTAGCGCCAGCGCTCGGTGCGAATCGAGCGGCCCATGAACTTGTCTTTGCCGGGACGCAGATACTGGCTGAAGGCGGCGGACTTCCACGTCCGCGCGGGATCGGCGAGCAGCGGGGCGAAGCTCGTGCCTTCGAGCTGCGACGGCGGCGGCAGGCCCACGAGTTCCGCGAGCGTCGGATACATGTCCACGAATTCCACGAGCGCGCGCGTGCGCTGGCCGGCGCTCTTCATGCCCGGCGCGCTGACGATGAGCGGCGCGTGCGTGCCCAGCTCGAAGTTCGTCATCTTCGTGAAGATGCCGTTCTCGCCAAGGTGATAGCCGTGGTCGCCGAAGAGCACGACGATGGTGCTCTCGCGCAGGCCGAGGCGATCCAGTTCATCGAGCACCTTGCCGATCTGCACATCCACGAAGCTGATGCACGCGCGGTAGCCGCGGATGAGCTGGAGCGCCGTCTCATCGGGAATGCAGCCCTCCGCGGGGATGCCGCCGTAAGTGCGCAGTTCATACCAGTTGTGGAGCGCGGGCGCGGGCGCGTTCTTCGCCGAAAAATAATTGTCCGGCAGCTTGATCGTGTCCGCCGGATACAAGTCCCAATATTTTTTCGGACAAGTGAACGGCAGGTGCGGCTTGAGGAATCCAACGCCGAAGAAAAACGGTTTGTCCGCGTCCTTCATGCGTCGCAGCGTTTCGATGGCCTTCGCCGCGATCTGGCCGTCGGGATAGACATCATCCGGCTCGTCCGCTGCTTCGTAAGGCGGACCGCGGACAATCTTCGGGCGTTCCTTTTCCGGCAACGCCTTGAGGCGCTTCATCAGCGCCTCGGATTCCGCCGTGAACCACGAGCGATACGGCGTGCCGTGATACCACGACGGCTCGCTCCACGACTGCGGATCGTCGCCCGGCTCCGCTTCGCTGTGATGAAAAACTTTCCCGAGCGAGAGGGAATGCCAGCCGTTGTTTTTGAAAAGCTGCGGCAGCGTCACGACCTCGGGCATCATCGGCCGCAGGAAAGTGTTGTTCGCCATCACGCGCGTCGTGTCCGGACGGCAGCCGCTGAGCAGGCTGGCGCGCGAGGGATTGCAAACCGCCTGCTGGCAATACGCGCGCTCGAACACGAGCCCGCGCGCCGCGAGCCGGTCAATGTTCGGCGACTGGATGTGCGTCGCGCCGTAGCACGCGAGCTCCGGCCGCAGATCGTCCGCGACGAGGAAGAGCACGTTGAGCTTTTCCGGCGCGGCGAAGAGCGGCGAAACCAGCGACGCCGTCAGCAAACAAAAGCGGCGGATCGTCTTCATGGCTTATTTCTTGTCCTTCGCCGCCTCGGCTTCGCGCACGCGCTGGACTTTGTTTTTGTAGCCTTCGGCGAGGTTCACCTGCGTCGAGCGGAGATGGGTGAGCAGGAGGTCGCGCATCCGGTTCAGCGTCTCGCGGTGCTCGGAAGCGGCCCCGAGGTTTTGCTGCTCCAGCGGATCGCTCTCCAGATCGAAAAGATAGTCGCGCCCGTCCTCGGTCCACCATTTGTAGCGCGCGTCGCGGGCCATCATGCGCAGCGGCGGCGCATTGCCGATCTCGCTGATGACAAGATCGCGCACGGACTGGACTTTGCCCGTGGCCACGGGCAGCAGCGAGCGCGCGAAACGCCCCGGCGTGACCTCGCCGCCGATGGCTTCGACAATGGTGGGATACACGTCGCACATCTGTGCGAGCGCCTTGGTGCGGCCCTGCTTCACATGGCCCGGCCAGTGCACAACCAGCGGCACGCGCGCGGACTCCTCGTAGAAACGGCCCTTCGTGAAAGCCGAGTGCGCGCCCATCATCTCGCCGTGGTCGGCGGTGAAGACGGCGAGCGCTTCACCCCACGTGCCGCGCGCTTTCATCGCCTCGACGAGCTGGCCTGCGCAGCGATCCACGAGCGCGATCTTGCCGAGATAATTGGCGAGCAGCTTCCGCACTTCGACGTGATCGAGCACGCGGCCTTCGCGTTTCACGCTCGCCGGCACGTTAGCGGGCAGCGTCAGTTTTTCCGGGTCGAACATCGTCGCGAATTCCCCCGGCGCATCGAGCGGCGGATGCGGCGAGTGCAGGCTCACGACCAGGCACAGCGGTTTGTCCTTCGGCTGCTGGCGGATGAAATCCACCGCCGCATTCGTCACGAACGTGTCGTGATATTCCGCGACCGGCACGACGCTCGCGCGCGGCTCGAATTCCCAATCCACGAACCGCCGGTGAATGTCCGCCGCCAGGGCATCGAGCAGGCCGAGCTTTCGCAAATGCTGCGTGTAAGCGTTGCCGTCCCGCGCCGACTCCGGCGGTCCCGAAACATCCACCACGAAGTCGAGCCCGAGCGCTCGGTGGTAATCCTCCTCCGTCTTGAACTCCTGCTTCCACGCGGGGCCGGCAGTCCAGTGCAGCTTGCCGATCTGCGCGGTGGTGTAGCCCGCGCGCTGGATGTCGCGGAACATCGGCGCGGCCTCCGGCGCGACGCGATAGCTCGTCGCGTTGCCCCACAGGGCGTGCCCTTGATTGTGTGGATAAAGCCCGGTGATCAACGACACGCGTGCCGGCATGCAGATCGGCGACGGCGTGTAACACGCGTCGAAAATCATCCCCTCGCGCGCAAGGCTGTCGAGGTTCGGCGTGCGCACCTGCGGATTGGCCCAGCTCACGTAACGCGGACTCCACTGGTCGCACAGCACGACCAGCACGTCGGGCTTGCGCTCGGCGGCGGAGAGCTGGAAGGCCGCTGCCACGAGGAGCAGCGCGAGGGTCAGGTGAATTCTCATGGGTTCAGGATTTGCAAGTTACTCCTCGAAGATCGCCACGCGGATCGTGCCGTCGGCCTTGATCCAGCCGCGAAACATCCCCGGCGTGTTGAAAGGCGTGGTGATGTTTCCCGACGCATCCACGGCGATGAGGCCTCCCTTGCCGCCTAGCTTCGGGAGTTTTTCGTGGATGACTTCGCGCGCCGCCGTAGCGAGATCGCGCCCGGCATATTTCATCCGCGCGGCCACGTCGTAGGCCGCGACAGACCGGATGAAGGACTCGCCGTGGCCGGTGCAAGAAACCGCGCACACGCCATCCTCGGCGAAGTTGCCCGCGCCGATGAGGGGCGAGTCGCCGACGCGGCCGGGGCGCTTGTTTGTGAGGCCGCCGGTGGAAGTGCCCGCGGCGAGGTGCCCGTGCCTGTCGAGCGCCACCGCGCCCACGGTGCCGATGAGCATGGTGAGATCGTCAACTCCCGCGCGCGCAGACGGCTTCACCGTTGCCTTGCGCAGCTTTTCCGTTTGCTCCGGCGTGATGAAATAGTCCGCCGGTTCAAACGGCAGCGCGCACTCGCGCGCGAAGTCCTCCGCGCCCGCGCCCGCGAGCAGCACGTGCGGCGTGCGCTCCATGACGAAGCGCGCGAGGCGGATGGGATTGCGCACCCCGCGCACGCCGGCCACGGCTCCAGCGCCTGGTTTTCCGCCGTCCATGATGGATGCATCCATCTCCACCGTCCCCGCGGAAGTGAGCGCCGAACCGCGCCCGGCATTGAACAGCGGCGAATCCTCCAGCACGACGATGGCCGCTTGCACCGCCTCGAGGCTCGCGCCGCCGTCGAGCAAAATTTTGTGACCTGCGCGTAGCGCCTCATTGAGCGTCGTGCGGCACACGGTCTCCTTCTCGGGTGTCAGTTCATCGCGCGCAATGCCCGCGCCACCGTGGATGACGAGCGTGATGGGAGAATCGGCCGCCATGGCGGGGAAAAACTGAAGCACGGCAGCCGTCGCGATGGAAGCGGTGGAAAGTGCGGCGGATGTTTTCTTCATGGCGATTTCATGGCGATGATGGCGACGCCGACACGCGCCGGCGCTTCATGGGTCGGTGACTTTCTTCATCTTCTTTTTCTTCTTCTCGTCCGCCTTCGCCTGCTTGTTCGGCGCGGCTTCGTGCGGCTTCGGCTTCGGGATGGCGGCGAGGATTTCGGCGAAATGCGCGCGCGCGGCTTGCGCCTCGGGGTCAGTCGCGGCGGTCACGTCTTTGTAGCCAGTGCCGTCGCGGCTCTCGCCGCAGTCGAAGAATTTTTCGCCCCGGCCCGCCGGCTGGATTTCCAGCAGCCAGCGCGAGTCGCGCAGCACGCGGCCGTCGTCGAGATGGCTGTAAATCCAGTCGCGATGCTTTTCTTTTTCGCCGCGCAGCACGGGCGCGAGGCTGTGGCCGTCGAAGACTTGGTCCTTCGGCAATTCCGCGCCGGAGAACTCGGCCAGCGTGGGCAGGATGTCCGTGAGGTCGGCTACGGCGCGCGAGACCACGCCGCGCCGCACGCCCGGCCCGCGAATGATGCACGGCACCCGCGCGCCGAGTTCAGTCACGGTGGCTTTGCCGTCGCCGCCCGTCCCATTGTCGCCGATGAATATGACGAGGGTGTTTTCCGCCAGGCCGTCGTTTTTGAGCGCGGCGAAAAGTTTGCCCACGAGGTGATCGAGGTATTCGAGATTTGACTCGAGCCCCGCCGGCCAGCGCGCGCCCGGCTTCGCCGGATCGGGCGTCTCCACGCGTGGCGTATGGGTGAGGACGGAGGTGTAATAGACGAAGAAGGGTTGGTTCCGATGCCGGCCCGCAAAGTCGATGACGAAATCATTGAACAGATCCGGGCCGAAGTCGCCTGGCTGCGTCGGCAGATATTTGTCGTTCTCGACGATGCTCGGGTGCCAGTAGCGCGAGGGCGCGCCGCTCGGCTCGAGACCGGGATGTTTGATGCCGGACGGAAGATTTCCTTCGTAGGCCCACATCCGGTATTCGTCGAAGCCGGCGTCGTGAATGAGCGTCGGCGGAGCGCCGGAAAGCTGCCACTTGCCCGCGAGCGCCGTCGCGTAGCCGCGCGCTTTGAGCAGGTCGGCGAAGGTGAAGTGGTTGCCGATCTGCTTTTGCGGCGAGCCGGCAGCCGGCGTGAACGCCTTGTTGCGCATCCCGAGGAAGCCGTTGTGGAAACCGTATTGGCCGGTCATCAGCGCGACGCGCGTGGGCGTGCAGACCGGCATGGCGTAAAAGGTCTCGAAGCGCGTGCCCTCGGCGGCCATGCGGTCGAGATTGGGCGTGCGGTGCCTGGTGCTGCCGTAGCAACTGAGCTCCTTCGCGCCGAGATCGTCGGCGAGGATGAGGATGATGTTGGGCGGCGCGGCGGCGAATGACGAAGGACGAAGGACGAATGACGAGAGGAGGAATGCGAAGAGGAGGACTTGTTTCATGGGGTGTTTCACGGCGGGTCAATCAGGAGCCGCACTGCACGGCATCACAAACCGGAGAGAATAATCGCCGACGGCTCCGCGGCGTGGGCGCCGTCCTGGCCGGCGTTGCCGATGGGGAAGTGGTCGAGGGCGGCGTTCATGATTTTGATTCCTTCATCCATTTGTCCGCCGCCGATCAGGATGAGGCCGAGTTGAAAGCTGCGCTTGGAGTCCTCCTTGAGCGAGTAGTGCGACGGCGTCCCGCGCGTGGCGTGCTCCGCGCACGCCGGGCCGGTGTTGGGTTCGGTCATCGGCGCGATGCACTGGAGCGAAAAGGCCTGGGCTTTTTGCAGTGCGGCGTTCAGCTTCGGCTCGCGATACGCGGGATTGAACTTTTGCAGATCCATCAGCTCCTTGGTCGCGAGCATGAAGTAGCCGAGCACATCTTTGTCGTTCGGATCGTGATCCGAGAGGCTGTAGTGCCAGAAGCCATCCGCCTCCTGCGCGGGAATGATCTTGCTGTAAATGCACTTGTCCGCCTTTTGCTTGAGCCGCGCGGCGAGTTCCGCGTCGAGGTCGCGCACATACGCGCTGACCATTCCGGCAGCCATGGCGATGGCCGCGGTCTTGTTGATCGGCGATGGCTTGGAGATGGGCTCTTTGGGTTCGCCGGTCGCCACGTCGATGGTCGCCGCCCACCAGCCGCCCTCGTTCCAAGGGTAACGGTCGAGCACCGTGGCGAGGTATTTGAGATCGTCGTTTCTCCCGCCTTCCTGGTGCAGGATGTAGGCGACCCCCGACGCGTAAGCTCCCAGCGCGGGAGGCCCTCCGCCGATGATCTTGGCGCCGCCCGGCTTCTCCTTTTCCTTAATCGGCAGTACGCCAAACTTCGTCGCCCGCATGGCCTGCAAGACTTGATCTACCAGACCGAGCGCGGCCTTGCGGAACTTCTGTTCCCCCGTGGCTTCGAACATCAGATAGAAGGTCAGCGCCGCGTTCCCCTCGGAGGTCTTGCCCTTGAGCGTGGTGACTGAACCGTCCGGCCCAAGCAACTCGTTCAGATGCCGGTTCAGGGTCGTCTGCAGTTTCGCCTTGAGAGCCCGCGATGCGTCCGACTGCTTCGGCCCATCGCTGGCAAATGACTGGCTGCCGAGCAGCGAAAGAAGGACGAGGATTTGTTTCACGAGAGGCCGCAATTGATGGGTGGTGAATGGT
>JBBRXP010000131.1:0-16308 GCA_038238555.1 Chthoniobacterales bacterium | reverse complement strand
GGTACCGGGCAGGAGCGCATCCGGAATTTCCAGCCCATGCGCCCGGCGGGGGTCGAACCCACAACCTTTGGCTTCGGAGGCCAACGCTCTATCCAGTTGAGCTACGGGCGCGGAGTGAAGGACGCAATGAACGTAGCGGAGGATGGCCGCGGCAGTCACACAATTTCTCTTCGGCGCCCACTGGAGTGGCGGTGGGAGGGTCGCCACTTGACCGATCGGTGACTTTGCGGTGGAACTCATTTCCTCACTCAGAATTTTCCGCCTCATGCTCGCACCCATTCTCATTGTCGGCTGCGGCAGTATTGGAGAGCGGCACTTGCGTTGTTTTCAAAAAACGGGGCGCGCAGTGGTCGCAGCGTGCGACGGGAATTCCGCGCTGCTCGCGAAGATCGCGCGGCAATATGTGGTGGCGGGATTCGCCGGCATCGAGGAGGCATTGGCCGCGAGGGAATTTGCGGGCGTGGTGATTTGCACGCCCGCGCACACTCACGTGCCGGTGGCGTTGGCGGCGTTGCGCGGCGGCGCGGCGCTGCTGGTCGAGAAGCCGCTGAGCACCACTCTCGCCGCCGCCGAGGGGTTGCAGGCGGCGGTGGCGCGCGCTGGAAAATTTGCGGCGACCGCTTATGTGCTGCACTTCCAACCGGCGCTGGCCGCGGTGCGCGAAATCTTGAAAAGTGGGCGGCTCGGCCGGCCGCTGCAGGTGAGCGTGGCCACCGGGCATCACTTTCCCAGCTACCGGCCTGCTTACCGCGAGATCTATTACGCGCGGCACGAGACGGGGGGCGGCGCCATCCAGGATGCGCTCACGCACATGGCCAACGCCGTGGAATGGATGGTGGGGCCGACCACCCGAGTCTTCTGCGAGGCCGCGCACCAAGCGCTCGAAGGCGTGACGGTGGAGGACACCGTGAGCGTCGCGGCGCGCAACGGCGGCGTGCTTGGCAGCTATGCGCTCAATCAATTTCAGGCGCCCAATGAGACGACGCTCCAGGTGCATTGCGAAGGCGGCAGCTTGCGCGCTGAACTCCATGAGCAGCGCTGGAGCTTGTGCCCGCGCGGGTCGGAAGTGTGGGAGCACCATCCCGCGCCGGTGGCGGAGCGCGATGATTTATTCGCAGCACAGGCTCACGCTTTCCTCAATGCCATGAGCGGCCAGCCCACCGCGCTGGCGACCTTGAGCGAGGCGATGCAGACTTTGAAGTTCAACCTCGCCGCGCTCGAGTCGGCCCGCACCGGTCACGCCGTGGAGATCGCATGAGCGCGGAACTTCGCCTCGCGATGCTCGGCATGATCGAGGGCAACGGCCACCCGTATTCGTGGTCCGCCATCGTGAATGGCTACGACCCGGATCTGATGGCGGCCTGCCCTTACGCCGGGATTCCCGCTTACCTCAGCGCGCAACCTCTCGAGTCGGTGCGCATCGCCGGCGCGCGCGTGACTCATATCTGGACGGACAATCCCGAGGATGCTCCGAAGGTCGCCGCGGCGGCGAAGATCGCGCACGTGGTCGCGCGGCCCGAGGAGGTGATCGGGAATGTGGACGCCGTCATCATTTCCACCGACGACGGCGACGAGCACGTGCGTCGCGCCCGTCCCTTTGTGGAAGCGGGTTTGCCGGTGTTTGTGGACAAGCCGATGGCGACCAATCTCGCGGACCTCGGTCAATTTTTGCGCTGGCATCGCGAGGGCCGCGTCATCCTCTCGACTAGCGGAATGCGTTACGCGCCGGAGATGGGGCAAGTGGCCGCGCGTGCTGGGGAATTGGGCGAGCTGCGCTGGCTCACCAGCTTCACCTGCAAGATGTGGGAGCGCTACGGCATTCACGCGCTCGAGGCCGTGTATCCCGTGGTCGGGCCGGGATTCCTGAGCGCGCGCACGGACCATCGCGCGGGTTCGGACATCGTGCACCTGCTACATCGCAGCGGCGTGCAAGTGACCGTGGCGGCCATTCACGATGCATTCGGCAGCTTCGGCAGCGTGCATGTTTATGGCACAAAGGGACAACTCCCGCTCCACCTGGCCAGCACCTACACGGCCTTCCGCTTGCAACTGCTCGCGTTCGTCGCGCTCCTCCAAAGTGGCGAGCGTCCGTTTCCGTTCGAGCAGACGGTCGAGCTCATGGTCATCCTCATCGCGGGCATCCGCAGTCGGGAGGAAGGCGGGCGCGTGGTGGAACTGGCGGAAATTTTTGCGCATCTCGAAGGCACGTGAAGCACTGCACTCAAGTCCTCGCTGCCGCCGCACTGTGCGCATTGGCTCGTGCGGAACCGCTTGAGATCGCGCGCTACGTCGCCATCGACAACGTGTGTGCGTGGCCCAATCTCACGGTGCTGCGCGATGGCACCATCGCCGCCATCATTCACCACCAACCGAGTCACGGCGGTATGGAAGGCGATGTCGATTGCTGGGCGAGCAAAGACGGCGAGCACTGGGAAAAGCGCGGCCTTCCCGCGCCGAACGAGCCGAACACCGTCCGCATGAACGTCGCCGCCGGCCTTGCCAGGAATGGGAACTTGCTCGTGCTCTGCTCCGGCTGGACGGACGTGAAACAACCCGAACGCCCCAAGCAAGACCGCTTCCGCGACGCGGTGATCGCAGCGTGGGTCTGCCGTTCGACCGATGGCGGCTGGACCTGGACGCAACATAAACACTTCGCCACGCCCGAGCCGGGCTGGACGGAATTCGTCCCCTTCGGCCCCATCCTCGTCGGCGACGATGGCGCGCTGCACGCCTCGTGTTACGCCGGAGAGTTCACCGATCCGGCAACGACCTACAAGACCCGGGGCTATCGCGCATGGCATTTCCGCAGCGACGACGACGGCCAGACCTGGCGCGCCACCTCCGTCATCGGCCCGGGGCACAATGAGACCTCGCTCTTCCATCTCGGCGGCCAGCGCTGGATGGCAGCCGCGCGCATCGATGCCGTGGAGTTATTTCGCAGCAACGATGACGGCGTCACATGGCAAGGCCCGCAGCGCGTGACCGGCCGCAACGAAATCAACGCGCATCTCGCGCGCCTCAAAGACGGCCGCCTGCTCCTGAGCTACGGCAACCGCGTGAAGGACCAGTTCGGCGTGATGGCAAAGCTCAGCAGCGACGAAGGCCAGACGTGGAGCGAGCCGTTGCGCCTGGCCCGCACGCTCAACACTGACTGCGGCTACCCCAGCAGCATGCAACGCGCCGACGGAAAAATTGTGACGGCCTATTACGCCCGCGGCGTGGAAAATCACGAGCGCTACCACATGGGCGTGGCGATCTGGGAAGCACCCGCAAAGTAGCCCGCGACGGGATGCGGCTAAAGAGTTCCTCCGCATCCCCGCAGCAGCAGGATGAGCAGGAGCGAGCCGAGAATGGAGACAATGATCGAACCGATGCACCCGAGCCGGTTGGAGAAAAACGCGAACATCGCGCCGGAATCGGCGCTCCTTTCGTCTCCGGTCGCTCTTGGCGCTGCCTTCTCGCCGATCCAGGGAAGTGCCGTGGACACTCGGCCGCTGCGTTCCCGGGCGCGCCATACTCGTTGCCGAAATCCTTCCCTGCGTTAGCTTCGCGCCCATGAAAAAGCGGTCCCTTCACTCCTTCCTCGTCCTTTCCGTCTTTCTAAGCCCGGTAATCGGCGCGCCGGAGAAGGACGACGCCGGTTACGCGGATATCGCCGTCTTTGCCCGCGCGCTGCAAATCATCCGGCAGGATTACGTGGACGATCGCAAAGTGAGCTACGACCAGCTCACGCACGCCGCGCTCAAGGGCATGCTCGCGAGCCTCGATCCGCACTCGCAATTCATGGAGCAAAAAGATTTCAAGGGCATGCAGGACGACACCAACAGCCGCTTCGGCGGGCTCGGCGTGGTGGTCACGCAGCGCGAGGGAAATATAGTGGTCGTCTCGCCCATGGAGGACACGCCGGGCTTCCGGGCCGGGCTGCTGCCGGGCGATCAAATCGTGAAGATCGACGGCGAATCCACCGAGCGCATGGAACTCAACGAGGCCATCAACAAACTGCGCGGCGAGCCCGGCCAGAAAGTGACCCTTACCGTCCTGCGACCCGGCACCAAGGAGGTGAAGGATTACGCGCTCGTGCGCGAGAACATCAAAGTCGCCAGCGTGAAGGACGCAAAAATTTTGCCCGCGGAAATCGGCGGCGAATTCAAGATCGGCTACGCGCGCATCACGCAATTCAACGTGCCGACCGCCGACGAGCTCGGCAAGAAGCTCGACGATCTCGAGAAGCGCGGGATGCAGGCCCTCGTGCTCGATCTCCGCTACAATCCCGGCGGGCTGCTCAACTCCGCGGTGGATGTCGCCGGACTTTTCCTTCCGCCAAAAACCCTCATCGTCTCCACCGAAGGCCGCGCCCCATCGCAAAGCCGCTCGTATCGCTCCGGCGACAACGTCAAACAGCGTCCGAAATATCCCCTCGCCATCCTCATCAACAACGGCAGCGCCAGCGGCTCGGAGATCGTGGCCGGCGCGCTCAAGGACTTGAACCGCGCGATCCTCGTGGGCGAAACGACTTTTGGAAAAGGCTCCGTGCAAAGCGTCATCCAGCTCCAGGACGGTTCGGCGATGCGGCTCACCACGGCGAAGTATTACACCCCAAGCAAGCAGGTCATCCACGAACACGGCGTCGAGCCAACGATCCGCGCGACGCTCAACATCGAGCAGGAGCGCGCGCTCATGCTCCAGCGCCGCGAGGAAGCCATCGGCGACGCGGAGAAAAAGGAAGCCGCAAATTTCCACGATCCGCAGCTCGAGCGCGCGGTCGATGCGCTCAAGGGCGTGATGATTTACGCGGGGAAAAAGTGATCGGTAATCGGTGGCGAATCCGCGCGCCCTAATCCTTGCGCTCGAGACCTCGTGCGATGAAACCGCCGTGGCGTTGCTACGCGGCGAGACGCTCCTTGCGAGCGAAGTCGCTTCGCAGATCGCGCTGCACGCGCAATTCGGCGGCGTGGTGCCGGAGGTCGCCTCGCGCAATCATCTGCGCATGATCGAGCCTGTGATCGCGCGCGTGCTCGCCGCAGCCGGCGTGCGCGTCGGGGAAGTCGATGCGTTTGCCGCGACGTGCGGGCCGGGCCTCGCCACTTCGCTCATGATCGGCACGTCGGTGGCCAAGAGCCTCGCCGTCGCGATGCGCCGGCCGTGGCTCGCCATCAATCACCTCGAAGGCCATCTGCTCTCACCCTTCTTCGGCGACGCCGCAGGCGTGCGGCCCGCCGTCGCGCTCATCGTCAGCGGCGGGCATACGCTGCTTGTCGAGATCGAGGAATTCGGCCGCTACCGGCTGCTCGGCCAGACGCGCGACGACGCGGCCGGCGAAGCTTTCGACAAAGTGGGCAAGCTTCTCGGCCTGCCGTATCCCGGCGGGCCGAACGTCGATCGCCTCGCGGTCGGCGGCGATCCGGCGTGCTACGATTTTCCGCGGAGCATGATCGACTCGGGTGACTTCCATTTCAGCTTCAGCGGACTGAAGACTTCCGTGCGCTACCTGCTGCCCAGGCTCGACGAGATGCCCCTCCCCGACCTCTGCGCATCCTTCCAGGAAGCCATCGTCGATGTGCTTATCGCAAAAACGCTCGGCGCCGCGCGGGCGACGGGAAAGAAACTCATCGCCGTGAGCGGCGGCGTGAGCTGCAACTCGCGGTTGCGCGAAAAATTTCTCACCGCTTGCGGGCGCGAGCGCGAAGTCCTCTTCGCCGAGCCCCGGCTCTGCACCGACAACGCCGCGATGATCGGCTACGTCGCCGCGCTGCAACTCGCGAGCGGCGCCATCTCGCCGCTGAGCGCCGACATCGACCCAAACCTGCGGCTCATCGGCTAGCCGGTACGCGCGGTGTTTTCCCCGTTCCGCGTTCTGCATTCCGCGCATATCATCCGCGTCATGAAAAATTCCCCGCCCATCTTCATCTTGTTTGCTTGCCTCCTCACTTTTTGCGTCGCGCGCGCGGAGGCGCCCGACGATGGCAAGCTGCGCATCATTTGCTTTGGCGCGCATCCCGACGATTGCGAGCTGCAAGCCGGCGGGGTCGGCGCGATGTGGGCGGCGCGCGGGCATCACGTCAAATTCGTCTCCGTCACCAACGGCGACATCGGCCACTGGCGCGAGGCGGGCGGGCCGCTGGCCATCCGCCGCAAGGCCGAAGTGGAGCGGGCTTCGCAGATCCTCGGCACGCATGTGGAAGTGCTCGACAATCACGACGGCGAACTCGAACCCACGCTCGAGAACCGCAAAAAAATCACCCGCCTCATCCGCCAGTGGAAGGCCGACCTCGTCCTCGCGCCGCGGCCAAACGACTATCACCCGGATCACCGCTACACCGGCATCCTCGTGCAAGACGCGGCCTACATGGTCGCCGTGCCCTTCTTCTGTCCGGAGGTCGCGCCGCTTCGGAGCAACCCCGTCTTCATGTATTACGTCGATCGCTTTGAAAAGCCGACGCCCTCGAGGCCCGACATCGCGGTCGGCATCGACTCGGTCATCGAGAAAAAACTCGACGCGCTCGCCGTGATGGAGTCGCAGTTTTATGAAGGCGGCGCGTTGGGCCGCGAAGAAATGCTGCCCAAGACTGCGGAGGAGCGGCCGAAGCGCGTGCAGCAGGTGCGCGACTACATGCACGCGCGCTACCAGGCTGAGGCGGAAAAATATCGCGCGCTGCTCGAGACCTGGCATGGCCACGAAGCGGGCAGCAAGGTGCGGCACGCCGAGGCATTTGAAATCTGCGAATACGGACGGCAGCCGGACAAGGACGAGCTCAAGAAGCTCTTCCCGTTCTTCGAGTGACAGCGGCGCTCCGGCGCTACTCGCGCGACGGGCCGGCGGCGAGCTTCACGATCTCCGCAAAGCCGCGCGCTTCCAGGCTTGCGCCGCCCACGAGCGCGCCGTCGATGTCGGGCTGGGCCATGAGTTCGGCGGTGTTGCCGGCCTTCACGCTGCCGCCGTATTGGATGCGGATTTTCTCGGATGTCGCGGCGTCGCTCATCGCGGCGAGGGTCTTGCGGAGAAAGGCGTGGGCTTCCTGCGCTTGCGGCGGCGTGGCGGTGCGGCCGGTGCCGATGGCCCACACCGGTTCGTAGGCGAGCACCACATCGGCGAGCTGTTCCGAACTGAGGCCCGCGAGACTGCCGCGCAGTTGCCGCTCGAGCACGCTCTGCACGTGGCCGGCGTCGCGCTCGGCGAGCGTCTCGCCGATGCAGACGATGGGCACCAGCGTCGCGGCGAGCGCGGCGTGCGTTTTGCGTCGGACGATTTCATCCGTCTCGCCGAAAAGCGTGCGCCGCTCGCTGTGGCCCAGCACCACGAAGCGCGCGAAAAGTTCCCGGATCATCCCCGCGCTGATCTCGCCGGTGAACGCGCCATTCTTTTCCCAGTGCATATTCTGCGCGCCGACTTTGAGCACGGGCTCCTGCTTGAGCCGCTCGGAGACCGCGGCCAGCGCGGTGAAGGGCGGCACGATCACGATGTCCACGCGCCGCTCCTCGCCGAGTTCGAGCAGGAAGGTATCGAGGAAGCCGTGGGCCTCGCCGACGGTCATGTTCATCTTCCAATTGGCGGCGATGATTTTTTTTCTCATTACCGCTTGGCCTCCATGTCGCCGGTGCCGCGGTGGCGGCGGTAGGCGCCCACGATTTGCTGCACGAGTTCGTGGCGGATCACGTCGCGCTCGCCGAAGTGGCAGAAGGCGATGCCTTCGATGGTCTCGAGCGCCTGGAGGGCTTCGATCAAGCCGGAGCGCTTGTTGGTGGGCAGATCGATCTGCGTCTGGTCGCCGGTGATTACGGCTTTGGATTCCGAGCCGAGGCGCGTGAGAAACATAAACATCTGCTCGGTGGTCGTGTTCTGCGCTTCATCGAGCACCACGAAAGCGTGATTGAGCGTGCGCCCGCGCATGTAGGCCAGTGGTGCGATCTCGATGATGCCGCGCTCGATCAAGCGCTGCAGTTCCTCGGCATCGAGCATGTCGTAGAGCGCGTCATAGAGCGGGCGCAGATAGGGCATGATCTTCTCCTTCAAATCTCCGGGAAGAAACCCGAGCGCTTCGCCCGCTTCCACCGCCGGCCGCGTGAGGATGATGCGCGTGACCTGCTCGCGCTTGAGCGCCGAGACGGCCATCGCCATCGCGAGATAAGTCTTGCCCGTGCCCGCCGGGCCGATGCCGAAGACGAGATCGTGCTCGGCGATCGCGCGCAGATAATCGCGCTGCCCCGCGGTCTTCGGCACGATGGGCAGACGCTTGGGCGAAGTGGCGATCTTGGTGTCGAGCAATTCGTCGAGCCCGGATTGATCGGGCTCCGTGACCGAGCGCAGCGCGTACTGAAACTCGTGCTTGCGGATGGGCAGGCCGCTCTGCCGCGCGCGCTCGAGTTGATCGAAGACCCGTCGCGCCTGCGCGATGCGGTCGTCTTCGCCCTCGATCTTGAGCCAACCCTCGCGAGTGGTGACTTTCACGCCGAGAGTTTCCTCGAGCCGCTTGAGCAGAGAGAGATCGTTGGCGAAGAGTTGCGCGAGGGAACGCGCGCTTTCAAATTGCAGGGTTTGGGTCATGGGGGGAGGGAGGAGTTGAGTGTTTGAGAGTTGAGTGGCGCGGCAGAGTTGAGAGGAAGGAAAAGCCATTCGCGCGGAGCGCGACCGAAAAGGGGCAAGGTGGAGGCCACTCAACACTCAACATTCAACACTCAACTTTCCTCCCCTCATCGAAAGCCATACGCCAGCGACCAGGTGGTGCGTTCCTTCGGAGATTTTTCCACTTCCACGATGAGGTAATACGACCCCGTCTTCTTCGGGATGATGCGCGTGCCAAAGGCGATGCCGCCATTGACCCGCAGGCTCTTTGCTTCGACCTCGGCGAGATTGCCTTCGCTGTCGTAGATGTGGACGGAGATCTTGCAGTCCTTCATGTCGCTCCCCATCCAGAACCAGTACTCGTTGCCTTTGAAAAGCTGGTGCACGATGGCCTTGGTCTGCTTCACGCCCAGGTCGCCGCCCCAGTAATCTTCGCGCACGGTGAAGCCTTCCTTCACGTAGGGCTCGGCGGCTTCGAGCGCAAAGGAGAGCGCGTCGTCGATGGTGGAATGCGCGCGCGGGCCAGCGAGGGTGAGTCCGGCCAGGGCCAGGAGAATGGTGGCGAAACGTTTCACGAGCGGAGGAAATTTAGCGGGCTCTGGCGCCGATGGACTGAATGAGTTCGTGGACGATGGCGCCGATTTCTTTCACGGTCTTTTCGGAGATCTCGGTGCCGTCGGTGAGGCCGATGAGCGGCCGAATATCCAGCAAGCCTTTCTGCACTTTGGTCACCACGGGATTGCCTTTTGTCCGCGGCCGCATGCCGGCGAGCTGCTTCTCAAAGTAGTCGAGCATCACCGGTTGATGCAGGAGCTCGGCGCCGTCTTTGGAAAAATTACTCGACACGACCGACGTGAGCGCCTCGGTGCCGCGCAGCCAGCCGCCGAGGCTCACGAGTTGCGACATCTGCTCGCTGTTGAGCTCGATCATCGCGGCCTTCACATCGGAGAGCGCGCCATCGAGTTCACGGCGCACGGCGGTCCACTCTTTTTTCCCGGCAAAATCGGTGATGCTTTTGCTGCGCTTGAGCACGGCCTTGCGCACGTTGATGGCCTCGGAAAGCGTGAGCACTTTCTTGCCGATGTTTTTTACCGCTTCCACGTTTTCGGCCTCCACGGCGATGAAGCCTTCGGCGATCACGGTGCCGAGTTGGAGCGCGATTTGCGCCTGGTCGCCGCTGGCCTTCGCATCGTTGACAGGTCGCAGCACGTCCTCCCAGCGCGGCTTTCCGAGCTTGTCGAGCACTCCGAAAATCTCGCTCGGCACGGGCACCACCACCTCGTCGATCATCTTGGATTGATGCGGCAACTGGCTGAGGTCGATGTGGGCGGGAGGCTCGGCAAACGCAACCGAAGAAAACGCGGCGAGCGCGAGAGCGAGGGCTTTCATCATAGAGGGCGCGTACGATCCACGGAGTGTGCGAAGACTCAAGCAAACGGTTGCGGAGTGGGGCAAGAAGAAAAGGCGCGGGCGCGACTGCGACGCACTTGCCGCGGGTGGTTTCGCCCTTCGCGTATCCTTCATTTCTGCGCGCCGCCGAGCGGTGTGGCCAGGCGATAGACGGCCGGCGAGCGCGCCAGCGGCAGCAGGCAGAAGGCGTAGATGCATACGGCGCCGAGCCCCACACATACGGGCCGCATATTCTCCGGCAACCAATTCGAGGAGAGAGTGAGCGCCGCGAGCGAGAAGCTGAAGATCACCCCGAGCATCACCGTGGCCAGAGCGTAGCGCGCCCACGATCTGCGGTTCCAGACAAAGGCGATGAGGATGGAAGTCCACAGCAGGCTGCCGATCACCAGCCCGCGAAGCAGCGGCCACGGGTTGACGGGGTGCCACGCAAAGAAGGCCAGGCCTGCGTCTGCCGCGCGCAGCAGGATGAAGATCGCGGCGAGCCACAGCTTGGCCGCGCGCTTCAGGCGGGCTCTGCGGGAATCTTGTTCCTCAATGCGATCGGCGACCATGGGTGCGGACTTTGCCAGCTATCTGCGTGCCGGCGATAATTCGAGGATGCGGCCCGGCAGCCAGCCGATGCGCTCTTTGAAGTTTGTGGGCCGCGTGTATTCGAGGATGAGCACGCGTCCCGGGCCGACGCGATGTGTGTCGAGGGGACGGCCAAGAGGCGCGAGCACACGTTCGGTGCGCGCCTGCCAGTGGCCATCGGCGGCGCGCGTGATGTGCATCGTCAGCACATCGAAGCCCACATCTTCCGGAGCCGCGAGCGCGCCGAGCAGATTGCCGAAACGTGGGACGAGAAAGCCGCCGCCGAGCGGTGGTGGAAAATCTTCGCCGCACCAAATCACGCCGCCCGGCGAAGAGTGCGCGTCGAGCGTGTAGAGGCCCTCGCCGCCGGCGGGTCCGAGATTGGCGACGGGCCGCGTGAAGTCCACGCCCGACGGCGGCGGCGGGGTGTGCGGGTAGGGGAAATGCGGGGACACCGGGAGATTTGCAAACTGATACGGGAAACCGTAGTGCCGCCCGCGTTCGATGGCATCGACTTCTTCCGGCGCGCTGTAGTCGGGGCCGTTGGCAAAGCTGAAGAGCCGGCCTTCCGCATCCCAGGCAAAAGCGTAGGCGTTGCGGATGCCGCGCGCATACACTTCGATCTGGGGTTTCTCCGCCCGCGGATCGAGCCGCCAGAGACACGCGGTAAGATCGTCCTCCCCGGCCGTGGAGTAGCGCGGATCTTTACTCGCCTCTCCGCCGTCGGTGCGCGAGCCACTCGAGACATACAGCATGCCATCGGGCCCAAAGGCGATGTGGCTGACTCCGTGATTGAAACCGCCGAAGCCCTGCGGGTAATGCGCCGTGAACCAAGGCTGGAGCTTGCACGGATACCCACCGGCATCCGCGGACGAGCGCCAGATCACCACCTCCGCGGTCGCGATCGCCTGGCCTTTGTCGAGCCGCTGATTGGTCACGAGCCACAGCCCGCCATCCGCATCGAAGGTAAATCCCAGCGCCTGGATATTGCCGCGTTCGAGGTCGAGGTAATCGCCCGGCTTGATGATTTGCGCGAGCGCTTTGCCCTCCACATCGAGGTGATACACGCCGCCGTTCTGCGCCAGCACATACACTCCGGGCCGCCGCGGCGTGCTCGCCAGCCGCGTGCAGAACTCGGGCAGCCGCACCACTTCCTGCACTGTGTAGCCTGCCGGCGCTGACGGCAGCGGCTGATACGCCGCGGCCTGCACCAGCGCGTCGTAAGTCTTGAAGCGCGTCTTGCGCCGTGCCTTCGCGACCTCGTCCGCGGTGAAGGCAGCCGCGTGATTTTCCCACGAGGCACCCACGAAAGTCAGCACGTCGGCCACCTGCGCATCGTCGAGCATCTGCGCAGGCATCGCATTTTCAAAAGCTTGTCCATTCACCGCGATCGGCCCGCCGAGCCCCTCGCACACCGCCTTGATCGCCCGCTCCCGCTCCGCCACCAGCCAGTCCGAGTGCGCCAGAGGCGGATAAACCGGCGGCGCACCGAGCCCGCTGGGTTGATGGCAGAGAACGCACTGCTGCGCATAGAGCGCCGCGCCGCGCTCCATCTGTCCAGCATCGGCGGCGATGCCAGTGGATGAAAAATGCATCGCCAGAAGCGGGAGAAGAAAACGCGCGGTGTTCGCCATGCGCGCGAGATTAGTGAGCCACTGCCCAGCGTCAATCCACGGCGCCTCGCCGCTACTTCCTGCCGAAAAATTTCTTCATGTTCGCCAGCCCCTTCACGGCGATGTCGTCGCGCTTGGGCTCCATCTTGCGCCAGATGGCCGCGGCGCGGGCGATCACTTTCACGTCGGTGGTGAAGCTCTCGATGACCACGTCGCCCCGGTAGCCGATCTTTTTCAGCGCGGCCACGATCGGCTTCCAATCGATGTGATCGCCGGCCGGCGTGCCGCGATCGCAGCCGCACGCGTGGAAGTGCGCGAGGAGCCTGCCGGCTTTGAGGATGGCGGCGGCCTGATTTTTTTCCTCGATGTTCATGTGGAAGGTATCGAGGTGCAGCTTCACGGCCTTGCTGCCAACGGCCTTGATGAGCTTGAGGCCCTGGTCGCACGTGTTGAGGAAATCGGTCTCGAAGCGGTTCAGCGGCTCGATGCACAGCGTCACGCCTTTTTGCTCCGCATATTTCGCGAGCGGCTTGAGGTTCTTCACCACAAGATCGAAGTGCTGCTTCTTGGTTGCATCGTCGTGCGCGCCGGTGAGGCCGACCACGGAATAGATCGGCCCGATCACGGACGGGCAGCCGAGGACCACGGCCTGGTCGATGAGCGCGCGCACGTAATCGCTCGCGACCTTCTGCTCCGCCGCGCTGCCGCGGAAATCGCGCCCCGGCCCCATGCACGCGCACACGCTGCCGATCTTGAGCCCGGCTTTATCCGCGGCGGCCTTCACTTTGGGCGGATCGATATGCTCCGGCGCTTCGATGGGAATCTCCACGGTCTCGAAGCCCCACTTCTTGAGCTTCGCAAAAAGCTTGGGCGCTTGTTCCGTGGTGAAGGGGCTGGCGTAGAGAAATGTATTGAGGCCGAAACGCATGGCGGTGGGGGAAGGTGAGTGATGAGTGTTGAGTGTTGAGTGGCGCGCATTTGGTAAGTGGACGCGCAGGGAGTCAAGCGATCAGACCTCGGCCAGGAATGGATTCGTCTGCCGCTCGATCCCAATCTTGGTGGCGGGGCCGTGGCCGGGCAGCACGGTCACCTCATCGCCGAGCGGAAGCACCTTCTCGCGAATCCCGTGGAAGAGCAGATCGCGATCGCCGCCCGGCAAATCCCAGCGCCCGACGCCGCCGGCAAACAGCACGTCGCCGCCAAACAGCACCGCCTCGGCGCGCTCGAAGAAACAGAGACTGCCCGGGCAATGGCCGGGCACCAGCAGCACGCGGAAATCGACGTCCTCGACCACGAGCGACCCGGCTTCTTCGATGAAAAAATCTGCGGCGATGGGCTCGATCTCCCAGCCGAAACCGAGGCGCTTAAAATAATCCGGCTCGGTGAGCATCTGCTCGCCATCGCGGTGATAGCCGACCCGGCAGCCGTGCTCGCGTTTGAGACGCGCGGCGTCCCACACGTGGTCGATATGTCCATGTGTGAGCAGGAGCGTTTTCACTTTGTATCCGGCACCGGCGAGCCAGGCCGCGGCATCCTGCGGAGCGTCGATGAGGATGCCCGAGGCGGGGAGAAAGAAGCAGTTGGTGTCGAAGACTCCGCCGGTGAAGGATTGGATTTCCATGCGCGGAGTTATCTCCCGGCGCCCGTCTGCCATTGCAAGTTTGCGCTTTCGATCTTTTCTGCCAGTGTCCTCACTCGCTCGTCCCGCAACAGCTCATTCGATGAAATTTCTCCGCTTCCTCCGCCTGCCGCTCGTCACCCTTTTTATCTTCTCGCTCGTCGGCATCGCTGCGGATGAACCGGAGCCGGGCCAGATCGAAATCTCAGTCGGCCGCCTTCTCGAACAAGGCCACTACAGCCGGCAGAAACTCAACGACAAGACTTCGGCCGCCTTGCTCAAGAACTACGTGGAAGCCCTCGATTACTACCGGCTCTATTTCACGCAGAAGGACATCGATGGCTTCAACGCGAAATACGCGACGACGCTCGACGACGACATCCTGCTCGGCAATCCCGACCCGGCGTTTGCCATCTTCAATATCTACAAGCGGCGCGTCGAAGATCGCGCGGCCAAGGTCAAGGAGTTGCTCAAAGGAGATTACAAATTCGCGAGCGACCGCACGATCGAGATCGACCGCAAGAATTCCCCGTGGCCCAAGGACGAGGCCGACGCGGACCGCATTTGGCGCGAGCGCGTGGAAGGCGAGCTGCTGCAGGAGACGCTCAACCAACACGCGGTCGATCCTCCGGTGAAGACGCTCACCCGCCGCTACGACCAGATTCTGCGCAACCTGCATGAGCAGACCAAGGAAGACATCGTGAAGAGTTTCCTCACCGTGCTCGCGCAGACCTACGATCCGCATTCCGAATACATGAGCCGCTCGGAGCTCGAAAATTTCAGCATCAATATGCGGCTCTCGCTTGTGGGCATCGGCGCGGTGCTTCACTCCGAGGAAGGTTACGCGAAGATCATGGAACTGGTGCCCGGCGGCCCGGCCTCGAAGGATGGCCGCTTGAAAGTGGGCGACCGCGTCACCGCCGTCGCGCAGGGCGACAAAGCGTTTGTCGATGCCGTGGATATGAAGCTCGACAAAGTCGTGGAAATGATCCGCGGCAAGAAGGACACCCAGGTGCGCTTGCAGGTGGCGCCGGCGAGCGCCAACGATCCCTCGGTGCGCAAGGTCATCGAGATCAAGCGCGACGAGATCAAACTCAAGGAGCAGGAAGCCAGGGCCGAAATCGTCGAGCGCCCCGGCCCGGCCGGCCGGCGGATGCGCATCGGCTGGATCGTGCTGCCCTCCTTTTACGCCGACATGGAGCACAGCGGCGCGGCCGGCGCCAAGAGCACCACCAAGGACGTGCTGGCGCTCATCAATCGGCTCAAGCAGGAGAACGTGCAGGGCATCGTGATGGACTTGCGCCGCGACGGCGGCGGCTCGCTCGAGGAAGCCGTCAATCTCACCGGGCTCTTTATCAAGAAAGGCCCCGTGGTGCAGGCCAAGGACAGCAACGGCAGCATCCACATTTCAAAGGACCGCGATTCGTCGGTCGCGTGGGACGGGCCGCTCATCGTATGCACCAATCGCCTCAGCGCCTCCGCCAGCGAAATCTTCGCCGCCGCGTTGCAGGATTATAATCGCGCGGTGATCGTGGGCGACCAAAGCACCTTTGGCAAGGGCACCGTGCAGACCATGCTCGAGATCGGCCGCATCATGCCCTTCCTCGGCAGCGGCAACAACGAGGCCGGCGCTCTCAAGCTCACGATCCAAAAGTTCTACCGCATTGCCGGTGGCAGCACGCAGCTCCGCGGCGTGGAGAGCGACGTGAAGCTGCCCTCGCCCTACGATCACGCCGAGATCGGGGAGAGCGCTCTCAAAGGTCCGCTGCCCTACGATACGGTCGATCCCGTGCCTTTCGACCGTTGCGACAAGCCGCTTTTCAAGAGTGAACTCCGCGAGCGCTCGGCGGCGCGTGTCGCCGTCGACCCGGAGTTTGGCTACATCAATGAAGATCTGCTGAAGACGAAAAAGCGGATCGTGGAAAATCGCATTTCGCTCAACGAAAAACTCCGCCGCGCAGAAATCGAGGAAGAAAAAGCCATCAAGGAAAAGCGCAGCGCCGAGCGCGGCAAGGTGAAGCCGCCGGAAAGAAAGGCCTACTCGCTGACTCTCGACAACGTGAGCAAGCCGGAGCTTCAACTCGTGAAAAACGACAAGAAAAAAGAAGAAGCCAAACCGGCCGCCGACGCGGAGACAAACGACACGCCCGTCGAGGATGAGGACGAGGCCAGCGCGAAGAAAACCGGTCTCGACCCTGTGAAGACCGAGACGCTCAACATTCTCGGCGACCTCATCGAGCTCCAGCGCGGCGGCCCAAAGCAAACGGCCAGTACGGTTTCGCCGAAGTAGCGTCACGGAGCGCCGCCGTCCTGGAGCGGCTCGCGACGCGCCGCGGTTGACGCTCGGATGCCGCACGAGGACGGCGGCGCTCCGTCATCCCTCGCCGCCCAATTTTGGGTAATTATTTACTTGACGCATAATGCAAATTCGTGCATATTCATCGCATGAACACGGAAAACCTGCCCGAATCGCTCTTGGAAGCGGTGACGTATTTTGCGGACGAGGACCGCGCCCACGCTTTCTTCGTGGCAATGCG
>JBBRXP010000130.1:0-16371 GCA_038238555.1 Chthoniobacterales bacterium | reverse complement strand
GGCCCCGGCCTCGGCCGCGCGCACGGCGAGGACGTGCTGCAGCTCATCAAGCGCACGGTCTGCCCAATGGTCATCGACGCCGACGCGCTGAACATTCTCGCCACGCGCATCGACACCCTGCGCGCATGCGCCGGCGAGCGGCTGCTCACGCCGCATCCCGGCGAGATGGCGCGCCTCGATCCGCACAGCGCCCACGTCTCGCGGCGCGAAGCCGTGCGCGCTTTCACCGAACGCTATCCCGCCACGCTCCTGCTCAAAGGCGCGCGCACGCTCGTCGGCCAGCTTGGCTGTTTGCTTTCCTACAACACGACCGGCTCGCCGGGCATGGCCACAGGCGGCATGGGCGACGCGCTCACCGGCGTGTGCGCCGCGCTGGCCGCGCAGAAGCTCAATCTCTACGCCGCCGCGCGAGTCGGCGCGTGGCTGTGCGGACGCGCCGCCGAACTCGCCATCCACCGCGGCCCCGAGTCCGAGGAATCCCTCACGCCCACTGCGCTGCTCGCGCATCTCGGCGGCGCATTCAAGGAACTCCGCCAGCGAAGCTACTGATGGCGGAAACCTGAGACCTGAGTTTCAGATTTCCGGAGAATCCAATAACGCGATTTCCTCCGGACGCAGTCTGTGGCGGTCGATGATCGCGCGAAGAGGATCGGCTTCTTCCCAGCGGCCCGTGGCTTTCAGAGCGGCGACGCGGACGGCCCGGAAGCGATCTGCAGCCGTGTCCCAATCGATCTGCCACCCCTGGTACAATTTGGCGGCGCGAGCGGGTTCGTGGGAACGGAGCTCAAAGAGCACGGCCGTGGTGCGGTAGGCCAGCACGGCTGGGTAGAGGCGTAAGAGACGCGCCAAGTCACTCTGCATCTCGGCAGTAACTTTCCCGGTAAGCAGTCGCAGATAGATGGCGTCGTTTCTGGCATCGTCCATTTCAGGAAACTCCCGGCATAGTGCATCGAGGAGCGGCAGTAACTCCGAAGCCGGCGCGGTTTCCGGAGTCATGCGGATAAGACCCGAGTAACAAGTCATCTTCTCTTCCTTGCTCAACGCGTGTCCAAAGATCAATTCGCCGGGTGGCTGGTCGAGGAGGCGGCGGTAGATCGCCGCTGCCTGAACTGCCTGCCCCATCTTCTCTGCGTAACTGGCGATATAGAGCCGGTTATGGATCGTCTCGTTTTGCGTCAGTATCTGAATGTCTCTCCATGCTTCCGGAATATCGACGCGCTGTTTCAATTCGACGCGAGCACGCAGAACGAATAACGCCCGCAGAGCGCCCGTCATCGCCGCGGCCTGGCCGGAATCGGTCTGCAACTGCGCCAGCACTTCAATCCATCGGTGCGTTGCGGCGAGCGCGTCGAGATACACGAAGAACCAGTCCGAGGATAAGTCGTGCCGCGGAGTGGAAATCTCCAGGCTCAGTGTGGGTTGGCTGCGTTGATTGAGCCAGCGCGCGGCCTCCAACTGCCCGGGTAAGTCCGCCTCGCGCCACTTGGCGAGGAATGACTTGAAGACCTTCTCCGGTTCCTCCGCCCTCGCTGCAAGCAGGAGATCCCAAGTCAAGACACGCAGCCGGGCGCCGGCCATGGGATGCCGGGCGGCGGCATCCACCCAGGCCGCCACGTTTCGCCCCGCGAGCAAGGCATAGGCCTGGGGCAGCCGCGCCACCGCCACCAGCGTGGAGAGAGCCTCCACCCCGAACTCATCCGGGCGGGTAACGAAACTCGCGAGGATGTCGATGGCTTCGGCGCCCATTGTGGCGCGAGAACCAGCTTGCGACCGCTCGGCGGCGCGCAGGAGGAGAGTAGCCAGGAGTAACTTCGCGCGCGCGTTATCTCCCGGTTGGCTGGCGGCTGTTCTGGCCTTTGCGACCGCGGGTTCCCATGCGCCTTCCATGGCGAGAAGCTGTGCTTCTAGAGCGAGCACGGCAGGTTTCTGGCGCGTCTCTTCCGCGCTGCGCAAGCCCTCCAGTAACTTCCGCCCCAAGTCCATCTTTCCATAAGTAAGTGCCAGCGTGCAGGCGCGCACCTTGTCTTCCGCGGTTGCCTTATGGGTATCGAGCAAGCGTTCGTAGAGTTGCAGCGCGGTTGCCTCATTGCGTCTCTCGTGATAACGGGCCACGGCGCGCAGAGTAAGAGGTTGGTCGGGAAGAAGCATGAAAGCTTCTCGAAGCAGTCGAAACTCTTCGGCGTCGTTACCACTGCGGTCGGCCTCCTCTGCACGTGCCAGAAGCCTTCCCGCTCTCCATTCCTTGATGCCCCGGTAAAGCGTCTCTCCGCTCCATAAGACAGCCATCATGAGAAGAACCGCGGCGATCGTAACAATACCCTTCCACGTTCGCAACCATGCGCCCGCTTTCTGCAAGCGGGTAAGTTCCGGTTCCGATTCGTAATCCGAAAGATCGTCCGACTGCGCCGGAGTTATCCGCTCTTTCATGCCTTGTTACTTATTGGCAATTACCAAGTTCACGTCGAGTTGAGACTCCAGGAGGCTTCGGAAGGATGCCTCCGCCGCGTCGGCATTCGGCTCGCCCCACACGGCGGTTTCCAGTCGGCGCTGGCCGAGATGCCGGCGGCCGGCGAGAGCGGCGGCGATGCGGGATGAGATCGTATTTTCCGCGCGGATGCGGCTCTCCCCGCCTGCGCGACGGACGTCTTCGGCGAGGCAATTGAAAATGAAAACATCCTGCAATCCATCCCGAAAATGGTAAGCATCGAACGCGAGCGTGACACCGCCCCGATCGAACACCACGGGAGGTAACGAGGCGACCTCGCGGAGCCCGGTCGCGGCGAGGCACACGCGCGGGTCGTGCACGGCAACCATCTGCGCGGAGTTTTTTCCGGGAAGCCACTGAAAGTAGAGAGCTTGCCAGCGGCGTCCTGCCTCGTCCTGCCACACGCCGGCGCGTCCCTCGTCAAATCGCAGTTCTGCGCGAATCCGGGAGGCGATTTCTGTTTCACGAAATTTTGGGCGGTCAATGGGAAGCCGGAAACTCCACCCGACCAAGGTTGCCACCGATCGTTCCTGCATCCTAAACCACCCTTCCGTGAAGCAATATCCTGCCAACAGAATCACCAAGCCGATGGCACTCGGAATGGCTATCTGGCGGAGGCGGCGAGCGATGGCGATTTCTGTTTCGAGGTTCGGCGTTCTTTCGATTTCCGGTCTGAGAAGCCACGCCGTGAAGGTCACCGCCGCGGCGCAGAAGGCGAGCACTGTGTAACCCGCCGAGTCGTGCCAGCGGTCCACGGCCGCCAATCCGCTCCGTGCAGCAATCTGTGCGAGCGCCACGGTGCGCGCTACGTTAGTTATCAGCGCCCATCCAGTTCCCGCCAAAAGTAACGCCGCGCGTCGAGGCCAGGTAAGGCTCAGGATTTCTCCCAGGAAGAGCGTTAACATGAGCGTGCCCTGGAGAGAGCGCACGCCGCTGCAGGCTTCATTGACGCCCAATGTGCATCCGGGAAGGCTGATGAGGTTTCCCATGGCTTCGCCACTTATCCCGAGCCAGTGCAGTACCTCCACCGATAACCTGGCATTGTGCCGCATGAGCCACTGCATGGCCGCATCTTCCACCGGGCGCATCACGGGCACCGCGATAAAGAAGAATAACACCGGGAAGACAAAGTAAGTCATCCATCTCCTGCCGCCTGCCTGCCAAAATCCGAGGAGAGTAACTCCGGCTGCGAGGCCCGTGAGCCACCAACCCATCAATCGCCAATCGGTATTAGCTTCTCGCAGCGGCATCGAGAGCGCGGAAAGGAACGCAAAGAGGAGCAACGCAGACCACGCGAAAGCCGCCGATGGCCGCGGCCCCTGTGCCGGACATCTTTCGAACCTTACCTTCACCAGATAGAGAGCCAGCAAGGGGACCAGCCAGCCGTAATGGTATTGCTCGTTAAGCGTCCAGTCGCTGGAAAGATGCCGGATCGCCAGCGCCCAACATACCAGTGCCAGCGCAGGAAAGGCGAAGGCAAGCCACGGCCGGGGTTCGCAGAATTCGAGTGGCGCGTGCGCGTCTTTCATTGGCTTATCCAAATGAATGGCGCCTTTGTGTTGCGAGTAGGTCATGGGTCGGCGCCGCCGTCCTCGTGCGGCCCCGTCCTCGTTTGCGGAGCCCAACTTTTTCCACGCGGCCCAAAAGCGGCCGCGCGGGAACGGCGCTCCGCAACTCAAACTAACTGATGCCGTCCCGACAATGAGAGCGCGCCGAGCGTTCCATGCTGGCCTTGTCCCACCCGTTGCTCGCGGATCGCCTCGGCTTGCTCCATGGCCTGGCTGGTTAAGTAATGGAAGTGATCCTCGCAGAAGCGTTCCGCGTTGCCGCGGATGAACCCGGGGTTCCATGAGATTTTTTCCGAACGCTCGATGGCTTCGAGGGCTGATTCCGGCGTGGGGCTGTGAAAGAAACATCCGGTCTGCCCCTCGGCCACTGTCTCGAGGGCGCCGCCGCCAGCAAAGGCGATGACTGGCTTGCCGCACGCGTGAGCTTCCACCGGAGCGATCCCGAAATCTTCCACCGCCGGAAAGATCAACCCGCGCGATCGCTCCATGAGCGTCTTCACTTCGGCATCGCTCTTCCATCCGGCAAAGAACACGGTGGGTCCAGCGAGTGCTTCGAGGCGCTTGCGGTCGGGGCCTTCCCCCACCACCACGAGCCGCCGCCCCGACCGGCTGCACGCTATCACAGCCCGCTCGAGTGCTTTGTAAGCCACCAGGCGCGATACCACGATGTAGTAACCGTCGTGGTCGGCTGTCGGCGTGAAGCGATCCACCTGCACGGGCGGATGAATCACCGTCGCATCCCGGTGATAGACTTCCGCGATGCGTTTGCGCACGGCCTCTGAATTTGCCACGATCACGTCGAAGGTTTGCGCGGCGCTAAAGTCGATCCTGCGCAACCACGGCACGAGCGAGCGGACGATCTGGTTTTTCCACGGCACTCGCACTTCTTTATCGACGTATTCCTCTCCCGCCAACCACAGGAAGCGCGTGGGATTATGGCAGTAGAGCACGGAGGCTGTAGCGGAGGAAAACGGGAGGCACTTGGCAAAGGTGCTGGCGCTAACCCAGAGCGTGGGCTCCGTCACCGTGTTGAAACTGCGAAAGCCGCACGGATAGAGCGCAAAGTATTTCTTGAACTGCGACTCGATTCCCGGCAGCCGCTGCATCCACGAAGTGCGAATGTCGGCCTCCGCAAATTCCGGCAGCAGCGTGCCGCGCCGGACAGCGCTGGTGTAAAGCGGACTGCCAGGATAGCGGCGGACCATCGACGCGACCACGCGTTCGGCGCCGCCCATCTGAATGAGATAGTCGTGCGCCAGCGCCAACCGATGCGGCGCATTGACCGCAGCCGTGCCGCGCTCGTGCTGACGGCCCCCTGTGGTTGGCGCGGAGCGGCGGACTGTATGGACGCGGGGCGTTTGCAAATCGGGGAAGACGCGAGAGGGGTGATCTCGGACAAGCGCGGTATGTAGATTATGGTCGCGAGAAAGTCAATCGCGGAGTCGGCGTTCGACCTGAGATTTTCCAGTCAGCGCGGACAGTTCGGTTTCGATTCCGCGCAGCATCGCCTCAGAGGAGAATCGGTGCTCGGCAAACTCTCGCCCCGCGCGTGCGAGGCGCGCTGCCAGAGCCGGTTGCGCGAGCAAGTCGCGCAAGACGGAGGCGAGAGCGGCGGGATCCTCCGGCGTAACGAGGCGGCCCGTGATGCCGTCTTCAATGATTTCGCAGGCCCCCCCCGCTCGCGTGGCGACCACGGGCTTGCCGGCCAGCATTCCTTCGACAATGACTCGGCCAAATGGCTCCGGCGCGACCGACGTATGCGCCACCAGATCCACCGCCTTTAGCAGTGTCGGAATATCTTCGCGAAATCCCAGAAATCGGATGCGATCACTCACCCCCAATTCCCGCGCCTTCGCTTTGAGTGCGTCGAGATAGCACGCTTCCTCTCCAAACAACGGCGCGCCGACGAAGATAGCCCGCAGCCTTGGAACCAGCGGCAGCGCGGCGAGCAAGACATGCTGTCCCTTCCAAGGCGCGAGGCGACTGAAGACACCCACGATCGGATCGGCACCCCATCCAAATTCCCCGCGCACCCGTCTCGCAGTTTCTTCCATTTCCTGGCCGGAGAAGGGGCGCGGATCGATGCCATTGTACACCACCGTCGTGCGATCAGCGCGCCCACCGCACGCGATGAAAGCATCCCGGCTTGCCTCCGAGTTTGCGATTACACGTCGGGCAAACCGATTGCCGAGCGCCACCGAAATCCTGCGGTTCAGCGCGCTGAAATGATCCGCGGTAAGAATATCGTGGAGATACCACACCAAGGGTTTGCCGGTCATCCGAGCCGCGATGCCGCCGACCGCCAGAGCCTTCTGGCTGTTGGCAAAAAGCACCTCGAAGTTCGCGGCGTGCCGCGCCACCCGCCACGCGAGCAGAAAGACCGCCGGCGCAGCGAGCAACTGCGCCAGGCCACGCCCACCGCGTCTCACGGATCCCACCGCGCGTTTTGCAAGAAACACTTTCACCGGCACGGCCGCCCTCTCCAAGCGCTCGCCAAAAGGCCCATCCGCAAAGAGCAACACCTCACGTTCCTCGTTCCAGCGCGCCGCCAATTCGAGTAAGAATAACTCTGCTCCGCCCAGCACTGCTGTGTGGTCGAGAAAGAGCACGCGAGGATTTAACGCCACCGTTTGCGTTCCTCGATGGCTTCCTCAAACACGCCGAGTAACCGCGGAGTTACTTCCCGCCAGCCAAACTTCTGTGCATAGGCGCGGCATGCATCGCGGTCCGGCAAGGTAACTTCTTTTCGTAACACAGCACGGATCCGTTCCGCCATCGCGGCGGCCGTCACCTCGGCGAATAACAACTCCGTGCGGAAGGGTTGCAAGATCTCCGCGGTGCCGCCGATCGCAGTGCCAAGGACTGGCGTGCCCGAAGCGAGCGATTCCACCGTGATCAAGCCGAAGCCCTCCAGCGCAGCCGTGGGAACCACGGACAGATCGGCGGCCGCATAGGCGGCCGGCAAATCCGATTCCGGCACAAACCCGAGGAGACGCACATGTTCGCCAAGCCCCAATTCCGAGATCTGGGATTGCAATCGGCGATGATCCGCGCCTTTTCCGCCGATCAACAGAAGGATGCCAGGAAACTCCTGGCGCAGGCCGGCCACAGCGTCGATCAGGAGATGAAGGCCCATGCGCCGCACCAGCCGCCGCACCGAAAGCAAGATCGGCCGCTCTTGCGGCCAACCGAGTTTTTCCCGAGCCTCGCGTCGATTCGGCGCCGAGAGGTAACGGCTCAACTCCACCCCGCCAGGAACCACCCGAATCTTCTCCAGCGGCACACCATAATCCGCGTGCAGCAGGGAGCGGAAAGCCTTCGAAAGAGTCACTACGCGGTCCGCGCGCAAGTAACCAACCCGCTCCAACCAATGTGCCGCCCTGGCGATGATTCGACCCGGCACCGTGCAATTCTGCGCTCGCATCTCCCCCGCCCACGGACCATGGAAATGGCAGACGAGAGGAACACTCGGCGGCAAGTCGCGCAGCCAAGGCAACGCGTAAAGGGAGAAGTGCGCATCGACCACATCCACCCCTCCCCGGAACGCCTCCCGGGCCAGCGTACGCGCTCCCAGCCATCTCCGCCAAACGGGCGCGCCTTTCCCGGCCATTCCCCGCACGTCGATTCCGCCGAGCGATGTCGGCACAACCGACGAAACCAAAGCCGTTCCCTCAATGCCAGCTCTAGCCAGTGCCGCCACCGATTCGTAGAAGTATCGGTTGAGGCCGCCGTCGCGACAGTCTGGAAACCATTCCATGCCGGAGAAGAGCGCTCTGAGTAACATGTTAGTTTGTCTTACTCCCCACGGCCGCCCGGATCGTCGAGGCCATCTTCGCGGCCACTCGATCGAGACTAATATTAGCCATTACCCATCGCCTTCCCGCATCCGCCATTGTGCGACGCCTGGTAGCGTCCGCGATTAACTCACGCAGCGCAGCGGCCAGAGCCTCGGGGTTCCGCTCCGGGAATATTAGTCCGCCACCACTTACCCGGACTAACTTCGGAATCTCCCCTGAATCCGAACCCACGACCGCCGCGCCACAAGCGAGCGCTTCCGGAATAACTCGTCCAAACTGTTCCCGCCAATTCGGCTGCGTCTCCGATGGCAGGACCAGGATGTCGAGACCGGCAAGATACCTGGGCGTCTCCTCGTGCGGAACGAACCCTGCCTCGATGATTCGCCCGGCAATCTCATATTGCGTCGTTAGCTTTCTCCATTCCGAAAGAAACGGTCCCGCTCCAATAAGTACAAACTTCCAGTCGAGATCGTGCAACTTAGCCAGCGCCACGGCAAGTGTGCGCAGGCCCTTTGCCTCCGTTACTCTGCCCACAAAGCCGAGCATTACCGTCCCCTCCTCACGTCTTAGGGCGGCGGGCTGCTCCTCCCTCGGATACGGCCGATACAGTGTCCCATCCAGTGGCAAAGGACACACACAGCACTCCCCCCGAAATCCCTTCTGCCGCAATACGCTGGCGACGTCGTCGGTAATAGGAAACGCAAACTCACTGTGGCGGTAAACCATCGCCTCCATCCACCGGAAAGGCGGCGGGTAATGCTTCACGATGTTCTGGCAGGAATAGAATCCAAAAGGCACTTTTCTCCCGCTCATGTTAGCCCGTGCTACTTGGGCCGTGGCCAGCGCGTAAGGTTCGTGGTTCATGTAGATCGCGTCGAAGTTACCCCGCTCGAGATATGGCTTCCAGCGTTGCCGATAGACGTGGCAGATGATGCTCCCGTTCATCCACGCGCGCACTTTATGAAGAATAACATCCGATCCGCCCCAGCCAGTAGTTTCAAGCACGTTACCAAATTCATCGCGCCATCGCTCCGGCACCACCAGGATAATATCCCATCCCGTTTGTTTCCGAAGTTCCGCATACACTTGCTGGTTGAGCGGAGTGGCGCACGAATGACTGACGACCAGGAGTTTCAGGCGCCGGTAAGTAAAGGTGCCCGGTTTGCCGCCGCCATCCTGCATTCGTATGCCTCTTCAGTCATTGCCGCCACCCGATCCCACGAGTAACTCTTCCCTACTAACTGCCGCGCGTTATCTCCCATCGTCCTCCTAAGCTTTGCGTCGTCCACCAAGGGACGCAATGCCGCCGCGATCTGCTCCGCGTCGTGCTCGATGAATTCTCCGGTAACATGAGCAACGATGAAGTCCTCGGTCCCATTGATCCGAGTCGCCACCACCGGCAACCCACACGCTGCGGCCTCGATGGTTGCGAGGCTGAATGCCTCATACCAACTTGGAAAGAGAAACACATCTGCCGCCGCCATCGCAGTTGCAATATCCCGCCGGAATCCACCGAACACCACCTGCTCTGCCACTCCGAGTTCCCGCGACAGGGCTCGATAACGTTCACGATCCACATCGTCTCCCGAGACGAATAACTGCACCTCCCGCCGCGCCAGCCGCGCCACTCCCCGGATCGCATCGTCCAATCCTTTGCGCGCCCATTCTCCAGCGGAAAAAATCAGCATTACCGCTTCCTCGTGAATCCCGTTCCGCTCTCTCCATTGCCTGCGCTCGCGGTCTGAGATCGGATGAAACACCGCGGCATCCGCCGCATTGGGAATCACCCGCACCTGCGCAGGACCAATGGCGTAGTGCGCGCGCAATTCCTTCTCCACTCCCCGCGACACCGGCAGAAACATCGGCGGCCGCCGTCCCGATCGATGGGTATAAAGTCGATGCTCCGCCGCGGAAGTAACTCGAAGGTATAACTCCCTGGTAACTCGCCGCGCGATCGACACCTTCTCCTTGCCGCTGAATCGCTCCAGTACCTTTCGCTTCGCCGGCTGCACATTCTGAATAGTGATCACGTCGGCCTCCGGCACATTGCAACCGATCGAATGCACGATGTCGTAACTCCCCCGAGCTATCATCCGACCAGCCGAAAAGTAATAACTCGCAAAGTCCGCAACCTCCGGCCATCTCAAGCCGGCCACGCGATGCCACCGCACTTTGCCGAGATCCAGATCCTCCACCGTGCGGGCATAAAGATGGACTTCGTGATTTTCGGCGAGACGCTCCGCCACCTCGTTCACCGCCCGCGCGCTGCCATCGCGCCGATTGCAGTTGATCATGCACAAGGCGATTCTCATCGCTTGGAAGGGGATGTGGAATACCTCGCCAGGCTCCCAAGAGTCGGGGGCGTCGCCGCCAGTTCTTCTTCCTCCGACTCATCTTGCCGTCCCGCCTCGAGAAGCGCGATAGTCTTTGCAAGAGTGACTCTCGGGATTGCCAGCCCGCAGCCCAAGGCCAGCCAGAAGATTGAAAACCCGGTGAGCATGTCGCCGGCGGCACAAGCCGGGATCATCGCGATCATCAAGGCGCGGATCAGCAAGACATGCTCACTCCTCAGCGTCTTGATCCGGTAATAAAGAGCCAGCCGCTTCCATGCGAGGTAAAGCCCCGCAAGCAGCAAAACCGTGCCGATCACGCCATACACCAGGATGATTTGAAAGTAACCCGCGTCCCCAAATTTGGTGGTGGTCTCCATGCTTCCGGTATTGATGCGGGTGCCCAGGCCGGCAGCTCCCAACCCCCCTCCCAATGGATTCTCCCACAATGCCTCGGTGCCCCCTGCCATGATGTCAATTCGGCCTTGGAGGGAGCCATCGTCCTCCATGTGGCTTAGCGTTTCGAGGCGATCCATGATCCGTTTGGAACCGGGCATCTTCTCGATGCCGAACCAGGCGGCCGCGCCCACGACCAGCCCCGCGAAGAGGATTTGCGCTTTCTTCGCTCCGCGATTTACCAAAAGAAAAATCAGGGTGGCAACGACTGCGACAATAATGCCAGTCCGCGCAGTGGTCAGTAATATGGTCGAGAAAACCAGGATCACCGCGGGCCATCCCAGCGCGGTTCTCCATTTGCTGGAAACCATCATTGGCACCACGGCGAAACCAAGAAATGCGGCGAGCGGACCGCGCTCTCCCATCGTTGAAAAGCAATCCATCTTGGTGGGTTCCGGCAATCCCATATAGCCAATGAAACCCACTTCCTTAAGCCAGAACGCATCCCAGGGAGGGATGGTGAGGTATTGATACCAACCATAGGCGCTCGCGAGAATGGCGGCCCAGGAGAAACTTCGAATCCAACGATCTCGCACGCCCATATTGGGATTGCGCACCATCACGTACCCAGCCATCGCCACCGGCGCCAACACTTCTCCCGCGGCATAGACCGCTCCCAACCCCTGCTGCAGATAACCAACCGCAAACGCATATCCGATCGCGGCTCCGAAACACGCGAAGACCCTGACAGCCCACCCCGGTAACCGGCGAAATTCAATGATGAGCGGAATCGTCATGGCGCCCGCGACGATTAGCGGGGTCAGACTGATGGGGGAAAGAGGATTGAATTGCTCATTGATGTAGTAATCAACGAGACGGCGAATGCCCCGATTAAACACGAAGACAAACACCGCGTAGTCCACAATCCACGTGGACTTGCTTACTGCCAACCCGAGGCCTGCAAAACTGATCAACAATGCAATGGCAAATTCCATAATACGCGAAGTTCTATCTTACCAAAAACGCGGGCTGCACACATGGAAACCCGATCACTTTTCCGCCACGACGGCGATTCCAAACCACGGGTGACGAATCGCCCCGTTTGCGATCCGGTCGATAGGTTGCAAAATGCGCAAAGGATAAGTAAGTGCCCATGCGAGCCGCTCTTGTTTTGCTCGCATAAGATTGGTAAGTTGCTGGGAAATCCATCCGCTCGTGTAACTCACATCACGCACGCGCAAGCCAGCCGCGGTGAAGATAACCCGCAGGCGCTCCGCTGAGTAACCCCAGCGCACGTGGCCGCCGTCCTCCCGCTCGGATAGCTTCTCATGCCGCAATGCCCGATGCGATGCCTCCGGCGTCGTCAATAGCAGCCGCCCTCCGGGATTGAGACACTTGGCCAGGTCGCGGATAAGCTTCTCGTCATTTTGGATGTGCTCGATGCATTCCGTGCAAATGATTTGGTCAAACATGCCCAATTCCGCCGCCCGCTTATCGAGTTCTCGAAGGTCAATGGTGATGAACTTCACGTTATCCAATCCGAATAGCTGGGCCCGGCGCACTGCCTTGGCGATCGGGCCATCGTCATAGGAACCCGCGATCACTTTGTTTCCACGCGCGGCCGCCGCGAAGCTAAAACACCCATTGCCACACCCCGCGTCAAACGTGCGGATCGGTCCAGAGGCCAGCCGTGGTTCCAGCCAACGCCAGCGATCGACAACGAGCGGGTCGCCGAAGCGAAGAGTCGCCGGCCATCCTAACGCTTTCAGAATAGACTCAGTGATCATGCGGATTTTGTCGATCGGGGTAACTGCAAGGCTTCCTCCAGCGTGCCGCAGATCTCTTCGGCATAACGGGTACGCGTGAACTGCTTCGACCTTTCCAAGCCCCGCTGCGCCATCGCGGCGGTCGCGGCCCGATCGCCAAACACCTTAGTCAAGGCGCCAGCAAGCCTCAAGGAGTCGCCGAATGGAACGTGAAAGCCCTCTACTCCGTCGCGCACCGCCTCGATCACGCCTCCGTCACTGCCGGTGATTACCGGTCTTCCGCACGCCATGGCTTCCAGGGCGACGATGCCGAATGGCTCCTTCCGGGAGGCGTGGACCACGACATCCGCGGCGCCCATCCATTCTGCTACGTTACTCTGAGAGCCCACCATAATGACACAATCTTTCAGACTTAGTCCGGCGATCATCTCATCTATCTCGTCGGAATACCCGACTTCCATCTCGTGAACACCTCCGACGATCGCCAGTCGTGCTGTTGGAAAAAAGCGCCGGACTTCCGGCATTGCCGCGATCGCGATGTGCATCCCTTTCCATCGCTGGAGCCGTCCCACCATCACGGTCAGCGGTCCTTCGGTGGGCAGCCCGAGCTGCGCTCGGAGTTGCAGGCGCGACTGGCGTCCTGCCCGCAGGTACTCATCAAGATCAATCCCGGGCAGGACGGGAAACACCGGACGCCGCGGCCACAGGCGGCTCTGCAACCCACCGATATATCGCGACACCGCCAAAATGCATCGCGCGGGCACGAGTGCCGCCAGCCTATCCATCGCTCCGCTCGCAAAACCGATCTGATACCAAACGCACCGCGTCTTAGTAACCCATGCCGCCAACCCGCCGAAAAGATGCCCATAAGCCACCCATGAAAACACGCCGTCCACGCGCCGCGTGCGAATTTCCCGCACAAGACGCACAATTGCCTGGCAGCAACTTAGCGGATTCCGAATTCGCACATTCACGGTTACAGCCACCTCGAAGCCCGCATCCCTAAGCACCTCGACAAAGGGTCCCGGACGGAGAAACACCACCGGACATTTCCATTCGGGACGAACTTGCCGGACACCCAGCAGAAAGTTCAGCAACATGATTTCCGCCCCTCCGCCAAGATTCGCTTGTGGCATCACGACTAAGATCTTGATCGATGGGGCCGCGTCTCCCCGAATGGAAACTGCCACGTTAGTCGAAGCATCTCGATTATGCCCGACCATCAACTTGTGGATATTGGTTTGAAAACTATCCAGACCTGACTCGCCGGGCGTAGTTCGCTCATCGCCAACCTGGCCTCGTCCTTGGTGAAAACGGAAGCTAGCTCCCGCGGGATCCAGTCGGCCGCAGCACGGTGGCTCTGCGGAATAATTCGATGCTCGTGCGTGGATGAAAAGCGTCCGACAAGAGCGGCGGGAGCTACACCCGTGCTGTGCTGATGCTCTTCGACGAACATCCACGCCTTTCGCAATTCTGGAACTCTTCCGATATCCAGCAAATCCAGCTCGCCTCCTTCAATGTCGCACCATACCACAGGGCTTCTTGCGGGAATTAAGATCGACTCAAGCCCGGCGCAGGAAATCCAGCTCATTGTGAAAAGCCTCTCTTCAACGTGGTTAGCGGCTGCCATCGCGCGAACCATCCGCCGCGCGATCGGATTGACGTCGGCTGCGAAGACCTTGGTTTTCGCAAGGCGGCGTGCAAAGCCCACGGCATAGTAGCCTTCTGCGCATCCTATATCTATGATGACGTCCGGACGAACCGACATCACTTCTTCCACCGCTTCTGCAACTTCGCTTTCATAACTACCCAAGACCTTGGGAATCCAAACTGAACCACTAGCCCGATTGAGCAATCTTAAACCGGCAAACGGCCCCCGACGTACGGATGATGATACGACGCTGCGAGTTCGCTGCTCCAGGCATTCTAGCCCGATGTGACGAAAGTAACGTCGCATTCGCCAGTCCTGGATCATGGCGAGAACATCTCGCATCAAGGGCAGCCTCCTCACACGATCTTTCATCGTGCTCATGTGGGAAGATTGTCCAGCAGAGTGCTGGCGATGCCCCGCCATCGGAAGGAGGGCGGGGCGGATACGCCGTGGATAAAGGGCGAAATGACGGTCTGGGTAACATCGCTTAGCGGGATATTCGATCCCACGAGGAGATGATGCACGGGAAGTAGTGGCGCCATGCGCTTCACCTGCCGCGTCCATCGCTGGGCGGAGACAAATGCGATCTCCGCGGCGAGAGCACACTTTCGAATCAGGACGTCAGTCTCAAGCATGAGGCAGATGCTTCAGCATCATCGAGGCAATGCTCTGCCAACTGAAATGCAGATCGTGATAAGCCGTTATCTCCGGGTCGGGCACGCTGCCGGGAGCAAGGCGATCGAGCCAATCCACGGTCTCGGTAGCAAAGGCTTCCGACGACGTGGCCGAGGAGACCAGGATGCCTGCCGGCGTGGCTCTCCGGAATACTTCGTCTGTCAGCAAGTTCTGGTTGGTCGCAAGGGGAATGCCATGCTGGAGCAGGGCCATCACCGACCCTCGCCGCGTCGATACGCCATCGAGAAAAGGCGAGATCGCGGCGTCCATTGCTCGCAGTCGGGCGCCCACCATTGCAGCCGGCAACGCGCCGCAATCCATCAAGTCCACGGTGCCAAAAGCTCCTCGCATCGCATCGCTATCGGATCCCACGTAGAGAAGCACAGTCTTGCGATGCAGACGCCTGCGCCTTGTCTCCCCGATGACCGTCGCGATCCAGTCGAGCCGGCGGCTAATATGCGCTCCCCCGAACACACCCAGCACCAGTGCATCGCGGTCGATGCCCAGCTTCGAGCGAGCCTCCTGCTGTGAGACTTCGCTGAGCGGGATATTCGCACCGACGGGCAGGTGATGGACCGGAAGCTTCGGCGCCGCACGCCGGACTTGCGCCGTCCAGCGCATGGTGGAGACAAAGGCCACTTCGGCAAGACGGCACACGTTTCTAAAGATAGGATACTGCCAGGCAAACATCACCGAAAAGCGCCAGGGCCATTTCGGAACCGCTGTCTCGTGAAACATGACCGCAAGGCGGGGACTGTCGGGAATCTGGCGGAGCCGCTGCATTGTCCGAGGGACTTTCGGGCAATAGCCACGAGAGCCCCAGCTAAAGGGATTGTATTGCAAGACAATCCAGTCGATTTGGCGGCCGGGATTCGAGTAGTCGGTAGCAATGCTCTCGGTAAGTGCGGCAAACGTTCTCGGAAATTCTGGATCGAAGAAGCGAGCGACTTCCACATCCTTTGCCGGCCTGTGGTCCATCCCGATCCGGGTAAAGACAATGACGGGAGGCGCCTCAGGCAGCCGGAATCGCTTCTCGCCAGTTTCGCACACGCTTGCCTGGGCATTCCGCAATTGCCTGGCAACCGTTCCCGCGAGGCACCATGTGTAATCGCCTATACCGTCCAAGTCGGGCGGATAAGCCGCGGCGATCAATCCGACTCTCATCGGGAGATCGAGGACGATGCCTTGCCGCGAGCGACCGCCATTAGTAGCTGCGCCAGGTGGCCGGCGACCCGCTCCACGTGAAAGTGTGCCTCCGCGCACCGTCTCGATTCCCTCGGTTCTCCCAACCGGCCCTGCGCCTTCCGATCTGCCATCTCACGGAGCGCGGCTGCAAACGTCCGCGGTTGGTCATCGGTAAGATGAATATCTCGTGAGCAGAGATAGTCCGCATTTCCATTAGTCGCGCCGACAATAACCGGAAGTCCGCACGCCTGAGCCTCAGCCACCGAAGATCCGAAATTTTCTTCGTCGCTAGTTTGGGCGAGAATGTGGTGGCTGCGTAGCAACTCCGGGACTTCATCCCTTGGCATTCCGTGAATCCATTGCAATCGTTCAGGAAAAGGAAACTCTGAGATGAGGCGATCCATGCCGCGGATAAAGCCGACCTTTCCCACGATGGAAAGTCGAAGATCCGCTCCCTCCCGGATGGCAAGAGCCGCGCCATCGAGGAAAACATCCAATCGCTTTCTTGGGACAATGCG
>JBBRXP010000129.1:0-16425 GCA_038238555.1 Chthoniobacterales bacterium | reverse complement strand
GCTGCAAAAGGCGCTGCGGAGTTTGGAGATCAAGCGGTTTGGGTTGATCGGGGATGGCGCGGATGTGGTGATCGACGACGATGGTTTGCGGACAAAGCTGACGGTGCCGAACGCGGAACGCATTTTCTTCCTCGGGCTGGCGTTCCAGCGCGGGTGGACGGTCGAGGAGGTTTTCGAGATGACGAAGATTGATCGGTGGTTTTTGGAGAACATCAAACAGACTGTCGAAGCTGCTGAAGAGTTGCGGAGTGCGCGCGGTATCTTCGGCGAAAGTGTGAAGTCCTTTGCTGGCAAATTGCGTGAATTCAATTCTGCGGATTCGGTTGCCGACGGTATCCACGCAACGGAACCCGAGTGGGACGCTGCTAAAACAGGACTTCGCAAACTCAAGAGACTCGGCTTCTCGGATCGACAGATTGGTCATTCATTGGGATTGAACGATGACGATATCCGCGGTGTGAGATGTCTTCTTCATACCCTTCCCACCTACCGTCTCGTGGATACTTGCGCCGCCGAGTTCGAGGCATACACGCCGTATTACTACTCCACCTACGGCGACGAGAATGAGCGGCGCGACTCGGGAAAAAAGAAAATCATCATCCTCGGCGGCGGGCCCAACCGGATCGGGCAGGGCATCGAGTTCGACTACTGCTGCGTGCACGCTGCGTTTGCGCTGCGCGAGGAGGGCTTCGAGACCATCATGGTCAACTCGAATCCCGAGACCGTCTCCACCGATTACGACACTTCGGACAAGTTGTACTTCGAGCCGCTCACGCTCGAAGACGTGCTCAATATCTGCGAGCAGGAGAGCGAGAATTTGTTCGGCGTCATCGTGCAATTCGGCGGGCAGACTCCGCTCAATCTCGCGGCGGGATTGCAGGCGGCGGGCGTCCCGATCATCGGCACTTCGCCGCATTCCATCGAGATCGCGGAGGATCGGAAACTCTTCGGCGCGATGCTCGACAGGCTCGGCATCCGGCAGACCAGCGGCGGCACGGCGGTGACGGAAGATGAAGCGGTCGCAGTGGCCGGGCGCGTCGGCTTCCCGGTGCTGGTGCGACCGAGCTTTGTGCTCGGTGGGCGCGGGATGCAGCTCGTGCACAATGAAAGCGATCTGCGGCGCTATGTGCGCGAGGCGGTCGAGGCGAGCAGTAGCGGCGACGTCGCGTCGCCGGTAGTTCCGGCGGCGTCCTCGCCGCCCGCAGGCTTCCGCGGCGGGGACGCCGCCGCTACGTCGCCCATCCTCGTCGATCACTTTCTGGAAGATGCCACGGAGGTGGATGTGGATTGCATCAGCGATGGGCACACCGTGGTCATCGGCGCGATCATGGAGCACATCGAAGAAGCTGGCATCCACAGCGGCGACAGCTCGTGCGTCATCCCGCCATTTTCATTGAGCGAGAAAGTGAAGGAGGAGATCGCGCGCTCGACCAAGGCGATGGCGCGCGAGTTGAAAGTGCTCGGCTTGATGAATGTGCAATTCGCCGTGCAAGGCGAGACGGTCTTTGTGCTCGAAGTAAATCCACGCGCGAGCCGCACCGCGCCTTTCGTGAGCAAGGCCATCGGCGTCGCGCTACCGAAGCTCGCGGCGAAAATCATGGCTGGAAAAACGCTCGAGGAGCTTGGCTTCACGCGCGAGATCGTGCCGCCGCATTACTCCGTGAAGGAGGCCGTGTTTCCTTTTATCCGCTTTCCCGGCATCGACATCGTGCTCGGGCCGGAAATGAAGAGCACGGGCGAAGTCATGGGCATCGACGCGAGCTTCGGCCTCGCTTACGCCAAAGCGCAGATGGCCGCCACGCCACCGTTGCCGGAGCACGGCAATGTCTTCATCAGCGTCGCGGACCGCGACAAACCGAGGGCCATCGAAGTCGCCCGCGGCTTTGTGGAGCTGGGTTTCACTCTCTTCTCCACCGGCGGCACGGCGCGCGCGCTGGCCGAGGCGGGCGTGGCGGTGAAGAAACTCTTCAAGCTCAACGAAGGCCGCCCCCACGCGCTCGACATGATCAAGAACGGCGAGCTCGCCCTCATCATCAACACGCCGAGCGGCAAGGTCGCGCGTGAAGACGAGGTGAAGATTCGCAGCACGGCGGCGGCCAATCGCATCCCGATCATGACCACGCTGCGCGCCGCCCGCGCCAGCCTCGAAGGCATCCGCGCTTTGCGGGAGCACGGCCTGCGCGTGAAGCCGCTGCAGGAATACCACGCGGGGCAAGCGGAGTGAGGCCCCGCGTTGCGAAACTTTCGCGTGACGCTCCGCGCGGTGCGTGGCATCTCTCGCCGCATGAAGAAACCCCTCTTTTCCCTAATCTCCATCGTCGCTCTGTGTCTCGCCGCGGCGCCGCTTTGGGCGGCCGATGAACCCAAGCCGGACGCCAAGGAAGTCGCCGTGCTCAAGACTTCGAAGGGCGAGATGGTCGTCGAGTTCTGGAGCGATGTCGCGCCGAAGACGGTGGAAAATTTCAAGAAACTCGCGCGGGAAAAATTCTACGACGGCACCGCTTTTCACCGCATCATCAAGGGGTTCATGATCCAGGGCGGCGACCCGAAAACGAAAGACGCGGCGAAGGAAACGCAATGGGGCACGGGCGATCCCGGCTACAAGATCAAGGCCGAGTTCAACGAGAAGAAGCACGTGCGCGGCGTGCTCTCGATGGCGCGCAACGGCGGCGATCCGGATTCGGCGGGCAGTCAATTCTTCATCTGCCTCGAAGCCACGCCGCAACTCGACGGCCAGTACACCTGCTTCGGCAAACTCATCAAAGGCGAGGATGCGCTGCTCAAGATCGGGGACACAAAAGTGGGGCCGAGCGCGCGCGGGGAACCGAGCCGACCGCTCGAACGCGTGACGCTCGAGAGCGTGCGCATCGTTCCTGCTACCTCAATCAAGTAGCCCGATCCGTCGCGGAGTTTTTACTTTTCGATGCTTCGTACGCGCGAAGCCGGGCACACACTTTTTCCGATGGCCACCAGCTCTCGAACCATTCGCATCGGCCTCGTGCAGTCGCGCTGCACGGCCGATCCGCGCGAAAATCTCGCGCGCGCTCTGGCGCGGGCGGGCGAGGCGGCGGATCGCGGCGCGCAGATCGTCTGCCTGCAGGAGCTCTTTGGATCGCTCTACTTTTGCCAGGCCGAGGATCACAAGTACTTTGCACTCGCCGAGGAAATCCCGGGCCCGAGCACGGAGGCGTGCGCGAAGTTTGCCAAGGAGCGCGGCGTGGTCGTCATCGCGTCGCTTTTTGAAAAGCGCGGACCGGGGCTTTATCATAACACCGCTGTCGTCATCGACGCCGACGGCACTCCCCTCGGCAAATACCGCAAGATGCACATCCCGGACGACCCGTTGTTCCTGGAAAAATTCTACTTCACACCCGGCGACCTCGGCTTCCGCTCATGGCAGACGCGGTTCGCAAAGATCGGCGTCTGCGTGTGCTGGGATCAGTGGTATCCCGAGGCCGCGCGCCTCACGGCCTTGGCTGGCGCGGAGATTCTTTTTTACCCGACTGCCATTGGCTGGCATCCCGCGGAGAAGGCCGCGCAAGGCCATCGCCAGCACGACGCGTGGGAGACCATCCAGCGCTCGCACGCCATCGCCAATGGGTGCTACGTCGCGGCGGCAAATCGTGTCGGGCACGAAGCGCCGGACGGTGGCGCGGGCATCGAATTTTGGGGCCAGAGTTTTGTCGCCGATCCCGCCGGGCAACTCGTGGCGAAGGCTTCCGCGAGCGAGGAAGAGGTGCTCGTGGCCGACGCCGACTTGGGTGCGCTCGACACGCAGCGGACGCACTGGCCGTTCTTCCGCGACCGCCGCATCGACGCTTACGGCGATCTGCAAAAACGTTTCATCGACTGAGCATGAGCGCCTCCGCCCACCATCCTGTGACTCACGCGCCCGTGCCCGCGGCGCTCGGCTACCGCATGCCCGCCGAGTGGGAGCCGCACGAAGCCACGTGGCTCTCGTGGCCGCGGCCCGACGGCATCAGCTTTCCCGGCTCCTACGAGCGCGTGCAACCCGCGCTCGCAAAGATGGTCGATGCGCTCGCCGACTCCGAGCCCGTGCACATCAATGTGTGCGACGCCACCCACGAAGGGCTCGTGCGCAAAGTCTTCTCGAAACATCGTGCCCGCTCGACCCACGTCACCTTTCACCACATCCCCATCAATGAACCGTGGTGCCGCGATCACGGCCCGATCTTCGTCACGCGCCAGCAGCATCCGCAGCTCGCCGTGCTCGACTGGGATTACAACGCGTGGGGTTGGAAGTATCCGCCCTTTGACGACGACGACGACGTGCCCACGCGCGTGGCCGACGAACTCGGCCTGCCCATCTACAATCCCGGCATGGTGCTCGAAGGCGGCTCCATCGAAGTCAACGGCAGCGGCGCGCTGCTCACCACCAAGAGCTGCCTGCTCAATCCCAACCGCAACCCCGATCTCACGAAGGCCGATATCGAACGCCGACTTCGCGATTACCTCGGCGTCAAAAAAATCCTGTGGCTTGGCGACGGCATCGAAGGCGACGACACCGACGGCCACATCGACGATCTCACCCGCTTCATCGACTCCTACACCGTCATCACCGTGGTGGAGGAAGATGAAGACGACCCAAACTTCGCGCCGCTGCGCGACAATCGCGCGTTGCTGGACGCAATGACCAACGAGGAAGGCACGGAGCTCATGGTGCTCGAGCTGCCGATGCCGCGGAAGATCGTGCGCGACGGCCAGCGGCTGCCGGCGAGCTACGCCAATTTTTACATCGCCAACAAAGTCGTGCTGTTGCCCACCTTCTGCGACGCGCATGACAAATGGGCGGTGGCCGTGTTGAAGAAGGCATTTCCCGACCGCAAGATTGTGCCCATCGATTGCCGCGAATTGATCCTCGGCCTCGGCGCCTTCCACTGCCTCACGCAGCAGCAGCCGAAGGTGCAGTAGGGCGGTGCCGGGCGCGGTGGTGGAAAAAAATTGGGGATACGGAAAACCCCGACAAAGAAGCTTGCGGGCCGTAGGACAAACGGTAAGTTGCGCCCGCGTTAGCTCCCCCTTCGCCCCCGAATGAAAATCCGTTTCGCGCTCTCCGTCGCTTCCTGCCTTCTCAGCGTCCTCACCAGCGTGCTGCTCTCGCGCAGAAAGCGCTGGCAGACCAGAGCCCCGGCCCCTTCACGAGCAGCGCCTACAGTGCAACCCGCGGTGGAGCTGCCGGATTGCGTGCCCGCACACCCCGCGAGATAGCTGCGGCGCCCTCGCCGCAGGAAGTGTCAGCGGCGCCTCGCCGCTTCGTTCTTCTGCGACACAAGAGCCGCACGAGGACGGAGGCGCTCCAATTTTCGACGGATGAAATTTCGCCTCTCGCTCGTCCTCCTCTCGTGTCTGCTGAGCATCCTCACCGGCCTCGTGCTCTCTCGCGGCCACTCCGGGAAAAGCACGAGCCCTCGCGCGCGACCGCTCGTCGGCCTCTCGATGGACACGCTCAAGGAAGAGCGCTGGCAGGGCGATCGCGACATGTTTGTCCAGCGCGCCGCCGCGCTCGGCGCCGACGTGGAAGTGCTCTCGGCCAACGGCGACGACAACCGGCAGATCAAGGACGTCGAAGCGCTCATCACGCGCAAAGTCGATGCGCTTGTCATCATCCCGCACGACGGCGCGGCCTGTGCCCGAGCCGTGACGCTCGCCCACGAGGCGGGCATTCCGGTGCTCGCATACGACCGGCTCATCACCGGCTGCGAGCTCGACGTGTACATGACTTTCGACAACGTAAAGGTCGGCGAGTTGCAGGCGCGTTTCCTCGCCGACGCCTTCGCCAGATCGCCCGGAAAAAAACGCCTCGTCCGCATCTACGGCTCGAAGACGGACAACAACGCGTTCCTCTTCAAGCAAGGCCAGGACAGCGTCATCGAGCCGTTGGTGCAGTCCGGCGCCGTCGAGATCGTGCATGAAGATTGGGCGCAGGATTGGAAACCGGAGAGCGCGAAAAAAATCGCCAACGCCGCGATCACCAAAACCGGCACCTTCGACGCCATCCTCGCCAGCAACGACGGCACCGCCGGCGGCGCCATCCAGGCCCTCGCGGAAGAAGGGCTCGCCGGAAAAATCCTCGTCACCGGCCAGGACGCCGAACTCGCCGCCTGCCAGCGCATCGCCGCCGGCACGCAGAGCATGACCATCTACAAACCGCTAAAACAACTCGCCACCAAAGCCGCCGAGCTGGCCGTGAAGCTGGCGAAACGCGAGCCCGTGATCGCCCGCGCCGAACTCGACAACGGCCGGGCGAAAGTGCCGAGCGTCTTCCTCGACGTGGTCGCCGTCACGCGAGAGAACATGCGCGAGACCGTGATCGCCGATGGATTCCACAAGGACGCCGACGTCTTCAAAGCCGCCGCAGGAAAATGAAATGCCGGGAGCGGGCGCCAGGAACCCGCGTATCGTCACAAGCTCTCCCGTGTGGCTACGGCGCGATTTGCCGCAGGCGGTAGAAGTTTTGCGGCAGGGCGAACGGAAGGAAGACGGTGACGGTGTCCCGGTCCAAAGTAGTGCAGCGGAAGGATTGGCGGGCCGACGAAAAAGAGCCGTCCGCGCGTGCTGCTGCTCGCGCCGAAGGAATCCGTGGCAGTGATGCGCAGGACGTGCGCGCCGGACGGTCGCGGTCCAAGTGCGGGTGGCGTTGTTGCCGCTCGTGCTGCCGATGCTCACGCCATCGACGAAGAACTGCGCGGACGGCGAGCCGCCCGCGGTCGCATCGGTGATCGCCTCGCCGAAACTCACGTATCGCCGGTGCTAAAAATCGTCCTCTGGCTCGGGCCCACGATGGTCACGGCGGGCGGTTGGTTCGCGGCGGTGAGCACGAAGTCGAGCGAGTTGAAACGCCCGAGATCTCCTGCGGAGTTGGCGACATCGAAGCCGAGCCGCACGACATGCACGCCGGAATTCAGGGCCACGTTATTGACCGCGAGAGTCGTCCGCACCGACGCGCTGCCCGTGCTCGGAATTGTCACGTTGCCGCCGCCGAAACCGCCATCCACCTCGAAATGCAAAAGCCCGCCCGTCGTCGCCGCGGCTCCATCACCGCACCGCATTTGCCGAAAAATCTTTGGCGAGTGGCGCGACCCAGATACTTCTCAAGCCACTCCACCATCGCGGGCACGGCGATGGCGTAATCCCTCGCCGTGAACGAGTGCCCCGCGCCCTCCACCACGAGCAGGCGGCTGGGACGCCCGGCCTCCTGGAGCCGCGCGAAAAGATTGCGGCTGTGCTCCACGGGCACGAGTTCATCGCGGTCGCCGTGAATCAGGCAGATGGGCGGCGTGGTGGCGCCGGCGTGGAGGAGCGGCGAAACATCGGCCGCTTGCACCGCGGGAAAACTCAGCGGCGGTTTCAGCCTGGGAATTTTGCGCACCGCTTCCGGCGGACCGCTCACCCACGCGCGCAGATGGGTGGGCGGATACATCGCCACCGCCGCTGCGATGCGGCTCGGCTGGCGCAGCACTTCGTCCTCCGACTTCGCATCGCCATCATCACCCGTGGTTGCGAGCACGAGCGTGAGATGCCCGCCCGCGCTGCCGCCGAGCGCGCCGAGACGATCGGGCTCCACGCCAAATTCCGACGCGTGCAACCGGATGAACCGCACCGCGCGCCGCACATCCGCTACCGCCTCGGGCACCACGTAACGCGGGGCGCTGCCGTGAGAGACGCAGAACACCGTGAACCCGCGATCCAGCAAAGGCTGGCACGCGGGCAGAAGTTTTTGCGGCTCGCTCCAGACGGAATACCAGCCGCCGCTCTGAATGAAGATCACTCCCGCGCCATTGGCCTTCACCGGATGGAACACATCGGAAGCCCAGCGCCATGCCGTCCTTGTGCCTATAGATCACGTCCGCCTGAAGGCGCGGCTCGGTGGCGGGAGACTGGCAGCACAAAAACGCGAGGAGCGCGAAGATGAGGCGGGTTGTTTTCATCCAATCACGGTGGAAGACTGCCGAGCCACTGGAGCAGCAACTGCGGCCATCGGGCAGGCGGAAAGCCGTTCTTCACGCGCTGCGGGATCAGGTTGCCGACGCCGTGCGCGCCTTCGTCGAAGATCTCCATCCGCACCGGGACGTCGAGTTTTTCCAAGTCCGCTTTGATCGCGCGCGGCAGCTCGATGGGCGCGCCGCCGCCGATGCCGTCGTTGGTCGCGTGGACGAGGAACACGGGCGGCGTGTCCCTGCGAAACACGAAGGGCGATTCCTTCTGCCGCCAGTGCCAGGTCGCGAGGCCCACGGCGAAATCGGGCCGGCTGCTCTCGCGCTCGATCGGGTCGGCGGCGGTCGCGTCGCCCGCGTCGAAGTTCGCCGCGAGATTCATCGCGAGGTTCGCGCCCGCCGAGTATCCGGCGACGCCGATCCCGCGCGGATCGATGCCCCACTCCGCCGCGCGATGCCGCACGGTGCGGACCGCGCGCTTCGCATCCAGCAGCGTGAGCGCCTGGATGCCCGCGTTGTCGAGCCGGTGCGGCGGACGCAGGCGATACTTCAGCCCGATGACGGCCACGCCCAGCGGATTGAAAACCTCGGCCGCATAAACGACATGCGTCTTCCAATCCAGAGAGCCATAACCGCCGCCCGCGCAGAGGATGATCGCCATGCCGGTGCGCTTTGCCGGCGGCGGAAGAAACAAACTGAGCGCCGGCACGGAGACGTTTTTGATGTGCCCGCTTTCGTCCACCGTCTCCGCTGGCGTGCCCACGAGGAACTGCGGCGGCTCGCCCGGCCACAGCGGCACGATTTTTTCCCCGGCTGGAGTCTGGCCGCAAACGAGCGCCAGGAACGCAAAGACGCGGAGCGCGACGGACCGTTTCATGGTTTCACGGGAAAGCATTGTTCGCGGCGCGACGCTGAGCGCGTTGCCGAAGTCAATCACTCGCGTGGCGAGGCCGCGAGCACCGCCGTTGGGGTAACGCGTCGCTGGGCTGCTCAGGCCGCGCCACGCGGAGCCGTCCTGCGCGCGCGTCTCCCACACGCTGAAGAGCACGCGCTGTCCGTCGCTCGGCCCGCCGACGATGGGCACGGGGACGAACTTCATCCCCAGCGCGTTCTCGAAAGGCTGTTTCTGGGTGGCCGTCGCGAGAGGGCTTGCGGGGATAGGAGGATTCCAAGGCGCGGCTCGCGGAGGCCGCAGGCGGCCTTGGTCTCCTCGTTGCGTCGCGAGCAGCCACTGGTCCGCGTAGTCGAGCCACGCGCGCCAGTCCTCGGCGGTCATGGCGTGCTTGCCGGGGCGGGTGAAGGCACCGAGCCGGCTTGCGAGCAGCGCGCCGACCTCCGGCATTTTTTCCGCGCCGAGTCCCTCGCCGCAGACGAGCCGATAGACCGGCTCGGCGGCGCGCAGCAGATCGAACTGCGCGCCCGGATCGGCGACCGGATCCTCCGTGCCGCTCGAGAGCAGCACGGGCCGCGGCGCGCAGAGCGCAATGAGCGCGTGCTGATCGAAGGGCAGCCGCCCTGGCTGGCCGGCGAATTTTTTGAAGTTGCCGCAATACCAGTGCGGCTGGCTCTCGATCATGCTCGCAATCGTCTCGCGCCGCGGGCGGCCGTTCGCACGCGGCTCGAGAAATTCCGCCGGCTCGCGCGCGGGCATGCTCCCGCCCGCGCCGGCCTGGTGCGCGATGACGAGCGCGATCCGCGCGTCCATCGCGCCGGCGAGCAGCGCGGTCTTGCCGTTGCGCGAATGGCCGACGACAGCGATGCGCCGCGCGTCGATGTCCGCATCGGTCGCGAGGTGATCAATCATCCGCGAAAAGCCCCACGCCCACGCGGCGAAGAGCGCGGGCGCGTCGCCGTCATCCGCGCGCGTTCCTTCCGGCAGGAAATCCGCGAGCCGCTCGCGCGCGAGGTCCGCGCGATCGGGCGCGAGGTCGCCGCTGAAAAACGACGCGAGCGCATAGCCGCGCTCGACGATCAGTTCCGCGTTCCAAACGCCGGCATCCACTCCGCGAAATTTTTCGTCCGCGCGCCCTGCTTCGCCTGCCGCGCGCAACTCGCCCTTCCACGCCGCGGGCGTAATCCAGCCCGAGGGCATGCGCACGAGCGGATCGGCGAGCAGCGTGTAGTTGCCGTGGAAGTTCAGCCCGAGAAAACACGGTGCGGGTCCGCTTCGGCGATTGGGCACGAGGAGCAGCAGATGCACCGCCGCGTCCGGATTGGTCGTGCGCACTTCGATTTCCTTGAGCGTCGCCTTGCCGCCGAGCGCGGCTTTGTCGATGCGTAGGATTTTTCCTTCGAGCCGCTCCGGCTTCGGCGGCAGCAGCCCGTATTCGTAGTGCTGAAAAAGCCGCCGCAATTCCGGCGCGCGCTCGGTGAACCATTGCCCCTTCGTAGTTACGCGCGCGCCCTCGAGCATCACGAGCGGATCGGGCAGCTCGGGATGCGCGGGCAACTGCGCCGGGTCGGGGAATGCGCCCGCCATCGCCGCGCTGACACAGGCCGCGAGAATGAGCAGCGGCTTCATTTTGCGCTTGCATCGCCCGGGCGGCGGCTGCGCAGCATGAGTTGCGAGCCGTCGGCATTCCAGATCGCGAAGTTCGGATAGTGATGCCGCGTGCAGCCGGGATTGCGGCTCATCTTCCAAAGCTCCGCGCCGGTCGCCCTGTCGCGGAAGATCACGCGCTCGCTGGGATACGCGCCGTCCACCGCGCGCAGCAACTCGTGCGGCTTCACGCGCGTGCGGCGCGCGAGCTCGGCGAGGCCGTGGATCGGATCGGCTTTCGCTTCCGGCGGCGCTTCGGTCTTGCGCGCGGGTGCGGAGGCGCACAGCGCGGTGCAGACGATCACCGCCGCAAATACCAAGCGATCGGCGCGGCGGATTTTCATGGCGCGCTCTTCTTCGCCTTTTCCGCTTTGCCTTTGCCGGCGGGCGCGGGGAGGTTTTCCCGCGGCAGCCATTTGGCGAGTTCCGCTTTCGTCGCGGCGTATTGCTCGTCGCGCGCGAGGTTCGTCCACTCGAGCGGATCGGTCTCCTCGTTGTAGAGCTCCTCGCCGCCGTCGGCGTAGCGGATGTAGCGCCACTGCGCGCTGCGCACGGCGTGGTTTTGAAATTCGTGCGTGGTCAGCGCGGGGCGATCCCACGGCGCGGTGGGATTTTCCAGCAGCGGGCGGAGGCTCCCGCCTTGCACGTGCGGCGGCACCGGCAGTCCGCACAGCTCGCACAACGTCGGATACACGCTCATGTAGTCGATGGTGCGTTCGCACACCGCGCCGGGCTTCGTCATTCCCGGCACGAGCATGAGGAAGGGCGCGCGCGTGGTCTCCTCCCACAGCGCGGATTTTCGCCAATGCTCTTTTTCGCCGAGGTGCCAGCCGTGATCGCTCCACAGGCAGACGATCGTGTTGTCGCGATACGCGCTGCGCTCGAAGCCGTCGAGCAGCCGGCCGAGCATCGCATCGGCGAAACTGATCGCCGCGAGGTAGCCGCGCACCGCTTCCTTCCACCGGCCGGATTTCAAAATCGCCGCGTGCTCGCCGGCGGCGCGCGCCATCTTCACGCCGGGTGGCGGCACGTCGGCGAGATCGCTCTCGAGCACTTTGGGCAGTTGGATTTTTTCGAGCGGATACAGGTCGTAGTATTTGCGCGGCACGTCCCAAGGCATGTGCGGCTTGTGCAGGCCGCACGCGAGGAAGAGCGGCTTGTCCTGCGGCTTCGCGAGTTGCCCGAGGCAATACGTCACGCTGCGGAAATCCACCATCGCCTCGTCCGCGCAATCCAGCGGCTTGAAGCGGATGACGCCGACGCCGCCCTCGTCGCCGCCCGCGCGCTTGTCGCGTTTGCTCGCGGGTTCCTCGTCGCCCGCTTCGCCCTCGGCCATCGGCAGGTAGTCGTCCCAATCCGCATCGCGACGATACGACTCGTGGTAAATTTCCCCCCGCGCCGACGACGCGGTAGCCGTGCGCGCGAAAGTGAAGCGGGATCGTCGGCACGCCGCTGACAATGGTGCGCCAGTCGATGTTGTTGCGATAGACGCCGGTGGCCGAGGGACGCAGCCCCGAGAGCAGCGCGGTGCGCGAAGGATTGCACAGCGGCGCGGCGCAATAGGCGCGCGTGAAGATGGTGCTGCGCGCGGCGAGCCGGTCGAGATTCGGCGTCTTCGCCTGAGCGTCGCCGAGGTAGTGGACCCATGCGCTTCGCATTTTCCGCGGCGAAGGATTGACCGCAAAAAGACACGAAGAGCGCCAGGGCTCGGAGGAATTGTCGTCTCATGATCGTGCTCGTATTTTTCAAAGAACTCGCCTCGCGAACGGCGGGGGATAGGATGCGCCCGCACACCCCTTCCCAAACATGAAAGCCAATGTTGCCGAACTCGAAAAGCTGCGGCCCGAAATCATCGAGCGCGTGCAGTCCATGCCGCCGGAACTGCTGCTCAAGGCGCGCAATTTTCTCTTGGAACTGGAAATCCAGCGAGCCTCGGACGAACTCGACACGATGATGGACGAGGATCGCGCGGCGGGGAAGTTTGACCCGGCGGAAGTGGAAGCCGCGATTCGCGAACATCGCCAACGGCATCCGTATCGTGGATGACCGTCGTGCTCGATACCAACGTGCTGCTCCAGCTTTTCGGCCGAGCCGGACGATATCGGCCCATCCGCGAGGCGATCGCGGACGGGCGGCTGCGCTGGGCGGTGAGCACGAGCATCCTTTTCGAATATGAGGAGTTGCTCGCCGCGCGCAGCGGACGGGCGCGTTGGGAGGTGCTGATGCGCTTCATGCACGCGGCCTCGCTGCGCCACGGCAGCATCGTCCTGGTCTCGCCGTCGTTTCAGTTCCACTTGATCGTCACCGACCCCGACGACAACAAATTCACCGACTGCGCCATCGCCGCGAATGCCGACTGGCTCATTACCGACGACGCGCATTTCGCACCGCTCGCGGTCGCGGGCTACAAGCCGCAGCCCATCGCGCCCGCGGAGTTCATCGCGCGCGTCCTGGGCGGGCAGTGAGAGTCGGGATTTGTGCGTCATGTCGCGTGGATCGCGTTGGCGGCGCGGTTGGCGGAAGTGGTTGCCGCATCCTGTCCGTGCGGCGTGCAATCGTAAGCCGCGCCGACGAAGTGCACGCGGCCCACGGGCTCGAGCAGCGCGGGCCACATCTTCGCCATTTGGCCGAAGGGGAACGACTGCCGCTCGCACGAAAACGCGGTCGGCTCTTCCTTCCACCATTGATGCACGATGCACTGCTCGATGGTGTCCCGCGCCTGGCCGGGATAGAGCTTGCGGAAGGCGGCGATCGTTTCCTCGGGCGTCTGCGTCGGCTCGCCGCTGCTCATGATCACGCGGCGCTCGCCGGGCACTTCCTCCGCGGTCTGCCAGAGCACGCGCAGCCGCGGCTCTTCGGCGTCGAGATTGATCGTGCCGAGGTCGTCCTTCCAAAACGCCGTGCGCGTCTGGATCAAGATGCGCGACTGCATGCTCATCCTCGTGTGCTCAAGCGCGAAGGCTTTCCGCTCCGGCCACGCGGGCGCGATGTTGAGCGTCGCGACGAGGATCGGCGGCACCGCGAGCACGAGATAGTCCGCGCTGAGTTGTCGCGACTTTTCATTTTCGGAAAAATGAACGGTCGCGCCCGAGTCGCCGTGCTCGATCGCGGTCACCGGGCAATTCTTCCGCACGCGCTCGCCGAGCAGTTCCGCGAATTTGTCGGGCAGGATTTGGTTGCCGCCTTCGAGATGGAAAACGTCGCGCTTGAACACCGGCAGCCCGCGCAATCGCGAGATCGCCGCGTGCCAGATTTTGTAGAGCGCCGAGGTGTCGGTCTCGCGCGGCGCGCGGCCCTTGCTGGATTTGCCGCCTTTGCAAAAGCGGATCGCCGCCTCCGACGCGCCGTCGCGCGCGAGCACGTCGCCGAGCAGTTCGTGATCGAGATGATCGAGCCCGATACCGAGCGGCTGATACTCGTCTTTGAATTTCGCGATGTAGGGATCGAGATACATCATCTGCAACTCGGGCCATGTGTGCTCGCCGATGTAATCGATCTCGCGCTGGTTGAGGCCGAACTCGCGCAACACTTTCGGATCTGCGAGCTGCGCTTCGGTGAACCACTTCCCATCGATCTCGCGCAGCATGTTGTGCCGGCGTTTCCACGGCAGCACGGGCAGGTCGAATTTTTCCACGTAACGCCGGTAGTCCTTGTAACCCGGCTTGCTGAAATGCTCCGCACCCACGTCGGCATAGAGTCCGTCGGGCAGCGGATCTCGGATCGTCTTCACGTGCCCGCCGGTGCGGCGCGAGGCTTCGAGCAGCGTGACTTCGTGCCCGTGCTCCATCAGCTCGTAAGCGCACGACAAACCGCCGATGCCGCCGCCGACGACGATGACGCGTTTCTTTTTCGATGGCGGTTGCGCGGACGCGGGCAGGCCGCTGGCGAGGATGGCGAGGCCGGCGGTCTTTAAGACGTCGCGCCGGGTGTGGGTGGGTGTGGTGTTCATGTGTGGGTGTTGAGTGTGAGCGGTGGTGAAATCCGGGGAGCACACGCGTCCCGCCGCGACGAACTTCCCTCGGCGAACATCGCGCGGGGTGCGGGTAGGCGTCATTGAAAGAAACTCTCCGCGGCTCCGCGCCGTTTGCCGGAGAAATGTTTTGTTCGCGGAGCGCCGCCGCCCCCACGGGCGGCCGATCGAGGGCGGCGGCGCTCCGGGCGCGCTAACGGGGGCGCGCCCGCAGCAAGTCGCGCAGCCGGTCGAGGTCGATGGGTTTGACGAGATATTCGTCGAAACCCGCGAGCTTTGCCTGCTCGCGGTCTTCGGCGCTGGCGTAGCCCGTCATGGCGATGAGGAAGGCGCCGCTCAGCGCGGGCGTGGCGCGGAGTTGGCGGGCCACTTCGAAGCCGTCCATGCCGGGGAGGCCGATGTCGAGGAGCACGAATTCGGGCTGGAACTCGGCCGCGGCGGCGACGGCTTCGGGGCCGGTGAAGGCGGTGCGCGTTTCGTGGCCGCGCCGCTTTTGCAGCAGGGCGAGGCTGCGCGCGGAGTCGGTGTTGTCATCGACGATGAGGATGCGGCGCGGGGTCTCGCGCGCGGCGGACGGTGGCGGGGCGGGCGGTGGCGGCGCTTCGCGGAGGATGGGCAAGCGGACGATGAACTCGCAGCCGTGGCCGTGGCCTTCGCTGTGCGCTTCGATGCTGCCGCCGTGCAGATGCACGAGGCGCTTTACCAAAGTGAGGCCGATGCCGAGGCCACCGTGCGCGCGGTCGAGCGTGCGGCTGGCTTGCACGAAGAGATCGAAGATGCGCGGCAGCAGCTCGGAGTCGATGCCGGCGCCGTCGTCGCGCACGGCCACGATGACCTCGGGCGGCTCGACGCCCGAGGCGCGCTGGGCGTGGAGCGCGATGTGGCTGCCGTCGCCGCTGTATTTGCAGGCGTTGCCCAGCAGGTTGGTGAAGACTTGCTCGAGCCGCGTCGCGTCGGCGTGGAGGTAGATCGGTTCGCTCGGCAGCGAGACTTCGAGCTCCTGCCGGCGCGCGGCGCAGCCGGAGCGCGCGAGGCTCGCGGCGGCGGTGAGGATTTCCTCCAGCGCCACGGGCTGGCGGCGCAGCTCGATCTTCCCCTCGGTGATGCGCGAGACATCGAGCAGGTCGTCGATCATCCGGCTCATGTTTTCGATCTGCCGGCCGAGGATGCGCTGGGCCTGCGCGCGCTCGTCGGCGCTCGCGTCGGCCGTTTGCAAAATCTCCGTGGCATTGCGCAGCGGAGCGAGCGGGTTGCGCAACTCGTGCGCGAGCATGGCGAGGAATTCATCCTTGCTGCGATCGGCCAGGCGTAAGGCGTCGGCTTGTTCCGCCAGCGCCTGCTCGCTGAGGCGCAGTGCTTCCGCGGCCTGCTGGCGCCCGGTGGTATCGAGGAAGTAGGTCGTCAAGCCGATGGGCGACGGGTAGGCGCGAATCTCGAACCAGCGATCCAGCGGCGGGTAGTAGGTCTCGAATCGCACGGTCACCTGCTCGCGCATGGCGCGCCGGTAACTCTCCTCGATGACCATGCCGACCGTGGCCGGAAATTCCTCCCAAAAAACTTTCCCAAGCACATTCGTCGTCGTCTTCTGCAAAGGCGCGAGGATCTCCGCGCCGCGCGCGCTGAGGAAGGTGACGCGCCAGTCCAGGTCCAGCGTGATGAACCCATCGGCAATGCTCTGGATGATGCCGGTGGCGCGCGCCTCGCTCACCCGCAGCCTTTCCGCCAGCGCGCGCTGCTCGGTCACGTCGGTGTTGGTGCCGAAGAAGTGCGCGACGTTTCCGGCTCCGTCGCGGATGACGTTCATGCGCGAGAGGAACCAGCGATACTCGCCATCGTGGCGGCGCAGCGGGAAGGTGTCCTCCCACGGTTGCTCGGCGGCGAGGGCGGCCCGCCAGCTCGCCAGCACGCGCGGCAGTTCGGCGACGTCGTGGACCGACTGCCAGCCCCAGCCGTCCATCTGC
>JBBRXP010000128.1:0-16504 GCA_038238555.1 Chthoniobacterales bacterium | reverse complement strand
GGGGGAATGACGAATGACGAATGACGAAAGCGGATGCCGCCCTTTGATTGTGTTCGTCCCTCGTCATTCGTCATTCGTCATTCCTAAATCCGCACGGGCCTCCGCTTGGTGCGGGCGGCGAGGCGCGTGTTGATTTTCTGCCTGGCTTCTTTGTCGCCGATGCCTCCGCGCCAGATGTTGATAAGGATGCCGACGCACACCAGACAGAGCACGAGATTGGATCCGCCGTAGCTGATGAAGGGCAGCGGCATTCCTTTGTTGGGCAGGAGCATCGTGGTCACGCCGATGTTCACGGCGGCTTGCAGCGCGACGAGCGTCACGAGCCCAAAGCCGAGCAGCATTCCAAAGCGATCGCGCGCGCGGATGGCGATGACCGAGCCGCTCATGATGATGAGCACAAATGCGAAGACCACGAGCAGCGTGAAGCGCAGCCCGAGTTCTTCGCCGATGACGGGGAAAATGAAATCGGTGTGCGCGAAGGGCAGATACTCCATCTTCTGCCGACCAAGCCCGAGGCCGAGACCTTCGACGCCGCCGGAACCCAGCGCGATGAGACCTTGCGCCTGCTGGTAGGCATCGTTGGGATATTTGTCGGGGTAGAGAAATGCGAGGAGGCGTCCGAGCCGCTCCGGCATTTTCGTGAGCACGAAGACGAGGCCCGCAAAGCCGACGAGCACCACCGGCACGAGATAGCGCCAGCGAGTGCCGGCCACAAACATGAGCATGAGCGTGGTGAGCCCGAGCAGCGCGGTGGCGCCCATATCAACCTCGGGCACGATGAGGGCCATGAGCACGCCTCCCACGGCCAGCGGCACCACGAAACCTTTGAGAAACGTCTGCTCGATGGGCCGCGGGGCTTGCGCGGGATCGGCCTCCGCGACGAGAAAGCCGCGCTTCGTTGCGCGCGGAGTCTCGCGCGAGAACCACCACGCGAGCGTCACGACGGCTCCGAGTTTCGCCACCTCCGACGGCTGCAGCGAGCCGCCCGCGATTTTCAACCAGCGCGCTGAACCATTGATGCGATGGCCGATGTGCGGCTCAAAGCACAAGGCGAGTAGCACGACGGAAAGGCTGAACCACACCCACCAAGTCTGCCGCCAGCGATCGTAGTCGAGCAGGCTCGCCACCACGCAAAGCACGGCGCCGACCGCGAGCCACACGGCCTGCTTATGCACGAGCATCGCCGCATTGCCGCCGCTCTCGCGCGCGTAAGCCGCGGTGCTCGAGAGCATGACGATGCCGAGCGCGACCAGACCGATGACCGCGACGACAAGAAGGAAAACGCTGTTTCGATGGATGTTCACTGGCAGGACGCGGTGATGTAGCTGCGAGGTCTCGGCGCCGGTAGTTTCCGCGGCGTCATCGCCGCGCGAGCCGGCGGCGACGAAGACGTCGCCGGAACTTCTGGCGGCGAGGACGCCGCCACTACACGGACTCTGCGTTGAATCATCTGAATCCTCCCGCTTTGCGTGGCCCCTACTTTTTCTTCGCGGGAATTTTCAACGTCTGTCCGAGCCGGAGCTTGGTTGGGTCGGTGATGTTGTTGAGCTTGAGAAGCTCAGTCATGCTCACGCCGAGGCTCTTTGCGATGGAGGTGGCCGTGTCGCCTTTTTTCACGGCGTAAGTTTTCACCGCGGCTTTGTCGGCGGGCGTGGGTGGCGCCGGCGTGGCTGCGGCGACCACGGGGTCGGCGGGCTTCTTCACGACGGGATGCGCGTCGGCCACGGGTGGCTTCGCGATCGGCTTCTGCGCTGGGATGGTGATCGTCTGGCCGGGACGCAGCATCGCGGTGTGACTCAAGTTATTCGCGTCTTCGAGCTCGGTGACGGTCGCGCTGTATTGCGTCGCGATCTTCGTGAGATTGTCGCCCGGTTGCACCCGATACACCCGCGCGCCGGAAGGCAGCGTGAGCGGCTGGGCGACGGCGGCGGCCGGCTGCGGATGGATCGCAATTTTATCCGGCGGATTTGTCGCCGGTGCCGTCGGAGCCTTTGCTGGAGGGGGTTTGACGGTGGTGGCGGCTTGCGCAGGCGGCGCGGGCGGGAGCGGCTCCTCGCTCTTGCGATGCGCTTTGATGCTGTTGAAAAGATAGATGCCGCCGACGGCGACGACGTGGAGGATGAGCACGACAATGAATGCACTCGAGAGCTTGGTGGTCGGCTCTTCCTCCTCGTAGTCGCCGGCCATTTCGGCGCGGCGCGCGGTGGCTTTGAGCGTGGTCTGTTGCGGCTTTCGCGGCGGCGCGGGACGCCTCGCGAACATTCTTTTGATGGTGGGTAGTTTCATAGAGGGCTGAGGGTTTGCACGAGGGCGCGGAATTGGTCGCCGCGGTCGGCGTAGTTTTTGAACATGTCGAAGGAAGAGGTCCCGGGGCTCAGCAGCACGATGTCGCCGGGCCGCGCCTCGCGGCGCGCGATCGCGACAGCGTCTGCCAACGAAGTGCCGGCCTGGATGCACCGCACGCCGCCTCCCCACGCGACCTCGATGCGCGCGGCCATCGCACCGATGAGCACCACGCAGCGGCACTTCTGAGCGACGATCGCGGCGAGCGCATCGAATTCGTAGCCCTTGTCCTTGCCGCCCGCGATGAGCACCACGGGATGCGTCTCGCCGGCGAGCGCTTTTTCCACGGAGTCGAGATTGGTGGCCTTGGAATCGTTGACCCACTCGACGCCATCGAGCGTGCGCACCAACTCGCAGCGGTGCGGCAGCGCGCGGTATTCGCACAGCGGCGCGCGCATCGCCTCAAAGCTCAGCCCGCGCGCGACGCCGACGCCGAGCGCGGCCATGAGGTTCTCGGCGTTGTGCGCGCCGCGCAATTTCGTGCCGGCCATGCGCAGCACTGGCGCGCCGTGATGATGAATGATGCCATTACGCAGATCGAAATCCCCGCCGCTCGCGTAAGCGCTGAAAGTGATCTTCCTCGCCACCAGCTCCGGCAGCTTGTCGCGGAAATTTATAACCGCCCAATCCTCCGCGGTTTGATTTTCGAAGATGCGAACCTTCGCGGCGAAGTAGTCGGCCATCGAGCGGTAGCGATCGAGGTGATCGGCCGCGAAGCCAAGCCAGACCGCGATCCGCGGGTGAAAGGCGCGGATGGTCTCGAGTTGAAAAGAGCTGACCTCGAGCGTCATCGCATCGAGCTCGCCACTCTGCCGCACGCGCGCAGAAAAAGCGGGGCCGATGTTGCCGGCGGCCAGCGTTTTCACGCCGCAAGCGTTCAGCATATTTTCCACGAGCTGCACCGTGGTCGTTTTTCCGTTCGTGCCGGTGACGGCGAAAATCGGGCAGCGGCAAAGCTCGAAGGCAAATTCCAGCTCGCCGATCATCTCGATTCGCCGCCGAATGAACTGCTGCACGAGCGGCGCGGCGGGGTCGATGCCGGGGCTCAGGATCGCGGCGTCGTAAGCGCCGTGCGCGGCCTCGTGTTCCGCGGCGAGCCCGGCGATCACGCGGATGCCAAGCGGCCCGAGCGCGTCGATCTTGCGGCGCAACTTCTCGACTTCCGCGGTGTCGAGCAGCGTTACCACGGCGCCCTCCTCCCGCAGCACGAGGGCCGCGGCTTCCCCGCTGTCTCCGGCGCCAAGAACGGCAATGCGCTTGTTTGCATAAATCATCAGCGTAGCTTGAGCGTGGCGAGCCCGAGGAAGGCGAACATGATCGAGAGAATCCAAAAGCGGACGATCACGGTGTTCTCCTTCCAACCCTTCAATTCGAAATGATGATGAATCGGTGACATGAGAAATACGCGGCGGCCTTCGCCGAAGCGGCGCTTGGTGATCTTGAACCACGAGCGCTGGATGAGCACCGACACGGCTTCCATCACAAAGACGCCGCCGACCACGATGAGCAGCATCTCCTGTTTCGTACAGATCGCGACGACGCCGAGCATTCCGCCGATGGCGAGTGAACCGATGTCGCCCATGAACATGCGAGCCGGATGGCAATTCCACCACAGGAAGCCGATGGACGCGCCGACCAGCGCCATGCACACCACGGCGAGCTCGCCGGCAAATGGATAGAAGGGCACTTGCAGGTATTGCGCGATGCGCCAATTGCCGGCGACGTAGGCGAGGATGCCGTAGGTGAAGGCGACGGTGGTGGTGCAGCCGGCGGCGAGTCCGTCGAGGCCATCGGTGAGATTCACGGCGTTCGAGGCGCCGACGATGACGAGCGCGAAGAAGACGAACGTGAACGCGCCGAGATTCCAGAGCATCGGCTCCTTGTAAAAAGGCACGAAGAGCATCCGCGCCTGCACTTCGACGGCGGGATTGAAAAGAAAAAATCCGGTGACGACGCCGGCGAGGATGCACTGCGCGATGAGCTTGGTGGCTTCGCTCACGCCCTTGGAATTTTTCTTCGAGACCTTGAGGTAGTCGTCCCAGAAACCGAGTCCGCCGCAGTAGAGCAGCGTGAAGATGAGCAGCCACACGGCCATGTTGTCGGGCCGCGCCCACAGCAACGAGGAGACGACCACGGCGCCGAGCAGGAGCACACCGCCCATCGTCGGCGTGCCGGCTTTTTGCCCGTGCAACTCGTGGAGCTTGTTGACTTCCTCCTTCGAGCGAATGGGCTGGCCGATCTTGAGCGCGGTGAGTTTGCGGATGACCCAATTGCCGAAGATGAGCGAGAGGAGAAAAGCCGTGATGGCCGCGCCCACCGCGCGAAAGGTGATGTATTGAAAGACGTTGAACCCGCGCCACAGGTCGCTGCCTCCGATGCTGAGCTTGTACAAATAGAACATCATGCGGCCTGCATCCCTTCTACGATGCGCTCCATCTTCGCGGAGCGGCTGCCTTTGATGAGCACCACGTCGCCGGGCCGCGCGAGCCCGCGCAGGAACTTGGTGGCCTCCTCGGTGCTGTTGACTTTCACGACCTTCTCGACGCCGCCGCGCCACGCCGTTTCGGCGATCCACGCGGCTTCGTCGCCGACGCCGACCACGCAGTCGATGTGCTCGCGCGCGGCGATTTCGCCCACGAGCTTGTGCCCACGTTCGCTCTCGGAGCCGAGCTCGCCCATGCGGCCGAGCACCGCGATGCGGCGGCCCGCGGCGGGCATCGTGGCGAGGGTGCGCAGCGCCGCGCTCATGGAATCGGGATTGGCGTTGTAGCTGTCGTCGAGGATCTGGATTCCTCGCACGAGCTTCTGTTCAAGCCGGCCGCGGGTGAGCTTCACGTTGCGCAGGCCCTCGGCGCATTCCTCGAGCGAGAGGCCAAAGGTGAGGCCCGCGGCGACGGCGAGCAGCGCGTTGCGGACCATGTGCTCGCCAGGCGCGGGTAGCGCGGCTTCCACACTGCGGCCATGCGCGTGCAGCGTGAATTTCGTGCCGGTGGAATGTGCGCGCAGACTCGTGACGTGCACATCGCCGCGGCCGAGGCCCGCGAAGATCGCGTCGGCTTTCGTGCGCGCCGCGATGGATTTTGCAAACTCGTCGTCGGCATTCAGGATCACGCTGCCGCTCGGATTGAGCGCCTCGGCGAGCATTCCTTTTTCCAGCGCGATGGCTTCGCGCGTGCCCATGAATTCGATGTGCGCCGTGCCGACGTTGGTGATGATCGCGACGTCTGGCGCCACCAGCGCGGCTAGCGGCGCGATCTCACCGGGATGATTCATGCCGATCTCAAACACGCCGATCTGGTCGCTGCGGCGCGCGCACAGCAACGAGAGCGGCACTCCGATGTGGTTGTTTAAGTTGCCCTCTGTCTTGGTGACTTCGAAGTGTTCGGCCAGCACGCACGCGGTGAAATCTTTCGTGCTCGTCTTGCCGTTCGATCCGGTGATTGCGACGGCTTGCAGCGAAAGGCCGCGCCGATATTTTCCGGCAAGATGCTGGAGTGCGCACAGTGTGTCGGCGACTGAGATGACGCCAAACCCAGGCGGGAGGCCGTCCGGCACGCGCTCGGCCATCGCGGCCGCGGCGCCGCGCTTCGCCGCTTCGCCGATGAAATCGTGCGCGTCGAAATTTTCCCCGCGCAGCGCGATGAACAAGTCGCCGGCTTTGAGTGAGCGCGAGTCAGTGCAAACCGTCGTCACCTTCGCCGCCAGATCTCCCGCGACGAGCCGCCCCTCGGCGTGGCGCGCAACAGTGTCGAGAGAAGTGGCGTCCATTTTATTTCTGGGGAGCACACGCGTCTCGCGTGTTGGTCGCGGCGTCCTCGCCGCGACGAACTTTCTGCGGCATCCAAATCGAATCGAGCGCGCAAACTGGATTGCGTCGTCCCGGAAGTTCGTTTCGGCGGGACGCCAAAACCGACACGCGGGACGCGTGTGCTCCCCGGAAATTTGCGACCTTCATCGCGATACCTCCACACGCCGGTCTTCGATCGCTGAGGTCGCGACCGCTACGTCGTCGAAGGGGACGATGCGATCGGCCAACTCTTGGAATCGCTCGTGCCCTTTCCCGGCGATGAGCACGATGTCGCGCGGTTGCGCGAGGGCGATGGCTTTGAAGATGGCTTCCTTGCGATCCGGAATCGCTTCGTAGTGGCCGCGCGCCATGCCGGGTTTGATGTCTTCGATGATGGCGAGCGGATCTTCTTTGCGCGGATTATCGGAAGTCACGATCGCGTAATCGGCGTGCGCATCGACGGCGGCGCCCATCCGCGGGCGCTTGGTTTTATCGCGGTCGCCGCCGCATCCGAAGACGACGAGGAGCCGCGCGGGATTCAATTCGCGGCACGTCCTCATGACGTTGATGAGCGCGTCTTCGGTGTGCGCGTAATCGATGTACACCTTGAACTGGCGCTGCGCCGGCACCGCCTCGAGCCGGCCCGGTACGGCGGGAGCATTGGCGAGGCTGAGCACGGCGGTGCGCACATCCACGCCCATCGCAAACGAGCCTGCGATCGCGGCGAGAGAATTGTACATGTTGAAGTGGCCGATGAGCGGAAAGCGCACGAGGTAACTGCGGCCGCGCGCGTCGAGCCGGTAACTCGTGCCGTGAAAATCACTGCGCACATCGCTCGCCCGGAAGTCGGCCTTGGCGCTCAATCCGTAGGTGATGACCGGCAAATCGTTCGCGAAACGATTGGCGAGCAGCGCGCCGTGTCGGTCGTCGATGTTGAGGACCGCTTTTCCTTTCTTGCGCGACTGCGCAGCGAGGCCGCTGAAGAGCAATGCCTTCGCCTCAAAGTAGCGGTCCATATTTTTGTGAAAGTCAAGATGGTCCTGACTGAGATTTGAAAAAATTGCCGCGTCGAATTCCACGCCTCGCACCCGCGCCTGCACGAGCGCGTGCGAGGAGACTTCCATGGCCGCGGCCTTGCATCCCGCGGAACGCATCTGCCACAGCAGATCGTGTACATCGAGCGATTCCGGCGTCGTGCGCGCGGCGGGAAGAATGCGCTCGCCGATCTGGTAGTGCACCGTGCCGAGCAGCCCGCAGCGCAGCATCGCGGCCTCGCAGATGTGGCGCACGAGAAAGGCCGTCGTGGTTTTGCCGTTGGTTCCGGTGATGCCCGCGATCTTCAAGTGCCGCGCGGGGTTTTGGAAAAATTCCGCGGCCATGTCGGCCATCGCCTCGCGCGCATTTGCCACCACGATGTTGGTCGCGCGCGTTTGCAATTCCTTCGCTTCACTCACCACCGCCTCCGCGCCCGCGGCCACTGCGGTATCGACAAACTGCGCGCCGTCCACTTTCTCGCCGCGCAAGGCGAAAAAGAGCGACCCTTTCTGCGCGCGGCGCGAGTCGTAACACAGCGAGGTGATGTCGCGATCGCGCGTACCGGTGACGCGCAGCGGCTGAATGCAGGAGATGAGACTCTCGAGTTTCATTGGTCGCGAAAGAGCGGCGCCTGACCGGCGATGGTCGCGCCTTTCTCGCCTTGCGCTCTGTCTTCGGTGGGCGTGAGACCAAGGTAGCGCGCGGCTTTTTCCCCGATGCGTGAAAAGATCGGCGCCGCGACGAGCCCGCCATAACTCTGGCCCGGCTTGGTGTGCGGCTCGTCGAAGATGACGATGCCGACGAAGGCCGGATTGTCGGCCGGCATGTAACCGACAAACGACGAGACGTACTTGTCGTGGCTGTAGCGGCCGTCCTTGTCCGTCTTCTGCGCGGTCCCCGTTTTGCCCGCGACCTTGTATCCAAAGACGCGCGCGGCCGACGCGGTGCCTTTGGGCGAGACGACTTCGAGCAGCGCGTCGCGCACGGCGTCGGTGGCGCGTTGCGAGACGACGCGCCGCACTTCCTGCGCGGGAAATGTGCTGACGATTTTTCCGTCGGCGCCGACGATTTCTTTTGCGATCTGCGGCATCATGAGACGGCCGCCGTTGGCGATGACGCTCATGGCCGTGGCGATTTGCAGCGGCGTGGCGCTGACCTCGTGGCCCATCGCCATGCGGGAGAGCGAGAGCTTGCTCCACGTCTGCGGCAGATGCACGACGCCGCTCACTTCGCCGGGCAGGTCGATGCCCGTGCGTTCGCCGTAACCGAAGCGACGCACGTACTCGAAAAACTTTTCGTCGCCCAACCGCATCGCGAGTTTGGCCGCGCCGATATTGCTCGAGCGCACGAGCACGTCGTGCACGCACAACTCAGCATACGGCGCGTGATCGTGCAGCTTGTAATCGGCCCAATAACCGTTTTCGCACTTGATGGGCGTCTCGGGCGTGACGAGCCGCAAATCCAGCGCCGATGAGGCCGCGACGGTTTTGAACGTGCTGCCTGGTTCCACTTGATCGGTGATCGCGCGATTACGCCGGTGATCCTCCGGAGCACCGCTCGGCTTGTTGGGATCGAAGTTTGGAAAGTTTGCCAGCGCGAGGATTGCGCCGCTGTGCGGCTCCATGAGGATGGCCGTGCCGCTCTTGGGCCGGTAGAGCCGGCAAGCGATCTCGAGCTCGGTCTCGACGATATTTTGCAAGCTCATGTCGATGGTGAGCCGCACGCTGCTGCCATCGCGCGCGCCCACTTCCGCGCCGCGGAATTGCACGATCTCGCGGCCACTGCCATCGCGCTCGATGTAGCGGAAGCCATCCTGCCCGCTCAGAAATCGGTCAAAGGTTCGCTCGATCCCATCGGTGCCAACGCCTCCAAAAAGATAGCCGAGCACGTGGCAGAGCATTTTCGCGTTTGGATACACGCGCGTGGATTCCTGCTCGAAGATAATGCCGCGCATCTTTGCCGCGGCCATCCGCGTCGAGATCTCGGCGGCGGCCGACTCGGCCACCTGCTTCTTGAGTGGGATGTACTGCAAGGGCGCGCGCTTGCTTTCCGTCTTCGAGTACTCGCGCGAGAGTTTCTGAATCAAGACGGACTCCGGCAGGTCGAGCGGCCCGGCGAGCAGCGCGGCAAGGGCGGCGCGATCCTTGATGAGCGAGCCGTCGGCGACCACTTTCTTGACCGGCTCGTTCTGCGCGAGGGGCTCGCCGCGGGCGTCGTAGATCGCGCCGCGCCGCGCATGGATGGTGACCTTGTTGGTGTGCTTCTCCGCGGCGAGCGCGGCGTAGTCGTCGTGCCGGGCGACTTGCAGGTAGATGAGTCGGAAAGAAAAAACCGTGAAGCTGGCAGCCAGCAAAACGCCCATGCACAGCAGCCGCGATTGCGCCGTGGTCCTCATGGCCGGGCGCTCCGATTGCGAACGGGGCGCACGTCCTCGTCGTCCGCCCGCGCCGCGCTGGTATTGGATTCCCACGTAAGGATGTCGTCGAACTTTCCGAGCTTCGCGAAAAAATTACTGGACCGGCGCTCGTTGAGCGTCGCTTTGGAAGAGAGGCGCGCGATCTTGGTCTTCGCGACTTCGTTCTGGCTCCGCAGCTCCACGAGGCGGCGCTCGAGGCCTTTGATTTCGTTGCCGATGGAGTGCAGTCGATTCTTGCACCACACGCAGTAAATCCCCGCGCCGCACACGAAGAGCGCGAGGAGCACTCCGGTCGCGAGCGAAGCGATGGGGACGATGTTGGCGTGACGCCGGCGATTAGCGCGCATGAGGCGGGAGTTTTTCGACGACGCGCAGCTTTGCGCTTCTCGCTCGCGGATTGGCGCGCTGCTCGGCGGCGCTGGCGACCACGGCCTTGCGCGTGACGGCTTTGAAGATGCATTCGGGATTGCGCCGCGGTGCCGGCCACTCCGGGCGATCGAGCCACTCGGTGCAGCGCGATTTGAAATACGTTTTAACTAGGCGGTCCTCCAAAGAGTGGAAGCTGAGGACCGCCAGCCTGCCGCCAGGCGCGAGGCGCGCGCTCAATTGCTCGAGTCCGGTCTGGAGCACTTCGAGTTCGCGATTCACGGCGATGCGCAGCGCTTGAAAGGTCTTGGTGGCGGGATGAATCCTGCCGCGGCGTGGGACGACGCTCTCGACTGCGGCTGCGAGTTGGAGCGTGGTGGTGAAAGGCCGCGCGATGCGCTCGCGCACGAGTCGCACGGCGATCCGCCGCGCCGCCGGCTCTTCGCCAAACTGTCGGAAGATGCGCTCGAGCTGTTCGCCGCTCGATGTGTTCACGAGGTCGGCGGCAGTAAGCGGCGCACGCGAATCCATGCGCATGTCGAGAGGACCGTCGGCTTGAAAGCTGAAGCCGCGGGAAGGCTCGTCGAGTTGATGCGACGAGAGGCCGAGATCGAGCAGCGCGCCGTCGATCTGCGCGATGCCGAGCGTGTCGAGCACTTCGCCCGCAGCCGCGAAGTTGCTGCGCACGGCGCGAAAATTTTTACCCGCATCGCTCAACCGCGTCGTGGAAAAACCGATCGCATCCGCGTCCGCGTCCAGGCCGATGACTCGCGCACCCGCGGCTAGCAGCGCAGCCGCGTGCCCACCACCGCCGAGCGTTGCATCCACAATCAATTTCCCCGGCGCGGGGAGCAGTCGCGCAATGCTCTCAGCGAGCAGAACGGGCTCATGGTATTCGGGACGCGGCATGTGGCGGAGGATGGACGGCGTCGCGCTCACAGTTGCACCAGCTTCCCAACGCCCCGGCGCGTGGCATGGCCGCCGGTGCGGAACTCTTCGAAGGTAGCGGGATTCCAAATTTTGAACTTTGCCTCCGCGCCCGCGAGCACCACTTCGCCGCGCAGTTTCAAGTCCTTGCAAAAATGTTCCGGGATCACGAAGCGGCCCTGCCCATCGGGCGTGACCTCGTGGGCCTCGCTGTAAAAGTAGTCGATGAAATGCTGGCGCTCCTCGGGCTCGATGTCCGCGCGGGCATTCACGCGAGCGGGCACGGATTTGAATTCGTCGTAAGGCATCGCGAGCAGGCACGCGCCGTCGCTCTGGGTCGCCAGCCACAGCGGCGCGGGCTTTTTCGGCCGCCAGCCCACCGGAATGACCGTACGATTTTTCCCATCGAGCGCGTGTCGCGCCCGGCCCGAGAAGAGGGGATACGCTGGGGATTTGGAAGACATGGGACTTGGCCGCATAAACCACTGCGAACCACTACGACCCACGTTGTGGCACTTTGAAAAATTGAGGTCAACGGTTTTGCGGAAATTTTTTCGTGGCTGCGACGCCTCGTCGCGCGGCGCGATTGATGACGGCCGACGAGGGCGTTGCAGCTACGCGCGCGCTTGGCGCGTGGAGTTTTCGCGGCTATGAGTCGAGGGAATGAAGAGCCCTTTCCCAGGCATGGACCCGTATCTCGAAGCGCACTGGCGCGACGTGCACACGCGCCTCCAGACTTACATCTGCGACGCGCTGCAGGAGCAACTTCCCCGTGAGCTCGTGGCGCGCGTGGAGGAGGAGGTGGCCATCGACGCGGATCGGCCCGTGGGTCCGGGCAATCGCATGCGGCCCGATGTGTCGGTCGCCGAAGACTGGCAGATCGCGCAAGCAGCGGGCTCCGCGGCAGGTCCCGCGACGATGGCGGCGGCTGAACCGCTGGTCTTTCAGCGGCAGGAAGACGTGCAGCGTCACGTGGAGATTCTCGACGCCGAGGGCGGGCGCGTGATCACGGCCATCGAAGTGCTCTCGCCTTCCAACCGCACGCGCGGCGCGGGCCGCGAGGCGTATCTGGCCAAGCGCCGACGCTACGTGGAAGGCGGCGTCAACATCGTGGAAGTCGATCTGGTGCGCGCGGGCGAGCACACCGTCGGAGTCGAGCCCGATGAAATCCCGCCCGCGCGGCGCGCGACTTACTACGCCTGCGCGTGGCGCTCGGCGTTTCGGCGCTGGGAACTTTACCCGCTGCCGCTGCGCGAAAAGCTGCCGGGCATTCGCGTGCCGTTGCGGGTGGACGATCCCGATGCCGTGCTCGATCTGCAGCCGCTCATCGATGAAGTCTATCGCCGCGGCCGCTACAATCACCTTCGCTACACGGCCTCTCTCGTGCCCTCGTTCTCCGATGCCGACGCCGAGTGGGTGCGCGCCACCTTGCGCGCCGCGGGGCGCGAGCCGAAGTAGCGCGACGGGGAGCTCGCTCGTCTCGAACGCTGGTTTTGGCGTCTCGCCGAAACGGACTTCGGAAGCATGCCGCCGGTCAGTGCGCGCGATTTCCCGTGGCACGCCTCGGGAAGTCCGTGCCGGCGAGACGCCGGCACCAGCACTCGGGACGAGTGCGCTCCCCCGGATTCCGCGCTACCGCTCCGCGAGTGTGAGGGCTTCGCGCGGGTCGAGGAAATTGCTCTCGCACAGCCGCGCGTAGATGCCGCCCTCGGCAAGCAAGTCCTCGTGCCGGCCGCGCTCGACGATGCGGCCGCGATCGAGCACCAGAATTTGATCGGCGTGCCGCACGGTCGAGAGCCGGTGCGCGATGACGAAGCTCGTGCGCGAGGAGAGGAGGCGCTCGAGAGCTTCCTGGATGAGCCGCTCGGTCTGCGTGTCCACGCTCGCGGTGGCCTCGTCGAGCACGAGGATGGGCGGATCTTTTAGCAGCACGCGGGCGATGGAGACGCGCTGCTTTTCGCCTACGCTCAATTTCACCCCTCGCTCGCCAACCACTGTATTCAAGCGCTCTGGCAGCCGTTCGACGAATTCTCGCGCGTTGGCGGCGTCGAGCGCTTCCCACAGCTCGGCATCAATCGCGCGCGGTTTGCCGAGGCGCAGGTTATCGCCGATCGAGCCGTTAAAAAGGAAGCTCTCCTGCGTGACCATGCCGATCGCGCCGCGCAGCGCGCTCCTGGAAAAATCGCGCAACGGCCGGCCGTCGATGAGAATTTCGCCGTTGTCGAATTCGTAGAAGCGCGTGAGCAACTGCACGATGGTCGATTTGCCCGCGCCGGTGTGGCCCACGAGCGCGATGGTCTCGCTGGGTTGCGCGTGGAGTGAAATGCGGTGCAGCACCGGCAAGTCCTCGCTGTAGGCGAAGCTCACATTTTGAAAGCGCACGTCGCCTTCGATCTCGACGCGCTCATCGTGCTCCACGCGGCCTGGTTCGGCGGGCGTGTCGAGGATTTCAAACACGCGCTCGCCCGCGGCCCGGCCAGCCTGCACGAGTTGATTGAGCGAATGCAGCTTGCCCACCGGTTCGTAGAGCGCGCCGACGAGCCACAGAAAGGCGACCAGATCGCCGATGCCCATCGCGCCATCGAGCACCGCGTGCGCGCCGAAGCCGACGACCAGGACGGCGCCGCACGCGCCGAAGAAACTCATCGTCGGCTGATACACGGCCCACACACGCATGATCGTGAGAGTTGCGTCGCGCAGATTGCCGCTCACGCCATTGAAACGCGCGTGCTCCTCGCGTTCGCGCACGTAAGTTTTGATCTGCCGGATGCCCGCGAGATTGTCGTGCAGCAGCGCATTCATCGCCGAAGAAGCGCGGCGCTGGAGCCGGTAGCGGCGGTGCGCCGTGAGCGTGTAAACCAGCGCGCCGGCGACGAGGAAAGGCAGCGGCGCGAGCGCCCACCAAGCAAGCCGTGCGTTGTATGAAAAGAGCATCGCCGTGACGATGCCGATCTGCAGCACGGCGACCACGCCTTGCTCGATGCCGTCGATGAGCACGCGCTCGACGGACGTCACGTCTTCGAGCAGGCGCGTCATGATATCGCCAGTCGCGCGATCGTCGAACCACCGCAGCGGCAACTCCTGGATGTGCGAGTAGAGAGCGCTGCGCAGATCGAAGATGACTTTCTGCTCGAAGGTGTTGTTGAGCACGATGCGCAGTGCGTTGAAAACGTCGTGCACCAGAAATGCCGCCGCTGCCACGAGCGCGAGAGACAGGAGCCGATCGCCGCGGCCCGCGCGCACATCGTCGATGAGCAACTGCGTGACTTTCGGAAAGACGACGAGCATGAGCGTTGAGAGGACCGCGCAACCGAGCGTCGCCCCTGCCATCCAGGGATAGCGACGGGCGTAGGCGAAAACGCGCAGGACAGTTTTCATTTTTTCGAGCGCACATCATCGGCGGGAACCCCCGCGATGCAAGCGGCCCACCCTTGCATCGTTCCCTCTACGGTTTCGCAGGCCGGCTATAGAGCTCGAAGCGGTCGCTGCTCACGGGGAAAATCCCCTGCGACTCGTAGTGCTCTTCGATCCACGCGCGGGTCGCGGCCGCCCATACGCTGAAGCGCGATTGGTCGTGGCCGTTCACGGCCCAGTCGCTCAGCACGATCACGGCGGGCTGGAATCTTTCGATGCGCGCGATGGCTTCCTCGTCCCAATGCTCCGAGCGCGTCGCGTTATCCGCATACACGTCGCGCTCATAGGTGGGGCGATTGGCCAGCAGATTGATCGCCGGATGGTAGGGATACGCGACGAGGTAATCTTGGGGTTGCGAGTGCGCGCGGATCGAATCGCGCATCGCCGCGAGGCTCTGCGCGTCGCGCTTTCCCAGCAGCACGCGCACTCCGTTCTCCGCCTCGAAAAGGTGCGTGCGACCTTTGCGCACCCAGATGGTGCCCGCCCAGCGATCCGGCCACATGCGCCACAGAAACACCGCGGCGTGAAGAGCGAGCAACACTGAGAGCACGCGCGCACCCCACCCGCGGATCGAGAGCAGGAGCGGCGCGGCGGCCACCGCGGCCCAGAACGGCGGCGAAAATTCCGACAAATGCGGCGCGTCCGGGCGAAAGAAAAAATACTGCGGAAAGACGGTAAACGCGCCGCCGATCGCAAGCAGCGCGGCCAGCGCGCGCGGCGCCTCCTGCGAAGTGGAGCGCAGCGCACGGATCCATTTCACGAGAGCGCAGAGGGCCAGCGGCACGAGACTCAGCAGCGGCAGATAGAGCAGCGCGGCGAGGAGGCGATCTTCCCGGCGCGGCGCGGAGAAAATATCGCGCCAGCTCTTGCGGCGGAGAATGTCGCGGCTCGGCGCGCTGGGCGTAAGCGCCCCTGCGAGCGGCGGGCTGGGCGGAGCGGTGTGGCGCGTGAGTTGGCGGAGTTCGGAGGCGAGCATCTTTGGCCAGAGCCGATACTGCCCGGCGAATTCGGCGTCGTATCCGTGCTGCCGTGCGTGGAGGTAAAATGGGACGTGGCAGACGGCGACCATCGCGAGCAGGACGACGGGCGCCAGGAGCAGAAGCGCGACGCGGCCGCGCGCGCGCAGCCCTCGGTGGAGAGCGCTCAGCGCGCTGGCGCCGAGCCACAGTGCCGAGAAGAAAATTCCGAGATCCACGCGGATGAGAAAGGTCAACCCGAGCAGCACGCCTCCGCCCGCGAGCCGCTACCAGCGTTCCCGCGAAGCAGGCGGCGAGAGTGTGCAGCCGAGCAGCGCGGCGGTGTTGGCCACGGCGAGCAGCGGCATGTAATTCTTAAAGGTCATGCCCGGAACGAGCACGGCGAGCGATGCAACCAGGAATGCGAGCCACGGCCGGCGACCCGCCCGCTCGACGACCCAAAAAACGAGCAGCGCCGTGGTGGTCGCGAGGGCAAAGCAGAACACGCGCAGCGCCACGTAGCTGACTCCCGTGAATTTGAAGAGCGCCACCACCGGCCAGAACCACAGCACATTGTACCCGCCGGGCGACACATCCACAAAGAGCCGCTCGCCCGCGAGCATCCGCTGCGCGACGAGCGCGACCGTTCCGCCTTCGTCGCGAAAGTTCAGCCCGTGCCGGTAGTAGCTGCCGTAGTGGCACACGGCGAAGACGAAGAGCAGCGCCAGCCACGCGCGGCGGCTGGCGGCGAGCGAGGAGAAGAGAGCCGGAAGTTTCACGCAGCAAAGTGCGCGACCAGAGCGAGCCGGACCGGCGCAGGCAAGCGCGAAACAATCCCGTGGCCTGTCGCACGAGCTTGGATAGAATGCGCGAGGCATCCTCCGCAAAGAAACAGCGCCCGTAGCTCAACTGGACAGAGCAGCGGTCTTCTAAACCGCAGGTCGTGGGTTCGAGTCCCGCCGGGCGCGCCACTTCAATGACTCTGGAACCATGATGAATAAAGGGTTTGATGGCGATTCACCGCCGAGCACGATTGCGAACCGACGCGCGCCAAAAAGCACGAAAGCGCAATCTATTCGGCAGCGATTCGTCAACGAGTTTAGCCTCGTGGAACCCCCTCGCGCGCGTAAGACGATCCGATTCGTCCGATAAGCGCCCTCTCTCCGCCAATGCTGCGCGCTGCGATCGCGGTTTTTGGAGGTCAGCCGGGTGCGAAGCGCCACGCGCCCTTGCGCTCGCGCTTGGCCTGCTCTTCAACCT
>JBBRXP010000127.1:0-16681 GCA_038238555.1 Chthoniobacterales bacterium | reverse complement strand
TTGAGATTGCGCGGCTGCTGGTGCTGGAAATATTCCAACTCGCGCGGCTTCAAATCCTGCGCGATCACCAGCGGCAGCACGCCGCGGTTCTTGTAATGCTTGAGCACCAAGTCGCCAGAGAGCGAGACCGGGCGGCCCGTGATCGCGCGCCCCACGAGCACCTGCTGCTCCGCAAATTTCAGCACCTCCGCGTCGGAAAAAGTGAGCGGCGTCGGAAAGGCGATCGCGAGATTCTGGCTCACGCGGGTCTGCGCGAGCGGATCGCCGTTGCGATCCACGATCTGCCCGCGCGGCGCCGGGATGTTGAGGATGTAAGTGCGCGCCTGCTTCTGAGTCTCCCAAGTCGGCGCGAGACCCGCGTCCACGGGCACCGCCGGCTTCGTCACCGAGGCCATCTCCTTCTGCGCCATCGCGGATGCGAGAAGGGAGAGGAGGGCGCTGGCGGCGAAAAAAGTGCGGTGCATGAACAGCGCGCAGAGTAGCGCGTCCGGCAAAGTCCTCAAGCAAACGGAGCGCCGCCGTCCTCGTGCGGCACCGGGAATCTTGGCGCTTCGCGGGCTGCACGAGGACGGCGGCGCTCCGAGGACGGCGCTCCGTCAACGCACCGTGAACCGCGGTGTCTGCGAGAGAAAGCGGATCGGATTCTCATAGACCAGCGCGTCGGTGGTGTCGGCCGAATGCCCGCGCCGGCGCATCTCGATGGCCGTCTTCGGCACCGCGAGCGGATCGCTGCGGCCCCAATCGCACGCGCTGTTGAGCCACACGCGCTGGCCGCCGAAGACTTCGTACAGGTCGATGGCTCGCGCCGGCGTGGTCTTGGATTCGGGATAAAGCGTGATGCCCGCCCAGAACCCCGCATCGAGCACCATCTCGATGGTGTGCTCCTCGACGTGGTCGATGATCACGCGCCCCGGCTCGATGCGTGAGTCCGCCCGAAGCGCATCGAGGATGAGCCGCGTGCCCTTGTGCTTGTCCTCGAGATGCGGCGTGTGCACGAGGATGAGTTGCCCGTGCCGCGCCGCCAGGTCGATGTGCTGCTCGAGCACCTTCATTTCGTTGCGAGTGTTTTTGTTGAGCCCGATCTCGCCAATGCCGAGCACGTTTGGGCGGTCGAGAAATTTCGGGATGATCGCCAGCACTTCTTCCGCGAGCTGCACGTCTTCGCTCTCTTTGGGATTGATGCAGAGCCACGTAAAATGCGGCAGCCCAAACTTCGCCGCGCGCTTCGGCTCATAATCCGTGAGCTGGCAAAAGTAGTCGTAGAAACCCTCCGGCCCGCTGCGATCGTAGCCTGCCCAAAATGCCGGCTCGCACACGGCGGCGCATCCCGCGACGACCATCGCCTCGTAATCGTCGGTGACGCGGCTGACCATGTGTCCGTGAGGTTCGATGTAGCGCATGGCGGGAGAGTTGAGAGTTGAGTGTTGAGTGGCGCGAATTCTCAACGCTCAACTTTCTCCAGGCCACGCGCCCACCGCACCTTTGCCCGGCGCTTTCGCGATTGGGTCGGTGGTCGGATCGCTCAGCGACATGAGCACCGCCCGAGCCCGCGCGGGCTTGCCTTTTTCCAACTCGCCGAGCGCACGGCGAAATGCCGCGAGCCGGAAATCGGGCTCACCTTCCCCGCGATCCACCCGGTCCAGGAATGCCGCGATGTCGATGAGTTTCGAGCGCGCATCCATGAAGTAGAGATCGAGAAGCTGCTGGCGGGTCATGCCCGCACCATCACACGAGAGGCTCTCCGGCGCCATCCAGCGCGTGGACTGCGCGAGAAGCCGCGGTGATCGCGGTGCGCACTAATAAATCTCCGTGCCCCGGCTCTTCTCCACACTTCCATGAAAAACCTCCTCATCCTTCCCATCCTCCTCGCCACACTTGCCGCGGCATCTGCCGCCGAACCCAAGACGTTGCTCGCCGAGCGCGGCAAGAGCCTCTTCAGCGACGATCTCAACAAGGCGCCCGACGGCCAGGCTTGGAAGGCCGCGAAAGGAAAATGGGAAATCGTGGACGGTGCGCTGCGCGGTGCGGAAGTGCCGGCGGATATGCACGGCGCGGTGACTCGCCACGCGCTGGCGTTTAAGGACGCGGTGCTCCAGTTCGATGTGAAGCTCGACGGCGCGAAGACCGTGAGCTTGAGCATCAATGACGCGAAGGAGCACCTCGCTCGCGTGCTCTTCAATCCCACGGGCTTCACGGTGCAGAAGGACGATCACGATCACGATGGGCCGGACAAAGCGGTGATCTTTGGACGGCGGGCGGTGAAGTTCGAGCCCGGCGCGTGGCACACGGTGGTGGTCGAGATTGTCGGCGACACGATGCTCGCGACGCTTGATGGCGCGAATGCCACCTTCGGCTCGCATGAAATGATCGGCACGCCCAAGGCCAACTTTGGTTTCACCGTCGGCGGGCAGTCGGCTTCCTTCCGCAATGTGCGCGTGTGGGAGGCGACCGCGAACAAGGATTGGGAAAAGACCAAGGCCACGATCCCGCCGTCGCCCACCGCGCCGCCAGTCGCGGCAAAGGCAGCCCAGAAAGCGGCGAAGTAATTCTCAAAGGAGAGGCGACACTCCTGTCGCCTCACTGTCCTCCGAGGAACTCGCGTTGAATTGCGCGCGGTCGGGTTTATCCTCGGCTCACTTCTTATGAACACGCTCTTCTCCCGCTGGCTGCCGTGCGCGACTCTCGCCGCCTGGAGCGCGATCCTGCTCACCTTCTTTTTCTCAGGGCGCGTGCGTGCGCTGCTCGCGCCGGAGTTCCGTGCTGGCGTGCTCATCGCCGGCGTGGTGATGGCGGCGATGGCGCTCATCTTTGTCTTCTTCCCCGCCGACGCTTCGTGCTGCTCGGCGGCGGATTGCGGCCACTCGCTCTCGCGGATGGCAGCGGGGAAGGTGCTCACGTTTCTCATCCTGTTGCTGCCCATCAGCGCGGCGGCCGTTTTTTCGCCCGCGGGGTTCAGCGCAAATGTGGTGCGTAATCGTGGAGCCATCAGCGATGCGAGCCAGCTCGGCGGCGCGCCACGCGTGAGTGCGCCGAAGCCCGCGGAGCCCGCTGCGCCACAGGAACCGGCGGCCCCCGATTATCTCCAGCACACCGCCGACGGCGCGATCGTGGCCGAGGTGCTCGACCTCCTCTACGCCGCGCAGGACAACACGCTGCGCAAGGATTTCGAAGGCAAGACCGTGCAACTCATCGGCCAGCTCATGCCCGACGCTTCGAATAACGCGAGCGGCAAACGCTTCAAAGCCGTGCGCATGTTTATGACTTGCTGCGCCGCGGATGCACGGCCGGTGGCCACGCTCGTGGAGAGTGAGCAGGCGGTGGAGTTGCCGGAGATGACTTGGATCAAGATCACGGGGGCCTCGACTTTTCCGATCGAGAACGGCCGGCGCATCGCGGTGCTGCGGGCGGAGAAGATTGAGAAGTGCGCGCCGCCTGAGGAGTCGATGTTGTACTGAGGCGTAGCTGCGACGTCCCCGTCGCAGGAAGTGCGGGCGGCGTCATCGCCGCCACTCGCGGCACCGCTGCGATGACGCCGCGGGAACTACCTGCGACGGGGACGCCGCAGCTACGGAAATCGTGGGCTTGACGTGTGTGATACGATAACCGCCATATCGCTCAGAAACGCGCGCTCGTGGATATTCTTCTCTCTTTTTTCTGGCGAGTCATCGCCTCCGCAGCCGTCGCTCCGATGGCGTTCGGCGCGGGATCGCTGCGGCTCGACTTTCGGCCATGCGCCGGAGAGCAAGCACTGGAGCGGCTTCCTGGCGAGGTGCAGAGCCGGGGCGTGGCGGTGACCAGGCTCGACTGGCTGGTCTCCGGCCTCGCGCTCCAGCGGCCGGATGGTTCATGGATGGAAGGACGCGATTGGGTCGGCGCGCTGAGCGCGGCGGAAGGCCGGCTGCACGTGGATGCCGATGGCGTGCCGGCGGAAGAATTTCGCGCGGTGCGTTTTCGTGTCGGAGTGCCGCCCGAGATCGACGCGGGCGACCCGGCGCAGTGGCCGCCGAATCACGCGCTGCATCCGGAAGTCAATCACCTGCACTGGGGCTGGCAGGGCGGCTACATTTTTCTCGCCCTCGAAGGGCGCTGGGGCGCGAGCGGCGGATTCTCGTATCATCTCGCGCACGACGAAGAGCCGATGCTCGTCGAACTGCCAGTCGAGTTTCGCGGCGGCGGGCCGGTGACGATCGCCATCGCACTCGACACGATGAAGCTGCTCAAGGGCGTGAATTTTTCCCACGACGGAAACTCGACGCACTCGCGGCCCGGCGATGCGCTGGCAGTGCGGATGAAGAAGAACGTGATGAGCGCGTTTCGAGTCGAGAATGTGAGCTACGACACGTGGCAGCCCATCGTCGCGGAGAAAAGCGCGGCGCCGCTGCCGGAGGGCACGCGGAGTTATCGGCTCGAGATCACACAGCGCTTTCCGCAGGTGCGGCTGCCTGCGGATAATCCGCTCACCGTGGAAGGCGTGGCCTTGGGACGTAGGCTTTTTCACGACCCGCGGCTCTCGATCAATGACACGCAATCGTGCGCCTCATGCCACGACCAGACGCATGGTTTTGCCGATGCGCGGCAGTTCAGCGTGGGCGCGGAAGGGCGGGCCGGAAAACGCAACGCGATGCCGCTCGCGAATCTCGCGTGGCAGGACGCGTTTTTCTGGGACGGCCGGGCGGGATCGCTCCGCGATCAAGTGCTGATGCCGATCCAGGATCCGCACGAGATGAATGAGCGGCTCGATCGCGTGGTGGCGAAACTAGAAAAAGACGCGGCGTATCCCGCGGAGTTTGCGAAAGCGTTTGGAAGTCCCGGCATCGCGACCGACCCGCTGGCGCGGGCGCTCGAGCAGTTTCTCCTCACGCTGATCTCGCAGGAATCGAAGTTCGATCGCGCGGTGCGCAATCGCGCGGAACTCAGCGAGGAGGAGAAGCGCGGCTTGCAATTGTTCGTCACCGAGTTTGATCCGCGGCGCGGGATGCGCGGCGCGGATTGCTTCCACTGCCACGGCGGCACGCTCTTCACCGATCATCAGTTTCACAACAATGGGCTCGCTCTCGAGGAGTCCGATTTCGGGCGAATGGCGGTGACAGGGCTCGCTGCGGATCGCGGGAAATTCAAGGCGCCGTCGCTGCGCAATGTGGCGGTCACCGCGCCCTACATGCACGACGGGCGCTTCGCGACCCTCGAGGAAGTGGTCGAGCACTACAGCGGCGGAGTGCAGCGCACGGCGGCGCTCGATCCGAATCTCGCGAAGCATCCCGACAGCGGGCTGGGCCTCAGCGCCGAGGAAAAGCGCGCGCTGGTCGCGTTTCTCAAGACTCTCACTGACGAAACTTTTCTGCATCCCAATCCTACCGAACAATGAACATGAAAACATTTTTGCACTGCAGGCTGGAAGCCTGCGGAACTCCCGCAGGCAGGGATGCCTGTGCCACGCTGCTCGCGCTCGCGCTGCCTTTCACCACATTCGCCGATACCGAGCACGCGCAGTCCGATCAGCTCGCGGCGGAGGCGGCGGCGTTTGCGCCGGCGTTTATCGCGGCGCCCGCGCCGCCGGCGGATCCGAGCGGCGCGGGGGCGTGGGGAGCGGTGATCCCGTGGACGCCCCACATTCCCGTCACGGCGGCAACATTGCCGGATGGACGGTTGCTCACCTTTGCCTCGAATCAACGCACGACGTTTCCGTTCGGCGCGGAGTTTACTTACGCGGCGGTGTGGGATCCGGCCACGGGCCAGTTCACGGAGATCAATAACACGCGCCACGACATGTTTTGCGGCGGCGCGGTGATGCTGCCGGACGGGCGCGTGCTCATCAATGGCGGGCGCCATACCACGGTGATCTCGAGCATCTTCGACTACCGCACCAGCCAGTGGAGCGCGCTGCCAGACATGAACGATGCGCGCTGGTACAACACCAGCGTCGCGCTCACCGACGGCGCGGTCTTCACCGTCACCGGCGACGGCGGCGCAACCACGGCCGAGCGTTGGGACGAGGCCTCGGGCTGGCGTCGGCTCACGGGCATCGACTGGGGCATCGTCACGCGGCGGCCCGGCTACATCACCAACTGGCATCCCTTCCTGCTCCTCGCGCCGAACGGGAATCTGTTTCACTTCGGCCCGTCGAACATCATGGATTGGGTGGACCCGAGCGGCGCGGGCGCGCTCACCCCGTCCGGCCAAAATATCCCTGGCACGCATTATCCGAAGGAAGGCGCGTGGGCGATGTATGAGGCGGGCAAGATCGTGGTCGCCGCCGGCGGCGCCAACACCACGCCGAACCCGGCGGGCGATAACACCACGGGCACGAGCACGGCGGCGGCATACACCGTGGACCTCAATGGTCCGACGCCCGTGGTCACGCCCGCGGCGCCGATGAACTTCGTGCGGCAATTTGCCAACTCAGTGATCCTGCCCAGCGGCGAGGTGATGGTCGTCGGCGGCAACACCGGATTAAAGTTCGACGACACGGGTTCGATCCTCACACCCGAGCTCTGGAACCCGCGCACAGGCGCGTGGCGCACGCTGGCCGCGCAGGCAAAGCCGCGCAACTACCACTCCGTCGCGCTGCTCCTGCCCGATGGCCGCGTGTGGTCGGGCGGCGGAGGATTGAGTGGCAACTCGGCGGATCATCGCGACGCGCAGCTCTTCACCCCGCCGGCGCTCTTAAATGGCGACGGCTCGCTCGCGGCGCGGCCGGCGCTCACTTCCGCTCCGCCGAAGATCGGCCTGGGCGCTACGTTTGCGGTCACTGGCACAGCGGGGCTCGCAAAGTTTGCGTTCATCAAAATGTCCGCGCAGACCCACTCGGTAAACACCGACCTGCGCTACCTCGAGCTCGGCTTCACGGAGCCGACGGCGGGCTCTTACCGCATCACCGCACACAGCAATCTCAACGTGATGACGCCGGGTTTTTGGATGCTTTTTGGCATCGCGCCGAGCGGCGTTTATTCCGTCGCAAAAGTCATCCAGGTCGATCTCACCAGCTCGGTCGTGCTCACCAATCCCGGCAACGAGTATGGGTTTGTGAATGGCGCGGTGTCCTTGCAGCTCGCGGCCAGCGGACCCGCGGGCGTGACCTTGAGCTTCGCGGCCGCTGGCCTGCCTCCGGGGCTCGGCATCAACAGCGCCACGGGGTTCATCTCCGGCGCGCCCAACACGGCCGGCACCTTTAACGTCCACGCGACCGTGAGCGGCGCGGGCTCGGTGGCATCGCAGGATTTCACGTGGAGCGTTTCGCCGGCCACGATCGTGGCGACCTTCAATTCTTTCCCAAACTCCGCGGGCCTCACGCTCAACGGCAGCGCCGCCGTGGCCGCACCCGTGCTGCGGCTCACGCCCGCGGCGGATTATCTCGCGGGCTCGGCCTACCTCACGGCGCCGGTGCCCATCGGCACAGACACGTCTTTCTCCACGCGCTTCGTCTTCCGGCAATGGGGCGCGGCGGATGGCGCCGACGGCATGGCCTTTGTGGTGCAAGGCAACAGCCAGAGCGCGCTCGGCTCTGTCGGCACCGAGCTGGGTTACGGCGGAGTGGCGCGCAGCCTCGCGGTGGAGATCGACAGCTACCAGGGCTCGGGCGATCCCGATGCCAACCATCTCGGCGTGCTGACCGGCGGTGTCACCAACTCACATCTCGCCACTTACTCGCCGGCCTTTGATATGGAAGACGGGCAGAGCCACACCGCGTGGGTGGAATACGACGGACCCACCGACACGCTGCGCGTGTATCTCGCGCAGAACGTGACGACGGTGCGTCCGGCGGCGCCGGTCATCACACTCACGGCGGTGGATTTGCCGGCGCTGGTGGGAGTGCAGGCCTGGCTTGGATTCAGCGCGGGCACCGGCGGGCTGGTCAATAATCACGACATCGAAGCGTGGAGTCTCTCGGTGAACGCAAACGCAGCGCCCGCCCAGCCGGCGATCGCAAATCCCGGCGCGCGCAGCACCGTGGCGGGAACGGCGGTGAGCCTGCAAATTCAAGCGAGCGATCCCAACGGCGATCCGCTCACATTCAGCGCCACGGGTCTGCCGCCGGGCCTTTCCACCGCCGCGAGCACGGGCCTCATCTCCGGCACGCCGACCACGCCCGGCTCATACAACGTGGTGGCGAGTGTTACCGACGGTAATACCGCGCCCGTCTCCGCGGCGTTTACGTGGACGATCAACTCCACGCTCACGCTCGGCGCGCTGAGCGGACAGCCGCTGCTGAGCGGGACTAACGTGAGCCTCACCGCCACGAGCACCGGCGGCTCAAATCCCCGCTACTCCTGGAATTTCGGCGATGGCTCGCCCGATTCCGCCTTCTCGGCGTCGCCAGCCGTGTCGCATACTTTTCCCGGACCGGGCCGCTACATCGTGACGGTGACGGTGACCGACGACACGGGCCGCCTCGTGAGCGCGAGTTTCCGACAAGGCATCTACGCGCCGCTCACCGCGCGCAAGCCGGCGGTATCGAGCAGCATCGCGTATGAAACTCGCGCGACCGGCAACGCGCGGATCTGGGTTGTCAACCCGGACAATGACAGTGTGACTGTCATCGACGCCGTGACGCGCGCGAAACTCCGCGAGATCGCGGTGGGCGCGTCGCCGCGCTCGGTGGCCGTGGCGCCCGATGGCCGCGTGTGGGTGAGCTGCGCGGAGAGCGATGTGATCTCGATCCTGAGCCCTTCCACGCTCGGCTTGGTGCAGACGGTGGGACTCGCGAGCGGCGCGCGCGCCTTCGGCCTCGCGTTCGATCCGGCGGGCTCGGCGGCGTGGCTCGCGCTCGAAGGTACCGGAGCGGTGCTGCGGCTCAATGTGTCCACCGGCGCGCAGACCGGAGCCATCGCGACGGGCCAGCACGTGCGCCACCTTTCCGTGAGCGCCGATGGCACGCGCGTGTATGCCAGCCGCTTCATCACGCCGCGTCTCACGGGCGAGGAGACGGCCACGGTCACGACCGCGGGGCAGGGCGGCGAGGTGCTCGTGCTCGATACCGCGGCGCTCCAAATCGCGCGCACCATCCGCCTTCAGCACAGCGACACTTTCGACACCGCCAATTCCGGCCGCGGCATTCCAAACTATCTCGGCGCGCCGGCGCTCTCGCCCGATGGGCTCAGCGCGTGGGTGCCATCGAAAAAGGACAACATCAAACGTGGCACGCTGCGCGACGGCCAGGCGCTCACGCATGAAAACGCCGTGCGCGCCATCGCCTCGCGCATCGACCTCGGCGCGCAGGCCGAAGACGCCGCGGCGCGCGTGGACTTTGACAACGCGGGCATGCCGAGCGCCGTGTGCTTCGACCCGTGGGGCATCTACGCTTTCACAGCGCTCGAGGCCAGCCGCGTCATCGCGGTGGTCGATGTGTGGAATCGGCGCGAAGTGCTGCGCTTCCCGGCGGGCCGCGCGCCGCAGGGGCTCACGATCTCGCCCGATGGCCGCACGCTCTTCGCGCATAATTTCATGGACCGCACCGTGACCGTGCACGACGTGAGCGGCATCGTCGCTGGCGGCGAATTGCCCGCGCCGACCGTGGCCACGGTGAGTTGCGTGAGTGTGGAAAAGTTGAGCGCGCAGGTGCTGCTCGGCAAACAACTCTTCTACGACGCCAAGGACAACCGCCTCGCCTTGCAGGAATACCTCTCTTGCGCCACCTGCCACAACGACGGCGGGCAGGACGGGCGCGTGTGGGATTTCACCGGCTTCGGCGAAGGGCTGCGCAACACCATCTCGCTGCGCGGCCACGGCGGCACGGCGCAGGGCCCGCTGCACTGGAGCGGGAATTTTAACGAGACGCAGGATTTTGAAAATCAGATCCGCAATTTCGCCGGCGGCCTCGGCCTCATCGCCGGCGCTCCCAATCCGCCGCTCGGCGCGGCCAATGCTGGACGCAGCGCGGACCTCGACGCGCTCGCGGCGTATCTCGCCTCGCTCAATAAATCCGGCGCGAGCCCCGCCGATCCGTCGGCCGCCGGGCGCGCGATCTTCAAGGCGCAAAATTGCGCGAGCTGCCACGGCGGCGCGCAATTCACCAACAGCGCGCTCAACGTCTTCCGCGACATCGGCACCATCAAACCCTCGAGCGGCCAGCGTTCCGGCGCCCCGCTCACGGGGCTCGACGTGCCGACGTTGCGCGGCGTGTGGGCGACGACGCCCTACTTGCATGACGGCTCCGCGGCGACGCTGGCCGACGCGGTGCGTGCGCACAACGGAGTAAACTTGAGCGCCGCGGACCTCGCCGACCTCGCCGCGTATCTCGCGACCATCGACGACGGCATCGCCACCGCGCCCGTGCCGCTGACCGTGACGCTCAGCACGCCGAGCACGAACGTTACCGGCTCCTTCGTCGTGACCGCGACCTTCAGCCGCGCGGCCACGGGCCTCGCGCTCGGCGACATCGCGGTGAGCAACGGCGCCGCCAGCACTCTCGCGGGCAGCGGCGCGGCGTTCACTTTCAAGGTCACGCCCGCGACGCCGGGCGCGGGCGCGATCTCCATCGGAGCCGCGCTGGCGCTGGATTCCGAGGGCGACGGCAATCTCGCGTCGAACATTTTGCAGGTCACTTTCCAGCCGCGGCTCCCGAGCGTGACGCTCTCGATCGCGTCAGGCACATACATCGCGCCAGCCAACATCTCGCTGACCGCCGCCGTCTCCGCCAATGGCAACACGATCGACAAAGTGCAATACCTCAACAGTGGCTCGCTCATCGGCGAGAAGACCGCGGCGCCGTATGCTTTCACGTGGACGGGCGTGCCGGGCGGCACTTACTCGCTCTCCGCGCGCGTGCTCACCACCATTGGCACGCGCTCCGATTCCGTGCCGCGCAACGTGACCGTGAAAGCGTTCACCGGTGCGCCGCCCGCGCCTTGGGCCGGCCGGGACATCGGCGCGCCGGGAGTGGCGGGCACGCAGAGTTACTCGGCGGGAGTCTTCGCGGTGTCGGGCGGCGGGCGCGACATCTGGGATGCGAGCGATCAATTCCACTACCTCTGGCAGACCTTCAGTGGCGACGGCGAGATCGTCGCGCGCGTGACTTCGCAGAACAATTCCGATCCCTGGGCCAAGGCCGGCGTGATGTTCCGCAACACGCTGCTGGCCAACGCCGCCAACGCAATGCTGGCGCTGACTCCCGACAACGGCGTGATCTTTCAATGGCGCGACGCCACCGCGCATCCCTCCGACAATTTCGCCGCCTCGAGCAATCCCGCGCCGAATAACTGGCTGCGCCTCGTCCGCAGCGGCGCGCTCTTCACAGGCTACCGCTCGCTCGATGGCGTCACGTGGATTGAGGCCGGCTCGATGACGATCCCGATGTCCAAGGCCATCACCGTGGGCCTCGCGGTCACAGCGCGCAATAACGCGCTGGGCAGCACCGCGGTCTTCGACAACGTGCAGATCAAGCTCACGCCTGCCGCGCGATGAACGCGCTCCGGCTCCTCGCCATCGCTGGCACCTGCGCTCTGGCACTCGCGCTCACGCGGCCGCGCGGCGGCTCGCCCACCGCGCCGGCTGGCCTGCGCGAAGTCGAGGTGAGAAAAGATCCGCCGCAACCGCCGGCTGCCGGCGAGCGGTGCCTGGATGCCGTCACCGCCGCCGAATCCGCGCACATACTGCCGGATTCGGAAAGTGAAGAAGTGCTGGAGCGCGCCGCGCTCGATTGGTTTGAGCGGTCGCCGGATGCCGCGCTGGCGTGGGCGCGTCAGCTTCCGGCCAGCGAATCCAACGACCGCATCGTGGCCACGCTGGCGTGTGAGTTGGCCGATGCCGATCCGCTCGGCGCACTCGTCATCGCCGCCGGGCTTCCCCCCAGCGAGCATCGCGACGAACTGTGCCGACACGCCGCGAGCCAATGGGCGACCGCCGATCCGCAAGCCGCCGCCGAGTGGGCGCAAGGCATCGAAGACGAAACATTGCGCGAGCTCATTCTCGGCTCGGTCGCCATTGTAGCTGCGACGCCCTCGTCGCAGGAAGTGCCAGCGGTGCCCTCGCCGCTCGTCCATTAAGTTGGCGGCGAGGCGCCGCTGGCACCTCCGCCCGGACGAGGAGCGTCGCCGCTACGCGAGGGCCGCGCGCGCCTTTGCCGCAGCGTCCTCGGCGCGGCGCGCGATCTCTTCCGGCGAGGGCAGCGACATCAAAACCTCGGGCGGGATGTCTCCTGCGCTCGCGAGTTTGACGAGACACTTTTGCCGCTCGGCCAGCGCCTTATCGGCATCGCGCTCTTTGCCAAAGCGGCTCTTCGCTTTCTCGCTGCGCAGCCGCAGCATCGCATACACATCGCCGCCGAGCAGCGCGCTGATATCCACCTTCATTTTTTCCTTCTGCAGGTCCGCCTCGCTCACCACGTCGCCATTGATCGGGCCGGCTTTGTATTTCGGAAACATGATCGCCGCCTCCGGGCACACGCGCGAACAGGCTGGGCAGTTGGTTTTGCAGTTGTCGTTATTCTGTACCTGGATGCGCTTGTCGCCGTCCACGCCATAGACGCCGAAGAGGCAGAAGGAGAGGCACTGCATGCAATTGGTGCAGCGATCGTAGTCGATGACGGGAAACCACGGCTTCCACTCGCCATGCCGCGCCGCGCCCGTCTTGGCGCGCACGGTCTCGACCACGTCGCCGAGCTGCGCGGGCGCGAGCGCCGTGATGTCGTGAAAGCGCACCGGCACTTCGCCCTCCGCGACCTCCGGCATCTGTGGGCCGAAACGCCCGAGCACCAGCAGCGGCGAGCGATCCGCCGGCGACACCGGACGATCCGCCGCGCTGCGCGTGACGGCATAGCCTTTTTCCAAAAGAGCAGACACGGCTGCGAAACGCTCGGCGGCGTCGAGCGGCTGCGCGCCGGCGCCTTCGTAGAGAACGATGCGAAGGGCGGGAGTCGAAAGGCTCATGCGAAAGCGGGTTGCTCAGTCGGTGAATCTTTGGCGGTCACTTTGCCGGCGGGGAGATTGGGATGGAGTTCGGTCGAAAAGAGAGCCGACGAAATTTCATCGGCCGACTGCACGCGCATGTTCAGCACCTCCGTCGCACCGAGCGGCAGCGGCGCGCCGGCCTGGTGAAAGAGCCACTTCACCGCGCGCGGAAAACACGCCGCGATCTTCACTACCCCATCCGCGGCGAGCCGCTGCAGCGCCGGGTCGCGCCGCGCCGACATCTCGCAGAGATCCGCCACCGCCTCGAACGCCGCGCCCGATTCGCACAACTTGTGCAGCACCGCGTCCTTCACCTCCTTTGGTACCACCTGGGCATATTTGCAGTGGCAGTAGAGGATGCGCGGCTGTGGGTCACTCATGGCGGGGCGCGAGCACGGTAGCCACTACCGGGCGGAGCGGAAATCCTTTGTGCGGGGCGCTTCGCCGCAGTGTCACGATTCAGTGCCGATCGGAAGCTTCATTCTAGCAGATGCGCGGAAGCTGCTCGCCGGCGAGCATGTCCACCACGCGCGTGCCGCCGACCCGCGTCTTCATCATCACAAAGCCGGGGTGCTCCGCGGTGACTTCGCCGATGAGCGCGCTCTCACGGCCGAGCGGGTGGGCGCGCATCGCGGCGAGGACAGCGGCAGCGGCGGCGGGCGGTACGATGGCCAGGAGCTTGCCTTCGTTGGCCACGTAGAGCGGATCGAGGCCGAGGATTTCGCAGGCGCCTTTCACGTCCTCGTTGATCGGGACCGCGGCTTCCTCGATGCGGATGCCGGCGCGGGCGCTCTGCGCGATCTCGGTGAGCGCGCTGGTGATGCCGCCGCGCGTCGGGTCGCGGAGAACGTGCACGTCTTTGCACGCTGCGAGGATCGCCTCGACGAGCCCATTGAGCGGCGCGGTGTCGCTCGCGATCTCGCTCTCAAATTCCAAGCCCTCGCGCACCGACATGATCGCGATGCCATGCACCGCGATCGACCCGCTCAAGAGAATTTTGTCACCGGGCTGGGCGCGCGCGGGGTGAATGTTCACGCCGTCGGGAACGAGGCCGAGGCCGGCGGTGTTGATGAAAATTTTGTCCGCCTTGCCGCGATCGACCACCTTCGTGTCGCCGGTCACCAGTGCCACTCCGGCAGCGTCCGCGGCTGCGCGCATGGATTGCACGACACGCCGGAAGTCCTCCATCGGCGTGCCTTCCTCGAGGATGAAAGCGCACGAAAGATAGAGCGGTCGCGCGCCGCACATGGCGAGGTCATTCACGGTGCCGTGCACCGCGAGCGTGCCGATGTCGCCGCCGGGAAAAAAGAGCGGGCTCACGACGTAGGAGTCCGTGCTGAAGGCGACGCGCACGCCACCGAGCGGGAATACCGCGCCATCGTGGAGCGGCGCGAGCAGGTCGTTGCGAAACTGCGGCAGCACGATTTCCTGGATGAGCCGCTGCGAGAGCTTTCCGCCGCTGCCGTGCGCAAGGACGATCTGTTTGTGATCGCTGAGCGGCACCGGACACGACGCGCCACTCCACGTTGCGGATTCAGATGACATCTTCGGCGCCGAGCGCGATGTGGATTAAATCCCAGAGCACGTGCACGAGCGTGGCGTGCACTTCCTGAATCCGGTGGATGCTGTAGGACGGGACGATGAAGCAATAATCCGCGAGCTCTGGAAAGCGTCCGCCGTCCTTGCCGGCCCACGCGATGGTGAGCATCTCGCGCTCGCGCGCCGCCTCGAGCGCGTAGATGAGGTTCGGAGATTTGCCGCTGGTGCTCACGGCCAGCGCCATGTCGCCCGCCTGGCCAAGCAGCCGCAGTTGATTCACAAACACGCGCGAATAATCCACGTCGTTGCCGATGGCCGTCATCGTCGCGATGTCGGTCATGAGCGACACAACGGGAAACGCCGGCCGCTTCTCGATGATCGGGTGCGTGAACTCGACCGCGAAATGCAGCGCGTCGCAGAGGCTCCCGCCGTTGCCCATTGTCAGCAGTTTTTTTCCGTCGGAAAAACGGCGCGCCATCTCGCGGCTCAGCGTCTCGATCTGCTCCGCGTAGTTCTCAAAAAACCGCTGCTTCATCTCCACGCTCTCCCCGCACTTGCGCAGCACCTTGTCGCGAAAGGGCTCGTCCGATTTGTCGAGCGCTGCTGCGAATGGATTCATGTCTGCATTCTCGGGACTTTGAATCCTTCCAGCGATGCGAGCTTTGAAGCCTTTGCGTCAAAGCTCCAAAAAGTATCGCACTCGAGAAGCAGCGCCGATGCAACGTGGATGAGATCATATGTGCGAAAGCCGTGACGCGCAGTGTGGCGGAGGCTGAGTTCTTCGAACTGCCGATCCATGTCAGCGATCGACAGAGCCATCAACTTCAGCCGGTTTTGCGTGCGGACATCCTCCGCAAAAGACCCCCACGCCAGCGCTGCTTGTTCAGGCGTGATCTGGCGGCGCGTCGCATCGCGTTGGAAAACGCGGAGCTGAATCGCGTTGCAAGTTTCAAGACGGAGCAGCCACGTCACCGGAAACAAATCATCCCGTGTGCGCCTCCCCGTAAGAGCGAGAGCGGACTCTGAATTCGGAAGGTCGAGATAGAGTCTGACCAAAAAATTCGTGTCGGCGTAAGGAGTCATTCGCTCCTGATCATCCGGTCAAATTCCCGCAGTTGCTTTTTAGTCATCGTCGGCTGGTCGCCAAAGATCTCTCGTGTGCGCCGCCGCCGTTCCTCGACCCATTCTTTCCACGAAATCGCTTTCGTGGGAGGTGCTTCCGGGCAGAGCGTGTAAGCCTTCCCACTTCGGGTGCGGATGCGCACCTGCCCTTCTGCGTCACAGGCTTTAAGCACGCGCGAAGGTTCCCGGTCGAGATCGCGCACCGTGAATGTTTTCATGTCGGACATCATGTCGGCGTTCACGTCGGCAGTCAAGGAGCGGCTGCTGCCAACGGCTGGCGTTTCTCCATCTCCAGATGTCGCCCGTAAGCGTAGTAAGCCGCGCACGCGCCCTCGGCCGAAACCATGGTCGCGCCGAGTGGATTCTCAGGCGTGCAACGTTTGCCGAAGGCGGGGCAGTCGTGCGGCTTTTTCACCCCGCGCAGCACCAAGCCGCTGATGCACTCCGCGGGTTCCTGCGTGTCGATCTCCTTCACGTCGAAGAGCCGCTCGGCGTCGTGCGCGCGCAATTCGTAGCGCAGCTTGTAGCCGCTCTTTGGGATTGAGCCGACGCCGCGCCATTTCCGGTCGCAGACTTCGAAGACCTTGTTCACGAGATCCTGCGCGACGCGGTTGCCCTCGCGCTGCACTACGCGCGGATATTGGTTTTGCACCTCGTGTGTGCCGGCTTCGAGCTGGCGCACGGTCATCAGCGTGCCTTGCAGGATGTCGAGCGGCTCGAAGCCGGTGATGACGATCGGCACGCGGAAGCGCTCGGCCAGCGGCTCGTATTCGCGATAGCCCATGATGGTGCAAACATGGCCGGGGCCGATGAACCCTTGCACGCGATTCATCGGGCTTTGCAAAATGGACGCGATGGCTGGCGGCACGAGCACGTGCGAGACGAGCACCGAAAAATTCTCGACGCCTTGCTGCCGCGCCTGCCACACAGCCATCGCGTTGGCGGGCGCGGTCGTCTCGAAGCCGATGGCGAAGAAGACGACCCGCTTGTCAGGATTGGCGCGCGCGATTTTCAAGCAATCGATGGGCGAATAAACGATGCGCACATCCGCGCCGCGCGACTTGAGCACGAGCAGATCGCCGTCCGATCCCGGCACGCGCAGCATGTCGCCGAACGAACAGAAGATCACGCCGGGC
>JBBRXP010000126.1:0-16836 GCA_038238555.1 Chthoniobacterales bacterium | reverse complement strand
CGCGCCGAGCGCGAAGGATACTTTGGAAGGCAAGCCCGTGTTGCGGCGGCCCGGCATCGTGCTGTCGCCGAACGATCCTGACGCGCACACGAGCGATGAGAACATTCGCGATCAACTGCGCTGCCTCATCGCGGTGGACGAGGGCGTGAAGCGAATCTTCGAGGCGCTGGAAGCCACAAAGCAACTCGACCAAACCATGATCATCTTTACTAGCGATCACGGTTATTTCTGGGGCGAGCATGATCTCGGCGGCAAGCACGGGCCTTACGACGAGGCGCTGCGCATCCCGCTGCTCGTGCGTTATCCCTACCTGTTCAAGTCCGGCGCGAAGTTCGACCAATTCGCGTTGAGCATCGATCTCGCGCCGACGCTGCTCGAAGTGGCCGGTCTGCGCGCTCCCGAGACGATGCAGGGACGCTCACTTGTGCCTCTGCTTGCAGGCGGGACGAGCGGCCCGCGGTCATCATTCCTGACGGAATTTTTCCTCGGCTAGGGAACCAATCGCTTCCCCACCTGGCAGGCCGTCCGCAACGAGCGCTGGAAATACATTCGCTATCCGGAATGGGAGGCGTCGGATGAACTCTACGATCTCCGGGGCGATCCCGGTGAAGTGAAGAACTTGATCCACGATCCCGCCGCGGGCGCAACGCTCGCGGAGATGAAAGCCGAACTGGAGCGGCTGCTCACGGAAACCAAATGAAGACGCGCCTACCTAACAGCCTGTTGAAATACTCGAAGATGCCTCACGCAAAGGACGCGAAGGATGCAAAGTTCACTGACCAAATTTCCCTTTGCGACCTTGGCGTGAGGCTATTTCAACAGGCTGCTAAGGAGGGATGGCAAGGAGCGATGGCTTTTAGCCGTCGCAGAGGTCCGCAACAAGGAGGGATGGCTTTCAGCCGTCCACGGCGAGCGCAGCGAGCCGCATCGGGACCTTTGCTCAATACTCCCCCGTCATTCTTCGCACGGGACGGCTAAAAGCCATCCCTCCTTGCCATCCCTTGCTCACACCTAACACCCACCAACATGAAATCCAATCGTATCAACCGGCGTGATTTTCTCCGCCGCATCGAAGCCGCCGTAGTCTGCTCCCTCGCGGGCGGAGCGTTGATGCCGTCGAGCTATGCGGCCACTCCAGCGCAGCCTTTGCACATCGGCACAGGGCCGCAATTGTTCCTCGACGATTACTTGATCGCCAGCCAGTCGCATCTTGAGCGGATAAGTCATCCCCCTATTCGCCCTGCGTCACCTATCATAACCGGGCCGGAGGACCATAACTATCAACCCTATGTCAGTGTAATACGCGATGCCAGCACCCGGCGCTTTCGCGCTTGGTATAATGTGCCGGCCGCTCCGCGCACGACCGCTCCCGCGCATCTGGCCTACACGGAGTCCGACGACGGAGTGAACTGGCAGCGACCGCATCGGGTGCTGGAGAATCCGGGCGGATTAGAGTTTCGCTATGGCGCGAGCGTTCTCGATGAAGGCCCGGATTTTCCGGATCCCGCCCGGCGTTTCAAACTGGGTTGGAACTGGGGAAACTTTAAGGGCGCGGAGTCCGAAGCCGGCTTGATGGTCGCCGTTTCGCCGGACGGCTTTAGCTGGACCCCGCTCGCCACCAATGCCCCGCTCGTCGCGCACAATCACGATATCAACAACATTTTCCACGACCCGATCCGCCAGCGCTATCTCGCCACCCTTTCAACCACCGTGCCCGCGCCCGATGGAAAGGGAAAGCGCCGCCAGCCTGTGCAGAGTTTTAGCACCGATCTGATTCATCGGTCGGAGCCGCAGCCGGTGATCGTGCCGGATGAAAAAGACGCACCTCGCTTTGAATACTACGCGATGAACGGCTACCTCGCGCGCGGCGGACTGCTCATCGGTTTCGCCAAAGTGCTTCAGGATAATCTGCCAGCGGATCCCGGAGAACCTAACGCCGGAATAGGTTACTCGGTGCTGACTTGGAGCCGCGACGGCGTCCACTGGCAGCGCGACCGTGAACCGTTCCTCGACCGCAATCCCGCGCCGGGAACATGGGACCATGCGATGTCATGGATCGACTGCCAGCTTCCCGTCGGCGACGAAGGGAGGCGGTAGATGCCCAACTCCGGTTTCTCCCAGTGAACGCCGTCCTTTGAGGTAGCCAGCCGCACCAAGTTAGGCCCCAGAGTGCAGTAATACATCTTTAGTTCGGTGCCATCATCAATGACCGAGGAAAAGCCGGACAAGACCTGCCCCGGATGGTCTGGCGTCAACACCGTCTCGCGCATCTCTGGCGGGCGGACTTGAAAGCTCACGCCTTTCATCTCGGCGATCAGCATGTCGTCAATAAACATATGTCGCTGCCCTCCGAGCATGAGCGGCTGGCCCTCCGCCGGTGGCGGTTGTCGGCGCGGAATTCGACTATGGCGGAGGAACCATCACCATAGCAAGCGGATGGGAATTCCTTTGCCGGCTTCGGTGTCGAAGATTGCGACCTTCTAATGGAGATCACTTCGACAAGGTGGTGAGTTGGAAAAGCCGCGAGGATGTTTCGCCCCTCGCCGGCAAGGTTGTCCGTCTGCGACTGGCGATGCGCGGCACGAGGCTCTACGCCTTCCAGTTCATCCAGCGCGACGCATGACATGCTGACGTGGAAGCGCGTGATGCAACGTCCACTCCGCGAAGAAAACCAAACACCGTGATCTCATCTCGTCTGCTTCCTCATCGGGCCGGCCACGTCGGCTGCGAACACCACGGCGCGCCAGCGCACGCCATGAAAAATCCACTTTCTCCGCTCTTCCTCGTCCTTGCGCTGCTTTGCATTCTTTGCGGCGGACTCCCCGCCGCCACTCCGCTCGCCATCGAGACCACGCTCGTGGATGCCGATGCGATCAGCCACGGCACGTTTCAGAGCCACAACCAAAAAGTCGTGCGCAACTCACGTGGCATCTTCATGGTGCTCTGCGCACGCGGAACGAAAAATACACCGCGCAGCAGTGGCGGCTCTCGTGGAGCCGCGATGGCGGGAAGACTTTCCAGACGATCTACGAGGCGACCGATGCGACGAATGCGCCGGTGCTGGAGACCGACAGCGCCGGCAACATTTACCTCGGCAGACCCGACTTCGTGAGCTTCGAGGTGTTGCTCTATCGCTTCCTCGCGGCGGAGGATTATCGCGAGCCGCACATCTCGCGCGGCGAGAAGGCGTCTGCCGGCAAATACTCGATGGCGCTCGACGAGCCGCGCGGGCAGGTCTGCTACTTTTCCCACAGCGGCAAATTCGTGCGCTTCGGTCTCGATGGCGCGGTGCGCTCGTCCACGCCTCTGCTCAAGCGCGGCGGCAGCGCCGTGCTCGAGTATCCGCTGCTGCACCTCGACGCGAGCGGCACGCTGCACGCCGCGTGGACTTCGCTCAAGGTCGAGCGGCATTTGTATTGGAGCATCCATCATCTGCAATCGCCCGACGGGGGCGAGGCGTGGCGTCCGTTCCTCGGCGAAACACTCCCGCTGCCTGTCGCCGCCGATGAAACCGGGCCGTCGGATCGCATCACACTCGACGATGAATTCGATGTCTCGACTTGCCTCTCCAGCTTCCTCATCAAAGATGGCAAGGCTCACTTCCTCTACATGGCGCGCACCGATCCGATACGGCAGCACCACGTCCGCTGCGACCGTCGCCACCGGCCAACGCGACATCGATCACCAGCCGGAACTTCGCGGTGAAAAACTATCGCTTCAGGGCCTCGACGGATTCTTCCGCCACGCGCGGCGCCGAGCCGGACCTCTGGGTTCAACTGCTCCAGCAGATGGGCCTGGAGGTGGATAAGTTTGGGACGAACAAAAAGAGCAGCCTCCCCGGACTCGATGCCTGAACCTCGCAACGCGAAAAACAAATCTCCATCGCTTACTTATGAACTCTATTATTCGCGTCACGCTCTTTTGCGTCATCACCCTGTTTGCGACCGGGGAAGTATCCCTCGCCGATCAGCCGCTTGTCGGAATGCCAGGGAAGCTGTTGTTTGAAGACGATTTCTCGCGGAGCGGGATGCTGCCAAAGTGGGCCGTCGGGAAGAGATTTTTCGAGATTCAAAACGGGGTCGTCACGGCTGCGGAAAATCCCGAGGATAAACACGGCGCCTACGCCTACGTTCAACCACACTTTTCCTACAAGAACATCATCGCCGAATTTTCCTTCAAATTTGACGACTCGCGGGACGTCAACTTCCACATGGAAGACAGTGACTACAAGGGCTCTCATGCCGGGCATATCATCCGCGCCACGATCACCCCCGACCGAGGTGCAACTCGCCGACGCCAAGCTCGGGCGCATGAAGAACGAAATCTTCGCGAAGCTCTATGGGGATGCTACCACGACTCCGGCCGAGAAGCAGCAAATCCTGGCCAGTATCAAGGATAAGTATGCCTCCTTTAAGATCGTCCTTGACCTTACCAAGTGGCACCAGGCCCGCGTGGGAGTGGTCGGTGACGAGATGCTCGTGAGCATTGATGGAAAACCCGCCGGCTATCTTAAGTCTGAAGGTCTCAACCACCCGACTAAGAACATGGTGGGCTTCACCGTTCGCGGCAAGTCCATCCAGCTTGATAACCTGCGGGTCTGGGAGGCCACCGCTTCCCCCGAATGGTCCAGTCATCGAGCCGAAGTCCTGGCCGCCATTGGCAAAGAGTAAGGCGCGGACGCGTCACGATGCGAGCGCGGTGCCTGACGCAACAAGACGATTGCATCGCGGTCGTGGCGCTGGCAGTGAAACCGAAAACCGTTCTCGAAACGTGAGCAAGCCACAGCAAATAACATCAGGAGTTCCGGGGCAGGCGGCGTGGCTCGTCACGTTCATGTGGGGCGCCTATTTTCTGAACTATTGCGATCGCCAGGCGATCTTCGCGATGTTTCCGGTGCTCAAGTCCGACCTTGGCTTTACCGACACGCAGCTTGGTCTTGCCGGCTCTCTCTTCCTCTGGGTCTATGGATTCGTCTGCCCAATCGCGGGACAAATCGGCGACAAGTTTTCCAAGCGCCTTCTCGTGGTCCTCAGCCTCGTGGTCTGGAGCATGGTGACGGTGGCTACGGGCTTCGCGACGTCGGTCTTCATGCTCCTCGCATTACGCGCGGCGATGGGTGTCTCCGAGTCGCTCTACATGCCGTCCGCCATTGCCCTCACGGCCAATGCCCATCCTCCCGCGAAACGCTCGCGTGCCATCGCAGTGCTCACCACCGCCCAAATCGCCGGCACCCTTGGCGGCGCTTGGTTCGGCGGCTGGATGGCCCAGCGCGGCCATTGGCGCGAAGCGTTTTTTATCCTCGGCGCGGTGGGCGTTTTCTATGCCGTGCCGTGCTTTTTATTTCTGCGGGGCGTCAGCGAAGAAGGGCAGGCCGAGACCAGGAAGACGGGCGCGAGCATCGCCATGGCGGAGCTGGTGAAAGTGCCGAGCTTCCTGCTGCTGTGCGTCGTGTTCCCAGGATTCGTCTTTGGCCTGTGGCTGATCTACGGCTGGCTGCCGAATTTTCTGCACGAGAAGTTCCACCTCGATCTCGCCGCGGCCGCGTTCAATGCCACCGCCTTTTTGCAAAGTGCAACGCTCCTCGGGATGCTGGGCGGCGGCGTGCTCGCCGACTGGCTTTTTCAACGCACCAAGGCCGCGCGCTTTTGGCTGCTGACCGCCAGCCTGTTGCTTTGCGCGCCGTGTCTGCACGCCCTCGGCAGCAGCGTCACGCTCACGGGCACGCGGCTGGCGGCCGCGGGGTTCGGCCTGTTCAGCGGGTTGATGATGGGAAACATATTTCCCTCCGCGTTTGAGGTCGTGCCCGCGGACACCCGCGCATCGGCGGTTGGCGTGCTCAATCTTTGCGGCGGGGTCATGTCGGGCCTTGCGCTGCTGTGTGGCGGCATGTGGAAAGAAACCGTCGGCATCGAAGGGATGCTCACTGGTGCCGCACTGATTTATTTTGCGGGGGCGCTGCTGCTCATCGTGGGCATCCGGGTGTTTTTTGCCAGGGACTATGAACGCATCCACTGAATGCCGCATGCCGAAGATTCTCATCGCTGAATGCAAACAGGAGGTTTCAACCTTTAACCCGCACCTGAGCGGTTACCATGATTTTGCGGTGCGCCGGGGCGGAAAATTTCTTGGCTATCATCGCAGCGTGCGGAACGAAGTGGGCGGCGCGTTGAATGTGTTCGATGCGGCGCCTGGCGTGGAGTTGGTTCCCACATACAGCGCATTCTTCCTCACGTCCGGCGGGACGCTTGCCGCCAGCGCGTGGCATCGGATTGCGGACGAGTTTCTCGCCGGGATCCGCGCGGCGCCGCCGGTGGATGGCGTCTATTTTTGCATGCACGGAGCGATGGCGAGCGAAGAGGAACCCGACCCCGAGGGCTGTCTGCTCGCCGAGACGCGCAAGATTCTCGGTGAGAAAATTCCCATCGTCGTGTCGCTCGATCTGCACGGCATCCTGACGGATCGGATGCTCGAGCACAGCGACGCCGTGGTGGCGTATCATACCTATCCGCATGTGGATTTTTTCGAGACGGGCCAGCGTGCCGCCCGGCTGCTGCTGCGACTCGTCAGCGGTGAAGTGCAGCCTGTGACCGCGAAGGTCGCCATTCCCGCGCTCGTGCGCGGCGATGAACTCATCACTGCGACTGGGCTTTTCGGGCGGAGCATCGCGCAGGCGCAGGCAGTCGAGATCAGTCCCGGCGGACTCTCCGCGGGCATGTTTATTGGCAACCCGTTCACCGACGTCCCAGAGTTGCAGACTTACAGTTTCGTGGTCACGGACAACGACCCGGCGCGCGCGGAGCGCGAGGCGATTCGCATCGCGGAAGGTTTCTGGGCGAACCACGGAAAGATGCAGGTGCCGCTCGTGAGTCTCGAAGAAATGGCGCGCATTGCCGCCGGCAATCAGCAAGGCACCGTCGGCCTCGTGGATGCCGCGGATGCCACCAGCTCCGGGGCTTCCGGCGACAGCAACGCCATTCTGCGCAAGCTCGTGGAGACCGGCTACAAGGGCCGCACGCTGCTGCCACTCGTCGATGCGCCCGCGGTGCAAACGGCCTTTGAAGCAGGCGTCGGCGCGAGGATCGCCGTCACGGTTGGCGGCACGCTTGATCCGCGACGTTTTCAGCCATTCCCAATCAGCGCAAAAGTGCGCTTGCTCGCTGACGGCCAGTTCCGGAGCGAATCCTTTGGCGAAGAGTGGTTCGCGGGGCCGACTGCTGTGCTGGAATCGGATAACTTCACGCTGGTGGTCAGCAGCCGCGCGGTAAGCCTGTATGACCGATCTTTTTTTTACGCGCACGGCCAGGATCCGAAGCGCTTTGATGCCGTGGTGGTGAAGTCGCCGCACTGCCAGCACCACATGTTCACCGGCTGGTGCGCGCGGATGGTCAACGTGGACGCACCCGGCTCATCGAGCGCCAATCTCCGCACGCTCGGTCACACGCGTTGCCCGCGCCCCATTTTCCCACTCGACCCAGACGTGACCTTTGCGCCCAAGGCCAAATTGTTTCAGCGTCCGCATCGCCAGGCGAAAGCAAAAAACCACCCATGAAAATTCGTGAAATACTTTGTGCCGGATTGCGCGGCGCAACACCGGAAGGTGGCTGGAGCAACGAGCTGCGGCCGGACGACTGCGTCCACACACTCCTCGCCGTCCACACGGACGAAGGCGCGATCGGCCTCGGCAGCGTGTTCACCAACGATGCGCTCGTCCGCGCGGCGCTCGCCGTGCTCGAGCCGCTTTATCGCGGAGAGAACGCTCTCGAGCCCGAGCGTGTGAGCGAGAAGCTCCACCAGAATACGTTCTGGCTCGGACGCGGCGGCTCGCTCACGCACGCCATCAGCGGGATCGATATTGCGCTGTGGGATTTGCTGGGGCAGGCGACCGGACAGCCAGTCGGGCGCTTGCTTGGCGGGCGGTGTCGCGAGCGCGTGCAGCCCTACGCATCATTGCTCATGCAGGAACCGGCGAAGCTGCGCGACCATTTGCTTTCGGTGAAGGCGCAAGGCTTCCGCGCTTTCAAAATCGGCTGGGGGCCGTTCGGCCGGCGCAGTGCCGCGATGGATGAAACCATCGTGAGCGCCGCGCGCGAAGCAGTGGGTGCTGACTCGAGATTGATGGTGGATGCCGGCGGCAGCGATGCGCATTGGCCCAATGGTTACAAGTGGGCGCTCAACACCGCAAAGATGCTCGCCAATTACGACGTGCATTGGTTCGAGGAGGCGCTGCGTCCCGACGCGCTCGAGGATTACACCAAGCTGCGCGAGCATTCGCCCGTGCCCATCTCGGGCGGCGAAGTGCTAACCCGGCGGCAGAGCTTTCAGCCATGGCTCGAGGCGCGCGCCTTCGACATTGTGCAGCCGGATGTCACCAAATGCGGCGGCATCAGCGAGGAACGCCGAATCGCCTGGATGGCTCAGGAGCATGGGATCCGCTTCATCCCGCATGGCTGGAACACCGCGGTGGGGCTCGCCGCGGACCTGCATCTCGCCTCGGCCTTCCCCGAAACGGATCTGGTCGAGTATCTCACCGGTTCACCGTTCATTGATGAAATCACCGCCGGCGGATGGAAGATCGATGCCGACGGCATGTTGCCGATTCCGGACAAGCCCGGGCTCGGGCTGACGCTGGATCGTGATGCGGTGAAAAAATACACGCGCGGCGAGCGACTCCTGGAATAAGCGCCCGCACCCATCCGACCCCGAAAACAAATTTTTCTCACCGGCCTCGCGTGCATCTGTTTTTTCTCCGCCACCGCATCGTTCACGGAAGCGGCGGAACCTCCGCCGAATGTCGTCCTGATCATTTCCGACGATCAGGGGGCCAACGACTACGGGTTCATGGGGCACCCGCACATTCAGACGCCGCATCTCGACCGGCTGGCGGCGCAGAGCCTCACGTTCACGCGCGGCTTTGTGCCCAGCAGCCTGTGCTGTCCGAGCCTCGCCTCCATCATCACGGGACGCTATCCGCATCAGCACGAAGTCACGGCCAACGATCCCCCGGCGGATCCTTCCGGGAAAAAGGGTGGGCGGGGTTCGTCGGTCGAACTCGCCGCCCGCTGGGACGCCGCCCTCGACGACATTCCCACGCTGCCGCGTCTGCTCGCGGCGCAGGGCTTCCTCAGCCTCCAGACGGGCAAATGGTGGCAGGGCGCTTTCACCCACGGCGGCTTCACCCACGGCATGACGCGCGGCACCCGGCATGGCGATGCGGGTCTAAAAATCGGACGCGAGGGCTTGCAGCCCATCTATGATTTCATCGGCGAAGCGCGCCGCGCGGAGAAACCTTTCTTCGTCTGGTATGCGCCGATGATGCCGCACACTCCGCACACGCCACCGCAGCGGCTCTTTGAAAAATACCAGCGTCTGACACCCTCGGCGGACCTCGCCCGCTACTGGGCAATGTGCGCGTGGTTCGATGAAACGTGCAGCGAATTGCTCGGCTATCTCGACGGCGAGGGCCTCGCGCAGAACACCATCGTCCTTTACCTGGCCGACAACGGCTGGGTGCAGTCGCTCGACGCCCCGGTGTATGCGCCGAAGAACAAGACCACGCCCTACGACCTCGGCCATCGCACGCCGATCCTCGTGCGCTGGCCGGGCAAGGTGACGCCGCAGCGCACCGACGCGCTGGCCTCATCCATCGATCTCCTGCCCACCGTGCTCGCCGCGCTCGGCGTGAAAGCGCCCGCCGGATTGCCCGGCATCGACCTGCTCGACCGCGACGCGGTGAAGGCGCGCAAATACGTCCTTGGCGAGGACTTCACCGTCCGCTCGCAGACCCTCGAGGATCCGGCGGCCAATCTGCTCTGGCGGTGGGTCACCGACGGACACTGGCGGCTCATCGTCCCGCGCACGCATGAAGCCGCGGGGCCGCTGAAAATTATTCCCGCCGACAAATACATCACCCCGGACCTGCGCGAAACTCTCGTCGCCGCGCAGCCGATGCTCTTCGACGTGCAAGCCGACCCTCGCGAGGAAACCGATCTCGCGAAGCAACACCCCGACATCGTGGCCGACCTGCTCGCGCAACTCGACGCCTGGTGGAAACCGCAGCCTCTCGTTCGATGAGCGAAGAAAAACCGGCGCAGCGGGATCACGCGAGCGCTCACCTTCTCGGACTGCTCGTCCTCCTCAGCCACGTCGCTTCGGCTTTCGCCGTGGAGCCGCCGGCTTTCAACAGTCGCGCGCTGCCGCACGTCACGTCGTGGCTGGGCAATACTTATCCGGGGGCGCAGCGGTGGGTGCAGCAGGACATCCGCGCGATGGCGGTGGCGGACGATGGGACCGTTTTCACGAACGTCGAGTGGGAGGAAGGCGGCGGCAACGTCGGCGAATATCGCGGGGGCAAACTCGTGCGCTACGCGATGCACACGCACGGCTGGGGACAGGAGGGCGGCAAGGCTGTCGCGGTGAATTCCAAATACGTTTTCATCGGCATGGTCATGGTGAATGAAGGCGGCGCGTTGAAGGATGAGAACACATGGCCGCCGAAAGGCTCGAATTGGTTTGGCGTGTCGCGACGGTTGCGCAGCGACATCGCGAAGGCCGCTCCATTTCCCGGTGGCAAAGGCGGCATGGGCGACACGCTGAAGGAGTCGTTTCTCATCCTCGCCGAGACGCCGGAAAAAGGCGGCGCGCCGCTCGCCGGGATGGCCGCGGATGAGAAGCAGCTTTTCGTGAGCGACCCGAACTCGTCGGAGATCCAAGTGTTCGACTGCGAGACGATGAAGCTCACGCGCCATTGGAAAGTGGACCGCGCGGGACCGCTGGCGATGGACCGCTGGGGCAACCTCGCGATGCTCGATGCGGCGGCGGGCGCGGCGGCGCGTGTGCTGTATTTCGGTCGCGGCGAGAAGCTGCTGATGCAAGCAACGCTGCCGCGCGAAGTCGTGCCGGGCGCGATTTGTTTCCACGACAATCGCGTGCTCGTCGCGGACACCGGCCCGGCGCAGCAGGTTCTGATGTTCGCGCCGGTGCCGGATGCGAAGGAGATGAAGCTCACGGGGCGCATCGGCGAACCGGGCGGCATTCACGCGGCGCGCGGCGTGTTCGGCGACCGCCGTTTCAACGATGTGCGCGCGCTCGGTTGCGACGCGAAGGGCAACCTCTACGTCGCGCAAGACGGGCAAACCGGCGGCGGCGGCACGGTGCTCGAGAGTTACGCGCTCGCGGGCGGCAAACTCAACTGGCGTCTCCTCGGCCTCACGTTCATCGACCGCGCGGATTTCGATCCGGCGAGCGACACCGATGCCTTCACCAAGGAGGAGCATTTCAAGCTCGACTACTCGCAGCCCGCCGGGCGCGAATGGAGCTACGCGGGCTGCACGGTCGATCGTTTCAAATATCCGCACGACCCGCGGCTGCACATCTCGTCGGCGGGCGCATCGGTGCGGCGCATCGCGGGCCGGCGCTTCCTCTTCGTGGATGAAATGGACAGCCAGCATTTGCAGGTCTATCGCTTCGCGCCGGAGAGCGATGGCGAGATTGCGATTCCCTGCGCGTTCTTCGCGAAGGGGCGCGTGAAGGACGAACGCGATGCAAGCTGGCCGCCGCATCAGCCGGCGAAAGGCGAATGGATTTGGCGCGACGCAAACGGGAACGGCGCGTTCGACGACGGCGAATTCGAACCGGGCAGCGGCGCGGACGCACCCGCGGGGCAGGACTGGTGGGTGGACGCGCGCGGCAACGTTTGGTTCGCCACCGAGACGAAGGGCCTCCGCTTTTTTCCCTCGCAGGGACTCGACGCGAAAGGCAGCCCGATCTGGAGCTTCGAGAAAATGCAGACCTTCGCGCACCCCGGCGAATTCAAGGAAGTGAAGCGCGTGCGTTACCTGCCGGAGAGCGACACGCTCTTCCTCGCGGGCACCAAGGACGAACACAAAAACCAGCATTGGAAACCGAGCGGCCCCGTGCTCGCGCGCTACGATGGCTGTCTGCGCGGCGCGCGCAAACTGCGCTGGAAAATCGTGCTGCCCTACGCCGCCGGCACGCTGGGTCATTCCTCCTGCGAGCCGCAGAGCTTCGACGTCGCGGGCGATTTAATTTTCGCCGCCTACACCGGTGCATCCAATGCCGCCGACGTGAAAACCGGCCGCGTGGAAATCTTCCGCGCCGCCGATGGCACCGCCGCGGGCCACCTCGAGCCGAGCGAGGAAGTGGGCGAGATCGGCCTGCAGGACATCCGCGGATGTCTCGTCGCGCACCGCCGCAAGGACGGCGAGTTCGTGGTTTTTCTCGAAGATGATTTCAAATCAAAGGTCGTCATGTATCGCATCAAGGCCGGCGTCTTGAAGTAACTCGAACGACGTGAAATTCCTCTCCCGATTGCTTCTCCTCCTCACCGCCGCATCCGCCGATGCGGCGATCGCATCGCCGATCGTCGTGACCGACACTGCGTCGCTCATCAAGGCTGTCACCAAGGCCAGGACGGGCGGGGAGATCGTGGTGAAGGCGGGCGAGTATGTGCTGGACGCGCCGTTGAACGTAAGGGCGCAGTGCAGTGAAACGGAGCCGTTGCACATCCGGAGCGAAACGCCGGGCGCGGTGGTCTTGAAGGGCACGCACACGATGACGGTGCGCAACTCGAAGTGGGTCACGCGGGAGGGCTTCGTTTTCGCGCATCGGCTCCTCCCCGCGAAGCAATGGCTGCAGGTGCTCGACAGCGAGCAGGTGCGCGTCTCGCGCTGCAAGTTCGCCGCGGATGACAGCGGGGCGACGGAGAAGGATGGGTATCACTCGGTGGGCATCGAGCGGTCTTCGCAGGTGCGGGTGGATCATTGCCAATTCAGTCCGCGCACGACGCGCAGCACGGGCGACTACGTTTCGAGCCACGCCGGCAGCCGCTACCTGCGAATCGATCACAACCATTTCCAGCATCGCGCGAACATCGGGCAGAACGGCGGCGAGACGGTGTTGCTGCACGGCGTAGTGGAGGCCAATCTCTTTGAGCGTTGCAACGGCGAGGGCGAGCTGATCGGGATCAAGTCGGGCCGCAACACGGTGCGCAATAACACCTTCATCAACTGCGAGGGCGCCATCTCCATCCGCGACGGTAGCTACAACAAAATTTACGGCAACATCATCCTCAATCTGCTGCCCGCCGACGACCCTCGCGCGGAGAAGGTCTCCGGCGTGCGCATCTTCGGCACGCACAATGAAGTGGTGAACAACTACATGTATCGTCTCGCCGCGCCCGTGCAGGGATCGTGGGGCGATGCCGATCCCCCGCACGAGGACGATGGCAGCCTCACCGATCGGCGCGACCACGGACGCGACCTCGGCTACATCATGAGCCGCGACAACTTGATCGCGCACAACACCATCGTGGAAAGCGCCTGCGTGTTTCAGCTCGTGAAGACCGGCATCGCCGCCGACTACGTTTTTCCCCGCATCGCGAAAGTGGATGCCGGCACGCCGATCGCACAGAACCTCGAGACCTATCGCGCGCACACCGCCGGCAAATTTGTGACCCCGCATCTCGCGCCGAACCGCTGGTGCTTCCTCAACAATCTCTCGGTGAACAATTGCGAGTTTTGCAACATGAAGATTTTTCGCGAAGCCCAGCCTCCCTACGACGAGGAAGCCTTCACCCATCTCGGCAACGTGAACTTCTCGAGCGCCGGGGAGTTCAGCTTCGGCGAGCAGCGCCACTTCACCGAAGCGCAATGGCGCACGGCGGACCCGCAACTCATCGCGAAAGGCACCGGCCTCTTCGAACTCGCGGCGACGAGTCCGCTGCGCGGCACCGCCACGCGCGATGATGTGATTTTGAAACCGTGGATCGCGGACGCCGACACGAAGGAGCAGTTGCGACAAGCCAAAGACATCGGGGCAAATATCAAGCTCACGCCGCTCACGCCGAAGGACGTGGGGATTCACGGCGAGTGACTGACACTTTCACAAACAACACCATGATCTCATCTCCCCTGCTTCCGCATCTGGCTGGCCACGTCGGCGGTCAATGGGCCGCTTCGAGCGGCGCGCGTTTTCCTGTGGTGAATCCGGCGACGGGCGAGCTCCTCGCCGAACTTCCCGACATGGGCGAAAGCGCCGCGCTGCGAGCGGTCGAGTCGGCGGCGCAAAGTCTCGCCTCCACTCCGCCGCGGGCCGAGCGTCGCGAGTGGCTGAATGCAATCGTCGGCGCGCTCGCCGAGCACCGCGATGAACTCGCGCGCATCATCACGCTCGAACAGGGCAAGCCGCTCAAGGAGTCGCTGGTCGAAGTGGATTACGCCGCCGGATTTTTCCGGTTCTTCGCCGGGCATTTCGAATCGCTCGAAGCGCGCACGCTCCCCGAAAAAATCCGCGAGTGCGAGTGGACGGTGCATCACCGGCCCGCGGGCGTGGCCGCGTTGATCTCGCCGTGGAATTTTCCACTCGCGCAGTTCTCGAAAAAACTTTCCGCCGCACTCGCGGCGGGCTGCGCGGTGGTGCTGAAGCCGGCGGCGCTCACGCCGCTGAGCGCGATCGCATTTTGGACGCTGCTCGAAAAAATCGGTCTGCCGATGCAGCGGCTGAACCTCGTCATGGGCAAGGCCGCCCCCATCGGGAAAATTTTTTGCGAGCACCCGGCGGTGCGCGTGATCAGCTTTACCGGCTCGACTGAAATCGGCGCGATGCTCGCGCGCCAGGCCGCGCCGCACATCAAGCGGATGGCGCTCGAGCTCGGCGGCAACGCGCCGTGCATCGTCTTCGAGGACGCGGACGCGGAGCAGGCGGCCGAGGCTTTGGTCGCGAACAAATTCCGCTGCGCGGGGCAGACCTGCGTCTGCGCCAACCGCGTGTATGTGCAGGCGGAAATCCACGACCGTTTCGTCGAGTCGCTGGCCGCGCGGATGGCGAAATTGAAAGTCGGCAACGGCCTCGAGGCGGGCACCGACATCGGCCCGCTCATCAACCGCGACGGATTTGAGAAAGTGCGGGCGCACGTCGCCGATGCACTCAAGCGCGGAGCGGAAAAAATACTCGGCGATGAGCTGCACGCGCCGTCCGGGGACTGGGGCTGCTTTTTCCCGCCGACGCTGCTCACGCGCATGTCCGGCGAGATGCTCGCGTCTTGCGAGGAAACCTTCGGCCCGGTAGTCGCGGTGCAATCGTTCTCCACCGAGTCCGACGTGATCGCCGCCGCGAACAGCACGCCCTACGGTCTGGCCTCTTACGTTTTCACCGCCGACGCCGAGCGCGCGCGACGCTGCGCGGAGCGGCTGCACTTCGGCCACGTCGCGATCAACAGCGGCAGCGGCCCCACGCCGGAAGCGCCGTTCGGCGGGATGAAAACTTCCGGCATCGGCCGCGAGGGCGGAGCCGAAGGGCTCGCTGAATTCACCGAGCCGCAAACCGTGGCGACGGCGCTCAAAGAGGTCACATGATGTTTTCACTCCAAAGCGTCGCTGCGCCATCCGGGAGCGCACTCGTCCCGAGTGCTGGCGCCGGCGTCCCGCCGGTGCGGACTTTCGAGCCGTCGCGAGATCGGAATGCGCCGTCCGTTTGAGAGCGTTTGGAAGTTCGTTTTGGCGGGAAGCCGAAACCAGCACTCGGGACGAGTGCGCTCCCCAGAGGCTCCGTGCGCCGCGCTTTCTCTGGCTCGTGAAATATCCAGGCAAATCAATAGGCACCAACCCATGAAGGAATACCAAATCGCACTCTATCCCGGCGACGGCATCGGCCCGGAGGTCACTGACCAGGCCGTGCGCGTGCTCGACGCGGCGGCAAAAAAAACCGGCGGTTTCGCGCTGCGCTTCACGAGTTTTCCATGGGGCGCGAATTATTTCGCGGAGCATGGCCGCGTGATGGCGGCGGATTTTCTCGAAGTGCTGCGGCCGTTCGAGGCGATGTTTCTCGGCGCGGTCGGCTGGCCGGAAAAAATCCCCGATCACATCACGCTCACGCCGCTCATCCGCATCCGGCAGACGTTTGATCAGTATGCCTGCGTGCGACCGGCGCGGCTTTTTCCCGGCGTGCGCTCGCCGCTGCGGAGCGATGCGCCGATCGACATGGTCGTCGTCCGCGAAAACTCCGAGGGCGAATACATTGACAATGGCGGACGCTTCAAAGTCGGGAGGCCGGAGGAATTCGCCGTGCAGACCGCGCTGCACACGCGGCGCGGCATCGAGCGGATTTTGAAATTCAGCTTCGAGCTCGCGCGCACGCGGCGCTCGCGGCTGACGATGATCACGAAATCCAACGCGCAGAAATACGGCTACGTTTTGTGGGATGAAATCCTGGAGGAGATGCGCGGTCAGTTCCCCGACGTGACGACGGACAAGCAGCACATCGACGCCGCGGCGCTGAACTTTGTGCGCCGCCCGGAGCACTTCGATGTCGTGGTCGCCTCGAATCTTTTCGGCGACATCCTCACCGACCTCAGCGCCGGGATCATCGGCGGGATGGGCCTCGCGCCGAGCGCGAATCTGAATCCTGAGCGGCAGTTCCCCTCGCTGTTCGAGCCGGTGCATGGCTCTGCGCCGGACATCGCGGGCAAAGGCATCGCCAACCCCATCGCCGCGATCCTCGGCGCGGCGATGATGCTCGACTGGATCGGTGAGAAAGAATCCGCCGCGCGCATCGACCAAGCAGTCGAGCGCACGCTGAAAGACGGCGCGCGCACGCCGGACCTCGGCGGTCGCCTGAGCACGAGCCAGATGACGGACGCGACCATCCAGAACCTATGAGATCCGGAACACAGGCTTCCAGCAGAGGGCAGGCATCCTGCCTGCCGCACACCGCACTTTTTGCCACGTTTGCCCGCGGGCTGGAAGCCCGCTGTCCGCACAGGCTGGAAGCCTGCGTTCCGTTATGAACCGACTCGATGAAGCCTTACGACGAGTCGGCGCG
>JBBRXP010000125.1:0-16964 GCA_038238555.1 Chthoniobacterales bacterium | reverse complement strand
GCTGCAAACGTGGCTTTCGATCCACATCTACACCGGCATCGTCGGAGCGCTGCTCGCGCTCATTCACACCGGACACAAGTATCACAGCCCGCTCGGCATCGCGCTCACTGCGACGATGCTGCTCGTCGTCGTGACCGGGTTTGTCCTCCGGTATCTGACTCCCTTCGTGAATCTCGATATGAAGGACAAGCTCCTGCTCTTGCAGACCGCGCGGGGCGATCTCGATAGCGCGTGGGGAGTCTTGGAGAAGTCTGTCGCGGAAAGGAAGGGTCTTCCCAAAGCACCATTGCTAACCGCCGGCCTCGCTTCACTAGGGCTGTCCTTTGCGTCCGACAATCCAGCCGGACAAGTCACGACCTTTGCCGAAGGCGTGGCGGATCTGGAGTATTCGATCCGCACGCATGAGCTGCTGAAGCGCTGGTTTGCCCGCGCGCTGACCGTCCACATCATCCTCTCGGTGGGTATGTATGTGCTGCTCGCCGCGCACATTTACTCGGGAATTTACTTCGGACTGAGGTGGTTCAAATGACCAAGTTCGTCCTTTGGATTGCGCTCATCTTAGTCGGAGTTGCTGCGGCGACACTTGCCGTCATGCACTACCCATCCGCGCAAGCCGCCGCCCAGCGCGCGGTCATTCCGGGGAAGCTCTCGCAGGACCACGCCTTTCTCGAAAACAACTGCGCCGCGTGCCACACGCCGAGTAAGGGTGTCGAGGCGAAGAACTGCATCGTCTGCCACGCCGACAACAAGACCATCTTGCAACGCCAGCCGACCGCCTTCCATGCGGAGATCAGCGAATGCGCCGTGTGCCATCTCGAACATCAAGGCCGAGTGGCGAGCACGACGAAGATGGATCACGCCGCGCTCGGGCACATCGGCTGTCTGATGCTCGAAAGCGGCGGATCGCCACCACCAGACATGGAGAAAATCCAAAGCTGGCTCGCCCAATCACCCGACAGACCGCAACTCCCCAACGCCCATCTAGCCGCCGAGGAAGCGCTGCTCAACTGCGCCACCTGCCACCAGACCAAAGACCGGCACGTCGGCCTGTTCGGCACAGACTGCGCGCAATGCCACCGCACGATCAAGTGGACGATCCCCGAATTCCGCCACCCATCGGCTGCGTCGCAGTCCTGCGCCCAATGCCATCAAGCGCCGCCGAGCCACTACATGATGCACTTCCAAATGATCGACCAAAAGATTTGCGGACAGCCGAACGCTAAGGTCAATCAGTGCTTCCTTTGCCATCAGACGACGGCGTGGAACGACATTCGCGGAGTCGGCTACTACAAGCATCACTAGCGGGAGCCGTTTACTTATGCCACAGCCTACATCCGCGGACGCCGAGAAACCGGCAGCGCAATCCACTGCATCTTGCTGCCATAGCGATGTGAAGCCATCGGCAACGGCGAAGTATTTCTGTCCGATGTGCCCCGGCGTGGAATCGGACAAACCCGGCGATTGTCCCAAGTGCGGCATGGCGCTGGAGCGCAACCCGGTTTGGAAGGCTGAGGCGCGAACGATCTACACCTGCCCGATGCACCCGGAGATCGAGCGGGATCAACCGGGCGCGTGCCCGATCTGCGGGATGGCCTTGGAGCCCAAAGTCGGAACGGCCGCCGAACCGGAGGACGACAGCGAGCTGCGCGACATGACCCGGCGCTTGTGGGTCGGGGCGTTCTGCGCGCTGCCGGTCTTCGTGCTGGCGATGGGGCACTTGTTTCCCGGCGCACCACATTGGTTCATGGGCACGGCGTCGCGCTGGACGCAGTTCGGGCTCACCACGCCGGTCGTGCTGTGGGCGGGCTGGCCGTTCTTTGTGCGCGGCGCGCGGTCTGTGCGCACGGGGCACTTCAATATGTTCACGCTCATCGCGCTCGGAGTCGGCGCGGCGTTCGCCTACAGCGTCGCGGCGATGCTTGCGCCGGGGGCTTTCCCGGATGGCGGCGCGGGGATTTATTTCGAGGCGGCGGCCGTCATCGTCGTGCTCGTCCTCGTGGGGCAGGTGCTGGAATTGCGCGCCCGCTCGCGCACCGGCAGCGCCATCCGTGCGCTGCTCAATCTCGCGCCCGCCACCGCGCGAATCGTGGACGGCAGCACCGAGCGCGAGGTGCCGCTCGACCAAGTGACCGCAGGCGCGACGTTGCGCGTGCGGCCCGGCGAGAAAGTGCCCGTGGATGGCGTCGTCACCGAGGGGCAGTCGAGCGTGGATGAAGCGATGCTCACCGGCGAGCCGATGCCCGTGGCGAAAGGCGCGGGCGACGCCGTGACCGGGGGCACTATCAATGGCACCGGCGCTTTCCTCATGCGCGCCGAGCGCGTCGGCGGCGAGACGATGCTCGCGCGCATCGTGCAAATGGTCGCCGAGGCGCAGCGCAGCCGCGCGCCGATCCAGGCGCTCGCCGACCGCGTGGCCGGCTGGTTCGTGCCCGCAGTGCTCGGCATCGCCGCGCTCACATTCGCGCTGTGGTTTTTCCTCGGCCCGGAGCCGCGTCTCGCCCACGCGCTCGTGAATGCCGTAGCCGTGCTCATCATCGCGTGCCCGTGCGCACTCGGCCTCGCCACGCCCATGAGCATCATGGTCGGCGTCGGCCGCGGCGCGCAGGCCGGCGTGCTCGTGAAGAACGCCGAAGCACTGGAGCGATTGGAGAAAGTGAACACGCTCGTCGTGGACAAAACCGGCACACTCACCGAAGGGAAACCGCGCCTCATGTCCTGCCGCGCCGTCGCTGGCGTGGAGGAGAACGAACTGCTCGCCATTGCGGCCAGTGTCGAACATTCCAGCGAACATCCGCTCGCCGCCGCCATCGTCGCGGGCGCAAAAGATCGCGGCCTTACGTTGCGCGCCGTCACCGATTTCCAAAGCACCACCGGCGGCGGAGTCAGCGCCCGCGTCGATGCGCGCGACGTGCTCATCGGCAAGCCCGCCTTTCTCCGAGAGCACAACATCACCGGTCTCGACCCGCTCATCGCCGAAGCCGCGCCGCTGCAAGCGCAGGCGCAGACCGTCATCTTCATCGCCATCGCCGGAAAAGCCGCCGGCTTCATCGCCGTCGCCGATGCCATCAAGGAATCAACTCCCGAAGCCATCCGCGCCCTGCACGCGCTCGGTTTGAAAATCCTCATGCTCACCGGCGACAACCAAGCCACCGCCATGCACATCGCGCAGACGCTCGGCATTGATGAAGTCACCGCCGAAGTCAGCGCCGCCGACAAGCACGACATCATCCGCGACCTCCGCCAAAAAGGCGTGCGCGTGGCGATGGCGGGCGACGGCATCAACGACGCCCCCGCGCTCGCCGCCGCCGACGTGGGCATCGCGATGGGAACCGGCACCGATGTGGCGATGGAAAGCGCGGGCATCACGCTCCTGGGCGGCGACCTCCGCGCCCTCGTCCGCGCCGTCCAGCTCAGCCGCGCGCTCATGCGCAACATCCGCCAAAACCTCGTCTTCGCCTTCCTCTACAACGCCCTCGGCATCCCGATCGCCGCCGGACTGCTTTATCCCTTCTTCGGCATCCTGCTTAGTCCCGTCATCGCTGGCGCCGCGATGAGCCTCAGCTCCGTCTCCGTCATCGCCAATGCACTGCGCCTGCACTCATTGCCTCTTGAAACCCGCACATGAAATCGCTCTGCCCTCGCTGCTCGGAATCGCGCTCAGGTCCGCGTCTTTCAGCCATCCCGCCCGTATTGCACCGCAAGTCGCAGTAATGACATCGGACCGCATCGAAGAATGAGCGGCGAAAATCTATATCCTGTTGACGGAATATACGATAAATGGAATATGGGTCGCCTATGCTCCAGCCATCGCAACTCATCCAAATCTACCAGTGTTTTTGCGATGAGACGCGCCTGCGCATCCTGAACGTGTTGAGCCGGGGGCCGCTCTGCGTTTGCCATCTTCAAGAACTGCTCGGCGAGTCGCAGGTGAAGGTTTCCAAGCATCTCGGCTTTCTCAAAGGCAAGGGACTCGTGGAAGTGGAGCGGCATCAAAACTGGATGATCTACTCGCTGCCGGCAAAGCGGACGGCGGAGCTGGACGCGAATCTCCAATGCCTCCAGGACTGCGTGCAAAGTCATCCCATTTTCAAAAGCGACCTGCGCCGTCTCGCTGCCATGCGTCCCAAGACCGGCTGGCTCGCGGAGGTCTCCACCTGCTGCGCGAAGAAGCCGAAACGCGCAACGGCAGTCTGACTCGACCCATGAAGAAACTTTTCGCCGAGTTCCTTGGCACCTTCGCTCTCGTCTTTGCCGGCACCGGAGCCATCGTCATCAATCACGCGAGCAATGGGGCGATCACGCACGCTGGGATTGCGCTGACTTTCGGGTTGATCGTGCTGGCGATGATCTACGCTCTCGGCGACGTGAGCGGGGCGCACCTTAACCCGGCGGTTACGACAGGCTTTGCGGCGGCAGGGCGGTTCCCGTGGCAGGCCGTCCCGGGCTACGTGGGCGCGCAATTGCTCGGCGCATTTGTCGCCAGCGGACTGTTGCGCTTGCTCTTCCCGGCCGACCCGACGCTCGGCGCGACGCTGCCCGCGGGTGCGCCGATGCAGAGCTTTGTCCTCGAACTCGTGCTCACCTTTCTCCTCATGTTCGTCATCCTCAGCGTCTCGACTGGCGCGAAGGAAAAAGGCATCACCGCGGGCATCGCCATCGGCGCGGTGATTGCCTTGGAGGCGATGTTCGCCGGCCCGATCAGCGGTGCGTCGATGAACCCTGCACGCTCCCTCGCTCCAGCCATTGTCAGCAGCCAACTCGAACACCTTTGGATTTACTTTGCCGGCCCGGTGCTCGGTGCCCTCCTCGCCATTCCGGCGTGCTGTGGCGTGCGCGATGCCGGCCGCTGCTCCACGTCCGATCAACAACCAAGCCACTCATGAAAATCAGCGAATTCAAAACGCACCTCGCCACGCATCCAAACGCCGAACTCCGCTTCATCCTGCCCGATGGCGATGTCATTCCCGCGCACGCGCACATTACCGAAGTCGGTCGTCTCGATAAAGCGTTCATCGACTGTGGAGGTATCATTCACCGCACTTCAATCTGCCTCCTGCAAGCATGGGTCGCTGACGACGTGGATCATCGCTTCCTGCCCGGCGGCTTGGCGAAAGTGCTCGCGGGTGCCGAGCCGCTTTTGAAGTCCGACGATCTGCCGGTCGAAGTCGAATACGAGGATTGCGCCATCACGCAATTGCCTGTCGAGGAAGCCACCTTCGCGGATGGCGTTCTCTCATTCACACTCGGCACGAAACATACGGATTGTCTGGCGAAGTCGGTATGCCTGCCGGGCGTCCAAGGTTTGAAGAACGCGTGCTGTTAGAACCCTCGCCGCATGACCAAGCCACTTGTCCTCATCCTCTGCACCGGAAACTCGTGCCGAAGCCATCTTGCCGAAGGTATCCTTCGCGCCGCCGTCGGCGATTCAATCGAAGTCGCCAGCGCCGGATCGAAACCCGCCGGTTACGTGCATCCGCTCGCGATCCGGGCGATGCAGGAAATCGGCATCGAAATCTCGCAGCACCGCTCAAAGCATCTCAGCGAATTCCTTGAGCGAAATGTGGAGACCGTCATCACCGTCTGCGGCAACGCCGATCAAGCGTGCCCGATGTTCCCCGGCCGGGTGAATCGCTATCATTGGGGCTTTGACGATCCTGCCCACGCGACCGGGACTGAGGACGAGCAATTCGCCGTCTTCCGCCGCGTGCGCGATGAGATCCGCCGCGTCTTCGAGGCTTACGCGGCCGGACGACTCGACGAAGGTCGCCATCGTCGCGTTTGCAGTTGAAATAGTCCTCGTCGGCTGAACGGCGTTGAGGCCGCCGACTTCCGCCTCGCGCACCAGACGGGCGTCCGGCTAGGAAGTCGCGCGCCGATGGAACTGCCCGCGACCAATCAACTCAAACCCCGTTCAAGCGGCTGACGCGCTGCGCATGAAACTCGTCGCCGCTCTCGTCCTCCTCGCGCTCTCCGGCGCAACGCTGCGCGCGGGCGATGCGGTGCCCGCGCTGACACCGAAGATTCAGTCGATGTGGGAACGCGAATACGCGACGGGCGATTGGGGCGGGCTGCGCACGTCGCTCGCGGATCGCGGAATCATCTTTAACTTCACCTACACCGCCGACGGGCTCGGCGTCGTCTCCGACGGGATCAAGCGCGGGGTGCTTTACAACAGCATCCTCGACCTCGGGGCGGACATCGACTTGGAAAAGCTCGTCGGGTGGAAAGGTGGCCACTTCCGCATCAATGGCTTCTACCCGCATGGCGAGAACGGCTCGGCAAACTACGTCGGAGACATCGGCACGTTCAGCAACATCGAGGCTTACGACACCTATCGACTCTACGAGCTTTGGGTGGAGCAAAGTTTGTTCGAGGGCCGCTATCGCTGCGGGTCGGGCAGATCACGTTCGATTCGGAGTTCGCGGTGCTCGATGCCTACGGCGGCTTGTTTGTGCAGAGCGGTTTCGGTGCGCCCGAAGCCTTCAGCGCGAATTTGCCGCTGCCCGTTTTTCCCAATGCCGCGCCCGGCATCCGTCTGCGCATCGAGCCGCTCAAAGGGTTCGCGATTCAAGCCGCCGTCTTCGACGGAAACGTAGCGCCGGGGCTGACGCCGGACCCTTCGCCCAACGCGGCTCTGTCCACGGAATTCAATCGCCACGGCACGCATTGGGCGCTGCGACCAGACGAAGGCGCGCTCTTCGTCGGCGAGATGAGCTACCGGTGCAATCAAGTGACGGAGGAGGAACTCTCTGCGACGCGCACGAGCGCTGATGCCCGACCGCTCGGAGCGCCCGCCGCGCGCGTCGTTCCGCAGCGCGGTCTCGCAGGCAGTTATGAAGCCGGCGTCCTCTATCACACCGACAATTTCGCGGACATCTACGACGTGACGCTCTCGGATTTAGGATCGTCCCTCGCGCCAGCCGAATCGCGCAATCGCGGCGCGAACTACGCGATTTACCTGAACATCGAGCAGGAGGTCTGGCGCGAACCGGGCAGCGAGGTCCAAGGTTTGGGCGCATTTGCTCATGCGGTTTGGATGCCGCCGAACCGCAACTGCATCGAGTTTTCGGTGGAAGGCGGACTTTACTATCGCAGAGCGATCCCCGGTCGCGACGACGACGCGCTCGGGCTGGGCGTCGCCTACATCCGCATCAGCGATCAGGTCGCGAGCGCCGTGACCGCCGCAAACCAGCATGACCACACTTCCCTTAGCCGGCCTGACTTTGAAGCCACCATCGAACTCGTCTATCGCTACCAAGTCGCGCCGTGGCTCTCCATCCAACCGCACGCGCAATACGTCATCCAGCCTGGCGGCACGAAGGAGCACGACAATGCGCTGATCCTCGGCGTGCGGACGAACATCGCATTTTAGCGGCGGGCGCGTTGCTGACGTTTCATTGAACTCGCCGCCGGCTGGAATGCGGGCGCGGAGAAACTCGGCGTGAAGTTGCCGACGTGGGTCGCGCGCCACGGTTCAAAGCGCAGCTCGGCGGCAGTCATCAACACGTTCCGCGTCTTCCGCCTCATCCTCACCAACGCGGTGAAATACGTGACCAACGTCGAGAGCTACGACCGGCGCATCCAGTCGGCCATCAACATTCAGGGAAAGAAGACGCAGCGGTGCGCAGAGTTCCTCCTCAAGCGCGCCCTCCAGCAAGCGGACTGGCGCTGAGTTTTGATTCGCTGGTAATGCCGTTGGCAATGCGGTATCGCCTGCCGATGCGCGCGGATACCCGATCCAATTCGTCCATTTTTTCGTCGTCCATTCGAGCCCGACAATTGCGAATGAGATGAGTGTGCAGACACGCCAACGGGTTCCGCAGTCAACAATCGCGCAGGCGCGCGACTGCCTGCGCGTCTGCGGTTATTGGGATGATCTGATCTTCGCAGACTTTGATTTTTCCGACGACCGCAAGCTGCCGCTGGTGGCATTCGCGCACCGGCCATTCGATGCGAGATCTTCGTGCATCGCATTTCTTCCGGCCTCTCCCACGCCCAAGCAGGACGTGGAATCGCTGCGCGATCTTGGCGTGCCGCTTCTTTTTCTCGTCGGCGAAAAAAGCTGGGACGTGTGGTGGCTGACCTCTGCGGGTGCGCAACATCACCGCTCTCTGAAGCCCGGCGATGTGCGGCGTTATTTTGAAACGGAGAAAGCGGACTTTGCACCGGGTGCAGTTTTTCGGGCGAAGACTTGGGCGCGAGCACAAGAGGCGCGACAGCTCGACTTTGTGGATGTCGGCCTGCTGCCGCTTGTGGAAGGCGAGGCAGGCGTCCGACTTCGGCAGCTATTCGAGGACATGGTGGCGCACACAATGGACGCGCTCAGGATGTCGAGCGGCACCGTGAGCGAGGCTGACGCGCACTGGCTGGTGAAAGCGAATTTCTGGCTGCTAGCTGGAAAGCTTTTGCGCGACAAGAGCGTGGCGAATTTCACCCGTCTCGACCTGCACGATGTGCAGCGTGTTTTCGATCTCGTGGCCGAGCACTACGGCGCCCAACCCGTCCGCGTGCATGGCCGGCTGGTTGCGTTACGCGCTGCGGCGGCCGTCGCCGCGGCGTTTGCATCCCTGCGCTGCATCAGCACCGAAACGCTCGGAGCACTTTACGAGGAGGCACTGCTTTCCAAACGAACGCGCAAATTGCTGAGCGTGCATCGCACTCCGACGTATCTCGTCGACTACATGCTCGCGAAACTAAGCGTGTGGATGGAGCGAGATACTGGCATCCGCAACTGCCGAATCTTTGAGCCAGCGTGCGGCCATGCACCGTTCCTCGTTGGCGCGGTGCGCATGTTGAGCGATTTGCTGCCCGACGAAGTGGCCTCGGATCGCGCCGCGCGGCGGCGATTTCTCCGCAAGCACATTGCAGGCTGCGACCGCGACGACTTCGCGCTCGAAATCGCACGCCTCTCGCTCACGCTGGCTGACATCCCGAATCCGAACGGCTGGAGCCTCGATCCGGTAAAAGACATGTTCGCCGGTGCCTACCTGGACGAGCACATCGCGGCGGCGAGCGTGGTGCTCGTGAACCCGCCATTTGAAGATGCGGCGATCACGGCGCAGCAACGTGCCGGTGGCGACTTGCGGCACCATCGCAACGGTCAGGCCGCGGAGTTGCTTCGCCGGTTGCTGCGCTCCCTGCCGTCGGGCGGGATTTTCGGCGTCGTTGTCCCGCAGTCGCTGTTGGAAGGCCGCCCGTTTCTCGAACTTCGTCGTGAACTGCTGAACCATTTTGAACTGCGGGAGATCAGCGTTTTCCCCGACAAGATGTTCCAGTTCGCCGACGTGGAGACGGCCATTATCCTCGGTCGGAAAATGCCGCCGGAGAAACGTGCCGGACGTGCGTTCACGTTCCGCAGAGTTCGGGAGGCAGACATGCTTCGCTTCGCCGCTGGCTATTTCGCATCGGCAAATACGACGGGCGATGTTCTCGGCATTGAGCAGTCGGAAGACATGTGTCTTGTCCTCCCAGATTTGCCGAATGTTTGGGGGACACTGACTCAAAACTCTCGCTTTAAGAGTATCGCGGACATTGGCAACGGATTCATTTTTCTCTCGGAGAATCATCCTAAATTTCCCTTCGGTGAAGTGACCGTATCTCCCCAGAAAGCTGATGGGTTCGTCGAAGGATTTACAAATGTCAGTGGCTCACCAGACACGCACCTTCTTCCTGCGTTAAGCTGGTTGAATCAAAAGCCCGAAATTCTCGCGTGTGAACGTGCGGGGACGCGATGCGGAACGCCTCAGATATTACTCAATTACATTCGCGCCAGCAGGCGGGCATGGCGTCTAAAGGGGTTTCTCGATTTCATCGGTCGCCCTGCGACATCAGCATTTCTCCTAGTCCGCTCTATATCTCCGCTGTGGTCGCCCAACGTTCTCTGGGCAGTCTGCAACTCTCCGTTCGCAAACGCATACACCTACGCCCACTCCGCCAAAAAGCACATCATCTCCGGCTTTCTGCGCGAAATGCCCGTGCCTGATTTAGTGAGGAACAATCCCGCACGGCTCGAAACGGCGGTTCGCGCCTACCTTGCCGCTGCGCGCGCGTTTTCGGCGAAGCACGCTGCGAACGAGAGAAAACCGAAGAAGGTTGTGAAAGCTCGACGCTCCACGAAGGCGAGCGCCAGCAGCGGCCAACTGATTTTCGACGCTCTCGATCTCGATAGTCCTGATGCGGTCGCCGCCGCGCGCGAGCAGTTGCGCGCACTTCACTGGCGGGTGGATGCGGAAGTCCTGCGGCTCTACGCGCTGCCGCCGAAGGTCGAGCGCGAGCTGCTCGATTCCTTCGCCGGAGTGGCGCGTGTCGGTGTTCCATTCGTGCAAACGGAATACATTCCCCGCGAGCATCGCGACGTGCAGACCCTCGATGACTGGCTCCGCATCACCGATGAGTGGGAGGCCACCGGACAGCAGCGGGACGCTTTGCTCAAAAAGGAATTCGCGGGAAAGATCGAAGCGGCAGGCGCGGGTGAACTCAAAGACCTCACCCGCCTTCTCCGCCTGCGTCGGCGCACTTTCGCGCCGCTGCCCATCGCAGATTTGGAGGCCTTCCGCGACAAGTTGAAACGCGAACAGGAATGGGAACCGCACGGCTCAAACGACTGAACCCTTTCGCCTATCCGGACCAACCGCACCGGCGAAAGCATGGCCCGCGCGGCTATCGCGATTACCGGCAATACCGCCCGTGGCTGCGAGACGAGTTTTGCTATCGCTGCGCCTACTGCCTGAAACGCGAAGTCTGGGGACCGACTTTCGGCGGCTACCATGCGGATCACTTCATGCCGAAAGCGCATCATCCCGCGCTGACTCGGGATTACGACAACCTCATTTACGCCTGCGCGCACTGCAATCTGGCCAAGAGCACGCAACTCATCCCCGGTCCGTCCGCCGTTGCCTACGGGAAGTGTCTCGCCGTGCAACCGAGCGGCGAACTCGCTGCTCGCGACGAAAATGGCCGGCATCTCATCAGCGCGCTTGATCTCAATTCTCCTGACTTCGTCCGCTGGCGTTTGCTCATGCTGGAAATCGCCGAGGCGTCGCTGAAAAGGCCGAAGCTCTATCGCCTCGCATTTGGATTTCCCGAAAACTTGGAAGACCTCGCGGCGCTCGGCGAACCACCTGACGGCAACAGCCGACGAGACGGGATCTCGCGATCATATTTTGAAATGCGCCGACAGGGAAAATTGCCCGAGACATCCGAGTAAGAGTGTTAAGGATCGGCGGTGTCGTTGACGCCGCACGGTGGTCATGCCGAAAGCAACCGCCGTATTTTGACGCCGACGACAGCCGCCCGAGCGGCGCGCTGGCGCGCATCGATGGCAGGATGCTCGCGCTGCAATCCCGCATCGCCAAGTTTGCGGCGGCGTTCATCGCCCTCCGCGCGGTGGCCAGTCTGGTGACGGCAGGGTTCGATCATTTGCCGCTCCGGAGGTTATGCAGTATGCGCTCCGCGGTTGATCGAGTGCGCTTTCGCGCGGCACGTTCAAACAGGCGCTCGATTTCGGCGGGCAGCTCAACGATCCCTCCGCGAATACCGGCGTCGCCGTGGGCGATCTCTAGCTCGACCGCCTTCGGATTTCAGAAATTTTCCAGTGCGGAAGTCGGTTCCTTGACAAAGACGCACCCCATCCCTTACCTGTGCCGCCCTTGAACCGCCTGCATTCCAATCTAGGCATCGCCATCGTCTCCCTGTTCGTTCTGACGGGATACGGTTTCGATCTTTTTGGTGATTGCTGCGCGTGGGAAAAGCAGGTGCAGACGCAGAGCGGCAAGACCGCGCCGGGTAAAAAAGCGCCGGGCAAGTCGGATGATTGCCAGTGCATCTGCCACCAAGTTATTTCTCATTCGAGTGTGGAGCCCTTGCGTGTTGCGGCGGTGCTGATTGTGACCGCGGAGTTTGTGGCGCTCCCCGATGAGTTTCCGCCGGATGCGGTGCCGCTCGGCATCGACTATCCGCCTCAGCTCGCTTAGCGGCTGACGAGCACTGTTGCGCCCGGATGGCGCAGCGGTCTTCCTCTCGTCGGCCTTCCTTCCGTTCCACGGCATTCGCCGTGGCTTTTTGTTTCGCCTGCCGCGCAGGCGTCTTTTCCGAACCACCACTCCGTTTTGCATGACTCGAAAATTCTTACTCACCATCCCCCTTCTCACTGCTGCATCTGTCTGGATGTGGGCGGCTGAACCATCGCGCTCCCGCACTTCGTCGGGTCGAATGGGCGTCAATGACGCCATCGCCAATGCGCTTCGTGGCAATCCCGAACTGCAAGTTTTCGAAGCGAGCGTCGCGGCTTCCAAAGGCGGCGTGACGACGGCGAAGACCTTTGCCAACCCCGAGTTGAGCATCGCGCCGGGGGTCAAGCGCGTGCGCGAGGGAGGAACGTCCACGAGTGAGTTTCACGGCAACATCGAGGTCAGCCAGCTCTTCAAGTTTCCCGGCAAGCGGGCGCTCGAAATCGCCATCGCGGAGCGCAACGTCGAACTCCAGCAACTCGCGCTCGAAGGATTTCGTTTTCAGCTCTCGGCAAAAGTGCGGAAGGCATTTTACGAAATGCTCGCGGCGCAAAAAGTCATTGGGCTGCGGAAGGAGCAGGTCGAGTCGGCGAAGACCTTTGTCGAGTCCGCGCGGAAGCGCGCGGAGAGCGGCTATGCGTCGGACTTTGAAACGCTCAAGAGCCAGGCGGATCGCATCGCCGCGAGCAAAGCGGAGCAGCAGGCGCGGGGTGAGGAGATCGCCGCGCGCGTCACGATCAATACCTTGATGGGACGCAACCCCGCCGCGGCGCTGGATATTGCCGGGATGCTCGAAAGCGCAGCTCCGCCGGGCTCTTCGGGGGATTATCTCGCGCTGGCGATGGCCCGCAACCCGAGCCTGCGCACGCAGGCGAAGCAGGCCGAACTCGCGGGACTGACGCTGCGCTCGACGCGCTTTGGAAATCGCCCGGATTTCGCCGTCGGCCCGTCGCTGGAATACACCGACAAGGAGCAAATCATCGGCTTCAATGCGACGGTCGCGCTGCCCTTTTGGGATCAAAAGAAGGGCGAAATCGCCACGGCTACGGCGGAGCAGCGCAAGGCGCTCGCGGAGATTGAAAAGACGCGCCGGGAAATTGCGGGCGAAGTCACCCGTGCGGCCTCCGCGCTGCAAGTGGCGAAGGACTCGGCGGGCCTCTACACGCCGGCGTTTCTCGAAAAGCTGAAAGCCTTCGTCGGGCAGGCCGAGCAGAGCTACGCGCAGAGCGCCACGACCCTCATCATCTATCTCGACGCCAAGCGCACCTACTTCGACACGCTCAGCGATTACTACGAAGCCCTCGGAAAAGTCGCCGCGAGTCGCGCCGAACTCGAGTCGGCCATCGGCGTCCCGCTGGAACCGCACAAACCCTGACCCCATTCCATTTCATGAAATACCTGACATCACGATTCACACTCGCCTTCGCCCTCGTGGCGTTGGCGTTCCCCGGCTGCACCAAGAAGGAAGCCGCGGCCGAGAAGGACAAGGCTGAGGAAAAGCACGACGACCGATTTGTCACACTCACCAAGGAGCAGCTCGGAAACGTCGAGATCAAAACCGAGGTCGCCGCGACTGGGGATCTCGATGTGATGCTCAAGGCCGCGGGCCGCGTGAGTCCGAACATGAACAAGACCGCGAAGGTCGCGAGCACGCTCGACGGACGCATCACGAAGCTGAACGCGGACATCAATGACACGGTGAAAGCGGGCGACGTGCTCGCGCTCGTGCAGACGCCGGAGCTGGTCGGCAAGGCGCTCGAAATCAAAGCGCCCATCGAAGGGATCATCACCGAGCGCAACCAGGGCGTCGGCGAACTCGTGGAAAAGACGGGCGCGATTTATGTGATCAGCGATCCGACGGATCTGTGGGTGCTCGCGGAGATCAAGGAGCGCGACCTCGCGGCGGTGAAAATCGGGCAGGATACGAGCTTCACGGTGCTCGCGTATCCCGAGGAAACCTTTCACGGCAAAGTCGTCCGCATCGGCAACAAAGTGGAAGACCAGTCGCGCACCGTCGAGGCGCGCATCGAAGTGAAAAACGCCGACGGGCGCTTGAAGCCGGGCATGTTTGCCGACGTGGAAATCGTCACGACGGTGACGAAGGACGTGCTCGTGATTTCCGACAAGGCGCTGCAAAGCGTCGAGGACGGGCAGATCGTTTTCGTCGCGCTCGGCGAGGGGAAATTTGAGAAGCGCGTGGTGAAGCTCGGCATGGAACAGCACGGGCGCGTGCAAGTGCTGGAGGGCGTGAAGGCCGGCGAGAAGGTCGTCACCGACGGCAGCTTCATCCTCAAGTCCGAGATGCTGAAAAGCGAGATGGAGGCCGACTAAGATGATCAATCGCATTCTCGAATTCGCCGTCCGCCAGCGGATGCTGGTTTTCATCGGTGCCGCCATCCTCGCGACTTTTGGAGTGATGGCGTGGCAGCGCATTCCCATCGACGCCTTTCCGGATGTCACCACCGTGCAGGTGCAAATCCTCGCGAGTGCGGGAGGCATGTCGCCGCTGGAAGTGGAGAAGCTCATAACACGCCCCATCGAAATCGAGATGGGCGGGCTGCCACGCATGACCGAAGTGCGCTCGGTTTCCAAGATCGGCCTGAGCATGATCACCGTCGTTTTTGAAGACGGCGTGGACGACTACTTCGCGCGGCAGCTCGTGTTCGAGCGGATGCAAAGCGTGCGTGGCAATCTGCCGCCGGGCACGGATGTCGAGCTGGGGCCGATCACCACCGGGCTTGGCGAAGTCTTTCAATACACGCTCGTCAGCAAAGACCCGAAAATCGACGCGACGGAATTGCGCACGCTCCAGGACTACATCGTGCGTCCGCTCCTGCGCACGGTGCCGGGCGTAGCCGATGTCAGCTCGTTCGGCGGGCGGGTGAAGCAGTATCAGGTCATCGTCAATCCCGACCGGCTCACGTCCTACAAGGTCTCGCTGCAACAGCTCTTCGAGGCGCTGCAAAAGAACAACGCCAACGCCAACGGCAACTTCATCGAGCACGGCTCCGAGCAATACATCGTGCAGGGCCTGGGCCTCGTGAAGGATACGACCGACATCGGCAACATCATCGTCGCCACGCACGAGCACACGCCGATCTTCGTTCACGATCTCGCGGAGGTGAAGATCGGCGAGGAGCTACGGCAGGGCGTCGTCACCGCCGACGGCAAAGGCGAAGTCTGCTGCGGCATCGTGCAGATGTTGAAAGGCGCGAGCGGTCGCGATGTCGTCAACGCGGTGAAGGAGAAGCTCCCGGAACTCACAAAGGCTCTCCCCGCCGGCGTTGAATTGGTGCCCTTTTACGACCGCACCGATCTGGTGAAGACCGCCATTCACACCGTCACGAAGGCGCTCGGTGAAGGTGCGATCTTTGTCTTCATCATGCTCGTCGTGCTGCTGGCCGACGTGCGCAGCGCGATCATCGTCACACTGGTCCTGCCGCTCGCCGCGCTCTTCGCCTTCATCATGATGCGCTGGTATGGCCTCAGCGCGAATCTCATGTCGCTCGGCGGTCTCGCCATCGGCATCGGCATGATGGCCGACGGTGCGGTAGTCATGGTGGAAAACATCCATCGCCACCTTACGGAAAAACCGGACGAAAGCCGCGCGCACCTGCACGGCAACAAAGTCGAGACCGTGCTCTACGCGGCCAAGGAAGTCGGCCGCCCCGTGGTGTTCGGCATCTTCATCATCATCGTCGTCTTCCTCCCGCTGCTCACGCTCGAAGGCTTCGAGGGAAAAATGTTCGCGCCACTCGCATTCACCATCGCCTTCGCGTTGTTCGGCTCGCTCATTCTTTCGCTCACGCTCGTGCCGATGCTCAGCACGATCCTGCTCAAGCAATCGCCGCACGCGCATGACCCCATCCACATCCGGTGGCTCAAGGGGGCATACCTCTTCTTCCTCAAGCCCTGCGTGCGGCATCCCGTCCTGGTCGTGCTCGCCGCGCTGCTCGCGCTCGGCGGGGCGTTCGCGCTCGTGCCGCGCATCGGCACGGAATTTCTCCCGCCGCTGGAGGAAGGCGCCGTGCTCACCTCGATCGCGCGCCTGCCCAGCATCTCCGTCGCGCAATCCGCGGAAATGGCGACGCGCGTCGAAAAGGCGCTGATGAAATTCCCCGAAGTCATCACCGTCATTTCGCGCACCGGCCACGCGGAAAAATCCAACGACCCGATGGGCGTCGAACTCGGCGACACCTATGTAATGATCAAGCCCTACTACGAGTGGACCACGGCGAAAACCAAGGAGGAACTCGTCGCCAAAATGCGTGAGGCCATCGAACAGATTCCCGGACTCACGGCCAGCTTCACCCAACCGATTGCCATGCGCGTGGATGAACTCGTCAGCGGCGTGAAGGCCACCATCGGCATCAAGATTTTCGGCGACGATCTCGATGTGCTCAAAGACAAAGGCGAAGCGGTCGCGCGCGTGCTCCACTCGGTGCGCGGTGCGGCGGACATCGAGGTGGAAAAAGTCAGCGGCCTCGCCTACCTCCGCATCGAGATCGACCGCACCAAAATCGCCCGCTACGGCATCAACGTCGCCGACATCAACGATGTGATCGAGACGGCCATCGGCGGCAAGGAAGCCACCCAGGTCTATGAAGGCATGAAGGTCTTCAGCCTCGCCGTCCGCTTCCCCGAAAGCGCGCGCAGCGACATCGAGCCGATCCGCAACATCCTCATTCCCTCACCCTCCGGCGCGCAAATCCCGCTCGGCCAGCTCGCGAAAATCAGCGTCACCGAAGGCCCCGCGCAGATCAGCCGCGACCTGGCGCAGCGGCGCATCATCATCTCGTGCAACGTGACCGACCGCGACCTCGGCAGCTTCGTGCAGGAGGCGAAGAAAAAGCTCGACGCGCAGGTGAAACTCCCGACCGGCTACATCATGACGTGGGGCGGGCAGTTCGAGAATCAGCAGCGGGCGATGAAGCGCTTTTCCATCGTCGTGCCGAT
>JBBRXP010000124.1:0-17048 GCA_038238555.1 Chthoniobacterales bacterium | reverse complement strand
GGGTCGATGCTCGGCATTGGCTGCCAGCGGATCATGGACGCCGCGCACTTTCTGAGCGCGGGCGTCGTGAGCTTTGCGCGCGGCCTCAACGACACGCCGAAGATCGTGGCGCTGCTGCTGGTCTTGAAAGCGCTGGAGATTCGCTGGTGCTTCCTCATCGTGGCCATCGAGATGGCGCTCGGCGGCTTGCTCAATGCGCGCAAAGTCGCCGAGACGATGAGCCACCGGATCACCGCGTTCAATCACGGCCAGGGCTTCGCCGCAAATCTGGCCACGGGCATCCTCGTCATCCTGGCCACCACGCTCGGCCTGCCGGTTTCGACCACGCATGTTTCGGTGGGCGCGCTCTTCGGCATCGGGCTTGCCACGGGCCAGGCCCATCCGCGCGTGATGGCGGGTATCGTCCTCTCGTGGCTCGTCACGCTGCCATGTGCGGCGCTTCTCGGCGGGACTGCTTACGCGCTCCTGAAGCCCGCATGAATGGTTTCGCCGAGAAGCTCTCGGAGCGCGGCGTGGAGTTGCGGCACGTGAAGACGGAGATCCTCCAGATCAATGTGGGCAAGCTCTGCAACCTCACCTGCCAGCATTGCCACGTCAGCGCCGGCCCGGCGCGCAAGGAGATCATCACCCGCGAGACCCTCGATCGCGTGCTCGCGTGGCTCGAGCGCACGGACATCCCCACCGTGGACCTCACCGGCGGCGCGCCGGAGATGATCCCCGATTTCCGCCATCTCGTGGAACGCCTCCGGGCGATGCGGCCCGAGCGGCACATCATCGACCGCTGCAATCTCACCATCCTCCTCGATCCGGCGCATGAAGGGCTCGCGGAATTTCTCGCGCGGCATCGCGTGGAGATCGTCGCGTCGATGCCGTGTTACTCGCCGGGCAATGTGGACGCGCAACGCGGCGAGGGCGTCTTCGACGCGAGCATCGAAGCCTTGCAACGGCTCAACGCGCTTGGTTATGGAATCGACGCCGCGCTGCCGCTGCACCTCGTGTACAATCCTCTGGGCGCCAGCCTGCCCGGGCCGCAGGAGGAATTGGAAAGCGACTACAAGCGTGAATTAAAGAAACATTTTGGCATCGTCTTCAACCGGCTCTTCACCATCACCAACATGCCCATCGCGCGCTTCGCCACTTATCTCCGGCACCGCGGCGAGAGCGAAACCTACCAGCGCTTGCTCGTCGAGGCTTTCAATCCCGGCACGGTGGACGGGCTCATGTGCCGCAATACGATCAACATCAGTTGGCTCGGCGAGGTCTTCGATTGCGACTTCAATCAAATGCTCAAGATGCAATGGCGCGAGGGCGACCGGCGCTTGTTTGTGTGGGAGATCGATCCGGCGGAAGTCCACGATCGGCCGATCCTCACCGCGGATCATTGCTTCGGCTGCACCGCCGGCGCGGGATCGAGCTGCGGCGGAGCGCTGGTGCCCCTGGCTGGCGCCTCGTAAGGGCGGCCCTTCACCGCCACGGCAGATCGCTCTCTTGCGCAAACTTCATGAACTCGAAGACTGCGCCGTCCTTCATCATAAAGGCGACGGTGAATCCCGGCGAGGGATCGAAGGGCTCGAGCAACACGTGCTCGCCACGCAGCGCCGTGTGGATGTCGTCCACACGGAAGGCCACGTGCGGAAGATCGCGTACTGGGCCGCTGACCGGGCTGTCTTTTTCGAAGCGCAGATACTCGACTTTGTAGGGATGGTTGCGCGGGTCGGTGACCCAGACCTTGGTGTCCTCCACGTAGTATTCCCCGGGATGACTCTCGTCTGTAGGCAGGCCGATGTGATGGAACTCACGCATTGTTCATTGGGTCAGGGTGCGCGCGGCGATCGCGCGGTCGGCCATGCGGAAGAAGTCATTTTCCGGCGAATAGCCGAGCACCGTGCGGGCGCGGGTGATGTTGATTTCAAAGGGGTGATATCGCGGGCTGGAGATTTCGACCGTCGGGATGCCGAGCCTTTGCGAGAGGTAGTCGGCGGCGACCCCGTAATCGAAAGCCGACGGCGCGGCGATGTGGAAGGTCTGGCCGAGCGCCGAGGGATTGTCGAGGGCGCGATCAAAGGCCTGCATCACATCATCGACATGCACGATGTGCCGCCGCAACGGCGTGCCGCGCACATCGGTGAGGATGGGAATGCGCTCCTCTCCCGCACGCACCAGCGCGAGCACTTCCCCGGTCACCTCGCCAAAGCCGTGGCCCGGCTCGGCGGGGTTCACATTTCGCAGCAGCGAAAAGTGATGGAGCAGATCCTCGCCCTCAAAGACCCACGACGCTCGCAGCACCGTCACCGGCACACCGTATTGGATGCCATACTGCTCGGCCATCGCTTCCTCCATCACCTTCGAAAAGGCGTAGTAGCCGGGGTAAGCCGCGCGCGGATGATTCTCGTCGATCGGGATCGGCTGCGGATAAAACCAAATGCCGCACGCCGCGTCGCCGCCGAAGAGGATGAATTGCCGCACGCCGTGGCGCCGACAGGCTTCGAGAATATGGAAGGTGCCGCGCACGCTCACATCGAAGAAGGTCGCGGAGTCTTCCTTGGTCGTGGCGAGCTGCACCACGATGTCCGCGCCCTTCACCACTTCCTCCACCGCGCGCGCATCGGCAATGTCGCCCTGCACCGAAGCCGCATCGGCGACCGGCGTGCGATGCACCAGCGCCCGCACCGGGCAACCGCGCTGCTTGAGCACGCCGAGCGCTTGGCGCCCGAGTTTTCCGCTGGCTCCGAAGACGGCGACGGTGGGAGTGGGCTTCATGGCGACGGTGATGGAGGTTCGTTGGAATTTGCGCCGGCGAGCGGTGGTGCTTGATCGGCAGGAATTGGCAGGATCAGGACGTGGCCACGGCTCTCGGAGTCATTGAACGCACGGGGCGCCAGTGGAAGCAACATCGGCGCGAGCGGAAGAGCCTATCTCGAAATGGCCCGACTTTCGGCGACGATGCGTCGCCATTACAAGGAGGGTGACGCGGCTACCACCTGCACGCCGATCACACCAGGCCGAGATGGCCGCGGAAGACCCACACGAGGGCTTTCACGGCGAGTTCGGCGACATTGAAGGGCTTGCCGATGAAGTCGTTTCCTCCGCTGAGATTGGACTGCACTCGATTTTGAAAAGTGGCCATGCCGGTGATGAAGACGATGGGCGTTTTCTCGTGATATTGGAGGCCGCGAATCTTTGTGCAGAGATCGAAGCCGCTCATCTCGGGCATGCCGATGTCGAGGAATGCCAGATCGAATTTTTCCGCGCCCAACGCTGCGAGAGCCGTCGAGGGTGCGTCGGCGGCGACGGCCTTCAGGCCCACCATCTGCACCGCGGCCATGATGATCTTCCGCGCGCCCACTTCATCATCGACCACGAGCACCTGGGATGTGGCGGTGTCCTTGGTGCGGCCGCGATTTTTCTCGGAGATGAGCACGGTGAGGAAGTCCACGGCCTGGCCGAGCGTGCGGATGGTGGAGGCGTTGCACTGCTCGGGCAATTTCACGAGATCGTGGGCCAGCGCTTCGAGCGCTCCGCCAAAGTGCGAGAGCGAAGCCTGGCCGAGCAGCCCCATCTGCTCGGTGAAATTGTGGACGCGCTGCAGAAATTCGCGGAGCGAGCGGCCGTCGCGGGGGTCGCGCGAAGCGTGGTGCAGGGTCTGCCGCATCATGTTGATGGCCTCGGGCGCGGCTTGGATGCCTTGCTTGAGCCATGCGTCGTCGGGTTGAAAAGCGATCTCTCTTTCGCGCGCGGAGGTCTGGCTGAGGCCGAGGGAGGCCTCCACGGCGTCGATGGCCACGGCGATGGGATTTGCGCCGCGAGGCAGCGCGGAGGTGGCGCCCGCGTTCTGAGCGGCTTCGGCAAATTGCGGACGCCGCGTGGGCAGCGTGAGGATGGGAACGGCATTGGTGGCCGGCTGCGCGCGCAGGCTGTGGATGATCTCGGTGGCCTCCGGCGAGAAAGTCACGGGGTCGAGCAGCACGGCGTCGGGCTGATGCTCGGCGGCAAGTTTCAAGCCGGTGCTCCCGGAGCGCGCGGCGTCCACATGAAAGCCCGCCGCTTCAAACCGCGCGCGGTAAAGGTGATTGAGCAGCCGATCTTCGGCGATGAGGAGGAGGCGTTTGGAATTCATGAGGTGGCTCGGAGCAGTGCGATGCATCGCAGATAACGTGCCGCCGCCCGGATTGGTTGAGCACCGCATGGCAGCCAGCGCGCGCCGGAGAAAAATCTTGAGCACCCACTCCTCGGGAATAGAGTGTGCGGCCCAAGAAAAAGCACCGCTAGCTCAATTGGCAGAGCAAGTGACTCTTAATCACTAGGTTGAAGGTTCGATTCCTTCGCGGTGCACTTTTTGGGAGAAGTTGAGTGTTGAGTGGACCTCCGCTTTTCCTACTTGTTGTCGGTTCCCCTGCGGTGTTTGCGCCACTCAACACTCGACTCTCAACTCTTTTCCCAACGCCAGCTCCTGGCAGCGCGCGAGGTTGAGCTTGCCGGCGCCGAGGACGGGAATCGTTTCGACTCGCTTGATTTTGCGCGGGAGCCAAAGGTTCGGCAGGCCGGCGGCGGTGAGTTTTTCCCGCAACTCGGCGGCGTCGAGATCGCGAGTGGAGAGCACTACGAGCGCTTCGCCTTTGGCTTCATCGGGAATGCCGACGATGGCGATCGTGCGCTCGTGTTCCTGGGTGAGGCCGAGTGCTTCGATGACGCGGTGCTCGACAGTTTCGTGCGGGACCATCTCGCCGCCGATTTTTGAAAAACGAGAGAGCCGGCCTTCGATGAAGAGGAAGCCGTCTTCGTCGAAGCGCCCGATGTCGCCGGTCTTGAACCAGCCGTCGATGAGCACTTCGGCGGTGCGCGCGGGGTCGTGGAGGTAGCCTTCGAAGATGTTCGCGCCGCGCAGCCAGAGCATCCCGGAGTCGTGCAGCGAGAGCGGTGCGCCGGTCTCGGGGTCGCGGATTTGCGCGGCCATGCCGGGCGCGAGCTTGCCGGTGGATCCGTCGCGGCTCGAGGGTTGCACGGCCTCGCCGGGTCGTCGCGGCGGGGGCTCGGGAAGATTGACGCTAGCCACGGGGCTCGTCTCGGTGAGGCCGTAGCCTTGCAGCACCTTGATGCCAAACCGCGAGCAAAATGCCTCGGCCAATTCCTGCGGCAATTTTTCCGCGCCCGTGACCACGAGCTTGAGCGACTGCATCTGCCGCGGCTCGGCTTTGCGCAGGAAGCCGCGCAGGAAGGTGGGCGTGGAAACGAAGAGCGTGATCTGGTAACGCTCGATGAGCGCGGCGTTTTTCGCGATGTCCAGCGGGCTCGGCCACGTCACCAGCCGGATGCCGGCGACCATGGGAAAGAGGATGGTGACCGTGGCGCCGAAGCTGTGGAAGAAAGGCAGGCAGCCGAGCACCGCCTCGCCGGGTGCGCGCAGATCGAGCATCATGCTGAATTGCGCGACATTGGCCAGAAGGTTGCGGTGTGTGAGAGCCACGCCCTTGGGCGCACCGCTGCTGCCACTGGTGAAGAGGAGAAATGCCTCGCCGCGATCGCCCACGCGCGGGATGCAGAGCACGCGCGCAAGCAACCCGGCCGGCAGCAGCGCGACCAGCACGCGCCACGCGGCGATCTTTGTTTTCATTGCGGGAAGCAAGGTCTCGAGCTGGATGGTGCGCGCTGGCCACGGAAAATCCGTGAGCTTTCCGACAACGGGTCCAGCGGTGATGCAGGCGTCCACCTCCGCCAGAGCGATGGAAGCTTCCAGCGCGGCGCGGCCCGCGGTGAAGTTGAGATTGACGGGCACCTTATCTGCCAGGAGCACGGCGAGATTGGCGATGGCCCCGGTCTTTCCCGGCGGCAGCACGATGCCCACGCGCCGCCGGCCGATCTCGCTGCGAACCCAGCGGCTGAGCGCGATGCCCGCCGCGAGCAGCGTGCCGCGAGAGAGCCGCGTGTGATCCATGCCGTCGATGATCGCGTCCCGGAATTGCCCGCGCTTCAACCCGCGCAAACACGCCTCGCCGAGATGCCCGCGCAGCACGGGCCGCTGTTGGAAACAGAACTCGCCCATCTCGAGAAACTGCTGCCGCACGCTCGCGATGTCGGCGCGGTCGTGCGCCATGGCCGGGCCAAATGCGACCGTGACTGGATAGGGAAAAGTCCGCGGCCACTTGAAGAAATATTTCCCGCCTTGAAACGAGAAGACCGAGCCCCAGAGCCGATCCAACCACACCGGCACGACGGGGCACTTTGCCTCGCGCGCGATGAGCTCATAGCCGCGTTTGAGCCGCAGCAGGACGCCGGTGCGCGAGAGTTCGCCCTCGGGAAAGATGCACACGATCTCGCCGCGCTCGATGAGCGCGGCGGCCTCGCGCACTGTGTCTTTTGCGCGCCGCGGCGAGATGGGCAGCGCCCCCACGGCGCGGAAGAGCGAGCGCAGAAACGGGAGCTCGTAAATGTCTTCCCACACGATGAACCGGATGGGCCGCGGGCAGGCGAGTTGGAGCACGAGGGCATCAACCCACGTGAGATGATTTGGCAGCAGCAGAAATCCCCCCGCGGGCAATGTCTCCGCACCGTGGCGGGCGATGCGATAGACGGTCCTGCCGATGATGGCGCCGGCGCGGCGGAGCATCCGTTCGGGGAGCGATGTCGTCACGCCGATGGCAGCTTCACCTCGGGATCGACCTCGGCCTCGTATTCGACATCCGGCAGGCCGAAGCCAAAGAGGCGCAGAAATTCCTCGCGGTAGCCGCGGATGTCGGAGAGCGCATCGAGATTTTCGGTGGTCACCGCCGGCCACGCCGCGGCGACGGCTTGCTGAATTTCCGGGCGCATCTCCCAATCGTCAAGACGCACGCGACCTTCGCCATCGAGCGGCGGCGGCGCGCCGTGGTGGAGGCGCTCGGCAAAGAGCCGCCACATCTGCTCGATGCAGCCCTCGTGCAGCCCGCGGCTCTTCATCGCTTTGTAAAGCAGGGAAATGTAGAGCGGCACCACGGGAATGGCCGAGCTGGCCTGGGTCACGAGCGCCTTGTTTACCGACACATAAGCCGCGCCCCCCTGCCTGGAAAGCTTGTGTCCGAGCCGCTTCGCGGTCGCCTCGAGGTCTTCCTTTGCGCGGCCGATGGTGCCCGCGCGATAGATCGCGTGAGTGAGTGCCGGGCCGATGTAGGAGTAGGCCACCGTCCTTGCGTCGGGAGCCAGCGCGCCGGCGGAGGCGAGCGCGTCGATCCACATTTCCCAATCTTCACCACCCATCACCGTCACGGTGTCCGCGATCTCCTGTTCATTGGCCGGAGGGATCGTGATCTCGGAGACCGCGCCTTTGTCTGCGTCCACAGTCTTGGCGGTGAAGGGCGCGCCGATCGGCTTCAGCACAGATTTTGCGGTCACCCCCGTCTTCGGGTGCGTGCGCCGCGGCGAGGCGAGGCTATAGACGACGAGATCGACCTGGCCGAGATCGGCGTGGACGAGTTCGACCGTGCGCGCCTTGATCTCGTCGGAGAACGCGTCGCCGTTGATGCTCTTCGCATAGAGCCCCGCTGCGTGCGCGGCCTGCTCAAAGGCGCACGAATTGTACCACCCCGCCGTCGCCGGCTTGCCATTCTCCGAGGGCCGCTCAAAGAACACGCCCACCGTGGCCGCGCCGCCCGCAAACGCTGGCACGATGCGGCTCGCCAGCCCATAGCCTGTCGATGCGCCAATCACAAGCACGCGCTTCGGTCCGCTGTGGAGCGCGCCTTTTCCGCGCACGTAATCGATCTGCTGCCGCACGTGCGCCGCGCAACCGGCGGGATGAGCCGTCACGCAAATGAAGCCGCGGACCTTCGGTTTGATGATCATCCGCCGGACTCTGGGCGCCACTGCCGGCGGGGTAAAGATTTTCCAGCGCGCGAAGGGGACGGAAGCAGGAAAACAGGAAGACAGGAAGAACAGGGAGAGGAGCTATCCATTCAATTCCTGTTTTTCCTGCTTAAATCGGATCGTCCGCGGTGCGAGGAGATCATTCGCTTTGAAAAAATGGTGTTGCGCGCGTAAGCATTGCAGCCTTCTCCGAAGCCATGCACCCACAGTTTCTCGCACTTGCCGCCACGCTCTTGAGCCTCTCCTTGGCGCGATCCGAAATGCCGACGGCGCTGGGTGCCATCAAGCTGCTGCCGAAGGGCGACGCGCGGCGCGTTGCGCTCATCGCGGCGCGCGATGGCACGCCGGGGCCGGAGCGCTGGTACATCCTCACGCACGATGAAAAATCGGAAAACGGATTGCGGGAGTTTGTGGTCGCCGGCGGTGAAGTGGTCGCCTCGCGCACCATCTCACAATTTGCGGAGAGCCTCGCGCCCACCGACGTGATCGGCGGAGATGCCGTGAAGATCGACTCCGATCGCGCCGCGAAACTCGCGCAACAGTACGCGCTGGCCAACAGCCTCACCGTCGCCACACTCAACTACGAACTGAAGAAAGAAGGCGCCGCCGCCGCGCCCTTGTGGACGGTCACGTGCGTGGACGAGGACGGCAAGGATGTGGCGCAACTCATCGTGAGTGCCACGCGAGGCAACGTGATCTCGCACGAAGGATTTGCCGTCGAGCCCGCCGCTCAGCAGACGAGGGAAAAGCTCCGGACCCAAGTGGCGCCGGTGGTCGCCCCCGAGCCCGGGGGGCGACGCGCGGAGGAGAAGAGACACGGCTTCTTCCAACGCGTGGGCGGGAGCGTGCAAAAGCTTTTCACCGGCAAGGACGCGGGAAACCGCTAACCACTCGGCAATTTTCAATTTTCAATTTTCAATCCTCAATCGCTGGACTCGATCTTCCTCGGGGAAAATTGAAAATTGAAAATTCTGCCCTCGCCTCGGAGCTCCGCCGCCTGCTCGGGCGCGAGGCGGTGTCCATCGAGCCGGCGGTGCTCGCGGAGCATGCGACGGACAAATGGTTTGCCAGCCGCCAGCCGCAGGCCGTGGTGTTTGCGCGGACGACCGAAGAGGTGAGCAAGCTCCTGCGCTTTGCGCATCGCCGCGGCGTGGCCGTGACGCCGCGCGGCGCGGGCTACGGCTACGTGGGCGGTTGCGTGCCAGTGCTCGGGGGCATCGCGTTGTCGCTGGCGCGGATGAACCGGATCGAGGAAATCCACTTCGCGGATGGTGTGGCTGTAGTGCAGCCCGGCGTCCTCACCGGCGATTTGCAGGCAGCGGTGCGGCAGCGCGGGCTCTACTACCCGCCGGACCCGGCGAGTTTCAAGGAATGCAGCATCGGCGGAAACATCGCCACCAATGCTGGCGGCCCGCGCTGCCTGAAATATGGCGTTACGCGCCACTACGTCCGCGGGTTGGAAGTGGTGCTCGCCGATGGCCGCGTGTTGCGCACCGGCGGCCGCACGCACAAGGACAAGACTGGCTTCGATCTCATCGGCATGTTTGTGGGCAGCGAAGGTCTGCTCGGCGTCGTCACCCAGGCCACGCTGCGCCTGCTGCCCCTGCCGCCCGCGCGCCTGAGCCTCTCCGCGAGCTTCCGCACATTCCGCGAAGCGGCCAGCGCGGTGCAGGAAATTTTTCGCGGCGGTTTTCTCCCTGCGGCTTTGGAGATCGCAGACAGTTTTACCCTCCAGAGCGCGCGCGAATTTCTCGGCGCGTCCATCGTGCCGGCGAGCGAAGGCCATGTGCTCATCGACCTCGATGGCCAGCCTGCCACCGTGCGCGGCGAGGCACGGACGCTCGCGGCATTGCTGGAAAAAATCGGCGCGCTGCACATCGCCCGCGCATTTGGGGAGGAGGCGTGCGAACGGCTCTGGCAGTTGCGCCGCAAGTTTTCCGAGTCACTGAAATCGACCGGGCTCACAAAGCTCAACGAGGACATCGTGGTGCCGCGCGGTCGGCTCGTGGACCTCGCAAATTTCGCGGCCCGGCTGCGCAAAAAATACGGCTATCCCATCGCGTGCTTCGGCCACGCGGGCGATGGCAACATTCACGTCAACATCATGGCCGCGCACTACCACACCGACCCGGCCGTGGCGCGCCGAGTCGATCGCGCGCTCGACGAACTCTTTGCCCAAGTGCTCGCGTGGGGCGGAGTGATCACCGGCGAGCACGGCATCGGCCTCGCAAAAAAGCGCTGGTGGCCGCAGGCGACCAGCGTGGTGAGCCGTGAGGTGCACACCGCGTTGAAAAAGGCGCTGGATCCGACGGGCATTTTGAATCCGGGGAAATTTGTCGAAGCGCGGTAACGAGACATTCGGTTAGTCCTCACCCAAAATTTCCAGCGCCAGAGGAAGGGTGCTGATGACGCCGACTGCCAGCAGCGTCCAGCCAATGGCGCGGCGCTGTTCGCGGCTGAGTTTCTCGCCCAGCAGCAGCGCGACGCCCGCGCCGAGGGCTGCGCGGGTCCCGGCGATCAAGGCGACTTCAGGAATGGTGACGGTGTGTGGTTTCATCGGTTTTTGTTTTTCAAAATGTAGCTGGCTGCAAAAAGAATCGCGCCGATCAATCCGGCAGCGATGACGAGTTCGCGCGGTCGCATCGTGGCTGGCTTGGAAGCCGATTGTTGCTGCTTTTCGGGGAAGTTCCCCGCCGGTCCGCGCGGGCCTTCCTTCATCGCCATTTGCACGACTTGCGCGAAGTGCAGGGCCTGGCTGTCGGTGAGTTGTTCGATCTGCTCGCGGCAGGAGAAACCGTCGGCGACGATGAGCGTATCCTTCGCCGCGGCGCGCACGGCGGGGAGCAGCACGCGCTCGCCGCATTCGCTTTCGGACGATGATCGTGCAGACGGAAAATGGGCGCTACCGGCTCAAGCAGGAATTCGATTCCGTGGGCGACGGCGAAGCGATCGAGGAATTCATCCGCGTCTCCGAGCCGCCGCCTTTTGGGCTGACGCTGAGCCACGCCGAGTTTCGGGTGGACATTCAGGCGGCGCTCGACGCCTTCAAGCCAGACGTGGTGATTCTCGATCCGTGGAACGCGGCGGCGAAGGACGACCGGCAGAAGGACTACGCCGAGACGTTCGACGCCCTGCGCTCACTGCTGCCAACGGGGAAGGACAAGCCCGCCCTCGGCATCGTCGCACACACGCGCAAGCCCCAGCCGAATGAGAAGCGCACTGGCGGCACCGGACTGATGCACATGCTCGCCGGAAGCTACCTGCTCACGAGTGTCCCCCGTTCGATCTTTGTGATGGCGCGCGGCAGCGAGGACGAGACCGACGACACGGTAATCTGGTTCAACCCGAAAAACTCAAATGGGCCGAATGCGCCCCGCAGCGCGTGGCGTCGATTGAACGGAAGCTTCGCGCCTGCGGAGGATTTCGATTGGAAGGAATTCGACAAGCCGGCGGACAAGCGCGCCACGGTGCGAATCGAGCATCTCACGGAAGTATTCAAAAATGGGGAGCGGGAGATGGAATTGAACGATGCGGTCTTAGCGCTCGAGACAGCCGCGAGCATCTCGAAAAGCGCGGCCTACAACGCATTGAAGCCAGAAGGCCGTTTCGCGAAGAACCTCAGACGCGAGGGTAAGAAAGTCCGATTCATCCCGTGAAGCGGAATTCATTCATCCAAATTCCCTAGGAAAACTCGATGAATGAAAAACTTTCACTCATCGAAAATTCATCGAACCGACGAAAAATGAATGAATGAAACCCAACGGAGAATTGAACCAGAGGATTCCATGAAAGCCGGAGAGAAAATGTTTCGCGCCGTGGCCGCGTTGGTCGAGGCAGGTCTGAGTCCGTCGCGCGCTGCCAAGGTGCTTCGCCTCTCGCCCGATACGGCCTCCCGGTGGCGGCGGGAACACCCGGATTTCGCCGCGATGCTCGACGAGGCGGAATCGAAATTCATCGCGGAGATGACCGCATGCCTCGCCGCGGCTGCCAAGACGGATTGGCGGGCGGCGGAGGCGTTGCTGGCGCGAAGGTTCCCGGCCGAGTTTGCCCGCGATGGCGCCGCAGTGCAATTCGCGCTCAATGTGGGCGTGCAGCCGCAGGAAAGCCTCGACGACGCGATCGCGAAGCTCAAGGCATCGCCGGCGGCGAGGAAGATGCTCAGGGAATTGACTGGCGAGATGGTCGACGGTCCTCCCGGACAATGCTCGTCAGGACCGGCCTGAATTTCTTACTGACTCCGAGCCTGCAAGTTCGCGGCCTACTTCTTGACGATTGGAGTTCGGTAAAAGCGGCTGTTCCCGCCGCTCGTCACAGTTTGAGAAAAGAAGGGCGCCCACGTTACCAAGTCGGTGCTGCTTTCGACGATCACATCGTAGTTGCCTTGGGCATTCTCGGGAATCACGAGCACGCTCGAGGCAAAACACCCGCGCTCATTGTCGAGGCTGTGAATTTTCACGAAGAGCACCTTCTCCATCAGCGAAAGCTCGGTAGAAAGCCAAATCTCCCGCGGAATCCAAACGTCCTTAAAATCCCGTTCGCTGCGTTCCATTGCTAAATTCTACCATGCACGACTTATTCCGAAGCCAGTAACATGTGGATAACTAACCATCTCCTTTCTCGAATAAGTAAAGTAACAGTCAATGCTTTCGCGGCAGCATTTTATTCTCTGTGCATAGAGGCAATTTGCGGCAAGCCTTCCGAAGATCGGATGCTTGTGATAGAATGTTTGTATTACCAAGTAAGATTGCGCTTGGAGAAATCGGAAGTGGTCAAGGAACCGGCGCGCGCAATGGGATAACAAAGTAACATCATGACTGAACAATTGTCCGAAAGTTTCGGAAGCGTTCCGAAGTCTGCGGAAACATTCGGAACCGTTCCGCAAAGTGCTGAAAGCTTCCGAACTATTCGGAACGGCGCCGAACCACAGATCACACGCTAACCGTGCGCGAAGTCGCGCGGATGTTTGAGGATGCAGGAGTTGCGCGGACCGAACGCAGCGTTATCTATTGGTGCCAGCGTAACCATCAAGGCGTCGCCAGACTCGACGCGTTCTTCGATATGAACGAACGAAAATACTTCGTAACGCCACAGAGCGTAACTGCCGCAATCCGGGAGGAGCAGGCAAAGGCAGCGGCCAATGGCATTCCCGCCACTCTACCTTTGGAACGGGCGATTCCGAAGAGTGCCGAAGACGCAGCGTCACATTCCGAAGACGCAGACACAATAAAAACTCTCGAACTTAAAATGAGAAATTTGGATAACCAATCGGGCGCTCGCAATTATTGGTCCTCGGTTCCCCGCCAAATGTCGGCACAAACCAGCTTCCCCGTGATTCGGAATAAAGGCGCGGCGACGGGATGATTCTCCTTAGTGAGAGCGTGCGCGCGCTCGGACCACGATCGCATTCATCAGAAAGGTGCGATCCCGTTGCAGGCGGTCGGCGAGGTTATTCTCTCCATCAACCCTTTGTAACACGCCACCCTACTCCGGAATACACCCAACTGTGGATAACCCGAGCTTCGGCATGCCGAAGTAATTTTTGAAGTGAATTGTCGACGGTTTCCCAAATCGGTCTCCTTAGAATTTAGCGACGGTTTCGCCGAATTAGAAACAGAACCGGCAACGAGTTGCATGGCTCGATGACTGTTTCGACTCGAACGAGCAGAGGAATTTCATCTGGGTGCAAATCGTGACGTTTCGATCGCGAGCGTGATCGCTATGAAACAAACGGTGCTGACAAGCTTAGGTTTTCCCGCGAATCATTTTCTTTATCTACTTTGGCCAATATTCTTCGGATCTAACGATGCGCTCCCCATCACGACCTTTGCGGACTGTGAGTATCGACTTGGTCATGGCCGTACTGATCGTCGGGATCGCGTGCTGGTCCGTCTGGCTTCATCACACTTGGTTTGCGTGGCTCGTTCCTGTCGGCGTCGAGACTCCGGTCGCGCTCTTTTGGGCGGTGGGCTCGAGTTATCTCGTCGAAGTAAGGCGCCGTACGGAGATTCGCCGAGCCTTCTCGCTCTATCTTTCGCCGCACATGGCCGACCAGATCGCTGACGCTCGCTTCGACCTCAAACCGGGAGGGCAAATCGTCGAAGCCACGATGATGTTCACCGATCTTCAGGGCTTCACAAAGCTCACCGAGCAGATCCACGACCCCCGGCAGATCGCAGACGTGCTGAATACTTATTTCAATAACACACCAAGCATGTGCTGGATAATCGTGGCACGATCATCAAATACATCGGAGACGCTGTCTTCGCGACCTGGGGTGCGCCGCTGCCGGATAAAGATCACGCTTACCATGCTGTATTGGCAGCTTGGGGAATGCATCAGTTCAGCAAATTGAATGTGCATGGACACCACTTGGTCACGCGGATAGGTGTGAACACGGGGACTGCTCTCGCCGGCAACCTCGGCTCCGATTTCCGTTTCGACTATACCCTCATCGGCGATTCGGTGAATTTGGCCTCTCGTCTCGAGGGGCTGAACAAATTCCTCGGAACCGAACTTCTGATCACGGCCTCCACTCAGGCGAAAGTTTCCGAACGATTCTTCACCCGCCTGCTCGGACACTTCGTGCTCATGGGTAAGTCCGAGCCGATCGCGATCTACGAGTGTCTCGGCCCTTCTGTCACCAATGTGATCCAAGCCCAAATCAATAGCTTCGCCGAAGGTCTCGATGCCTTTTGCGCGGGCGATCTCGTGATGGCGCGCATTTGCATGGAGCGCACGATCTCGAAATCAGGCGGCCCCGATGGTCCGAGCGACTTCTACCTCCGCGAAATCGCGCGCCTGGAAAAGCAAGGCTTGCCTTCGGATTGGTCGGGAGTTATCGAGTTGGGCGGTAAGTGACCAGTTCCTTCCTGGCATCTCCTCACCTATGAATAGAAGAACGCTCGGTGTGATCGTCTCCCTCACCGCGGCGCTGGCTGCTGGAGCGCTCTGGTGGTTTGCAAGGCCGAGGCCGCCGGTCGGAAGAGAGGTGGTCTCTTCTACTGCTGCGGCTGCCTCTCGGTCCGCCGCGGCATCCCAGCCCGTCCCTTCCCGCGCGGCGCCCCTCGTTCCGCCCAACACCGCCGCGCAACTCGACGACCTCCTCGCCCGGTTGACCGCAGCCAACGATCCCGAGGCGAGCCGCCGCCTGCTTGCCGAGTTGCGCCGGGTGCTCGATGCCCTCCCGCCCGCGATCGCCTCGCGCGAAGTGCAATCTTTTCTCACCTCCCACAAGGATGCCGGCACGAAACTCGACCTCACCGTGAAGGAAGGCGGCGCGCTCGCCGATGCCTCGTCCTTGCGCGTCTGCCTGCTCGATTACCTCGGGCAGATCGACCGCGCCGCGGCGGCCATGTTAGGCCGACAGTTACTAAGTGCTCCCACTTCGCCCGATGAATGGGCGGTAAGTCTCCGCAACGTCGCGTGGGCCGATGACACTCCGGCCAGCCGCGCTTACTTATCCGGCAAAATGCGCAAGATGCTCGCCATTCCCGCGTGGCGCGAAAATCCCTCCGCCGGTTTTCTCGAAGCCTTCGATGTCATCGTCCACGCCCGCGGCTTCGATCTCACCCCGCAGCTTACCGAACTCGTGCGCGACCACGACCGCCGCGCCACCGCTCACGCCGCCTATCTCACGCTCGACCGTCTCACCCTCATCGATGCCGCCACCACCCTCGCCCCGCTCGCCGCGCAACCCGACCTGATGGAAGGCAGAGACCACTGGATGATATTGACCGCTTCAAGCACCGCGGTCTTGCGAGGCGCGCGGCTTGGTTCCACATCTCCTTGCTCACCGCTGTGGAGTAGGATTCGGCCTTTGTCGTTGGAGAGTTCGACCTCGCCATCAAACATCGTCAACCGCGTACGGCCATTTCGATCGACGCGCACATGGAACTCGGTCCCGCGCAAGGCGCCAGTCGCCACCGGAGTGCGGATCTCCAATTCGCGCGGTTTTTCGCGCGAGAAGAAGTACATTGCTCCCGTCGATAGATCGAGGACGGGCTTCCCCGCTTCCTTTGCGGGCGGCAGGATTTCGATTTTCGTCAATTCATCGAGGCGTAACAAACTGAGATCCGTCAGCCGAACCGTGGCCCGACTCAATTCGCCTGTGCGCACGCGATCCTTCACAGCAAGCGCCAATCCCACCTTGGCGGAAATCCAAGGACTAGACGGCTTCGCGGCATCAACCTTGTTCTCCTTTTCCACTAATGTCGCGGTGGGCGTCGATCGTTCTTCCTGCGAATGCGAAATCAGCGTCACCGTCCACGAGAAAGCGACAGCGAGCAAATGCGAGCGGATCATTTCCCAGATGTGGTAGCTACTCATCAATAGAACGCCAAGTACTCTTAGAGTTCAGCAGGTGCTCGGTCGAATGTTCACGATTGGCTTCGATGAGCTGATTTGGAGCGTCGTGTGCCGGATCAGCGAAAGTACTCAAGACGGCCTCGTCTTGTTGATGTTTGATGGAGCGGGTGAAGCGTCCTCACGTTTCTCTGATGTTTTGGGCGAACAAATTTACATCACCATTCCACAGTTGGGTCGGCTGATCATTCCGGCCTGCGGGGTACAGGATCGTAGCGGAGAAAGGCCACTATCTTCTCCTGTGAGTTCGGACGAATCGGGCGGTAATTATGTTCCCATCGTTCGACGGTCTGCCGCGCGACACCCAGCTTTGCAGCGAGTTGCGGCTGCGTTAGTCCCATGTCGATCCGCTTCAACCGGTGATGCTCACCCAAAGTCTTCGGCTCCGTGGGAGCGCCGCCCCTCATCTTGCGGCGATGCGGGGAAACGTTAGAATTGGCACCATCCAACGGCGCTCACAAATTCCCATCAGCACGCAGGTCAGCCGCCGGGAAGTCCCTCACCAAACGTATAGTCATTTCGGAGCCAGATGAGGAGCAGCTCGCAAAGGGATTGGAGGGGCGGGAACTTGCACCGAGCCTCATCTTGTTTCTCAAGCGACTCATCAAAAGTCGCAAGTGGATGAGGAAAATCAACATTCCATCCGCTCGCAATGATCTCGCCGCGGTCCTCGTCTTCACCAGCGCGCTCAAGAAATCCGGCTTGGAGATTGTCAGTGAACTCCATGTGTTCCTGGCGGGGAATACAATCGTCGATAAGTGGCAGATTATGGGCGAGGAAGAGCAAGCCGCTTCACTTCCGCCAGAAACCTTCACGTCAATTGATCTGGTGAAAGTTCGGGAACACGATGG
>JBBRXP010000123.1:0-17196 GCA_038238555.1 Chthoniobacterales bacterium | reverse complement strand
TTCGCGAAAGGCCGCTTCGTCGCGGGGAGCCACCATTCCGCCCATGACCATCCCAAACGGGAAGAACGGCTGCCCGTCCCGCAGGACGATTCGGTTCACCTGATCAATCTTCCACTCGAAGCCCGGCTTGGGCGCGCGCTTGATCAGTTCGAGCGCGCGGCTCAGCGAGGTTTTGTTCTTCTTCGAGCGGAGTTCGACGGCCAACGGGTAAGTGGCGACGGGCAACTTCTCCAACGCGATGCGGATGCGCGTCACGCGTCCCTGCACGTCGCTCTTGCCGAGAGAATTTCCATTCGCATCATTCACCGCCAACACCGCATGGTTCAAACTCTTCGGCTCATCCATTTCGCAAACCACCACTGCCTCCTTTTCGGTCGTGTAGTAAGAGCGGTCGAGATACACGGTCCACGCGTTTGGAGCATTCGTTTGATCCTCGGCGGAAAGCATTCGCGAATTCGAGCCGAGCGTGACGAAGAAGATCGATAGCACGAGTGCGCGGGCGAGGTGGCGCGTCGGAGATTGAGCGGCGTTTTTCATGGGGCTAGGTCGGGAGCAAAGAGGGTGACTTTATAATTCGCCGCGTGAACGCGAGTCGGACCGATGGGGCGCAAATTGCTCGGTCTCACGCAGTCTGACTCTCGGGATTATATGATCGCACTGAACGTCGCCAGGCAGAGTTATCAGGTTAATCGTTACCCTCCCGACACTCCCCTTCTTTGGATTTTGTGAGACATCCTGTTTCTCACCGGCGTCTGCTGAGCTTGCACCCGCATCACCAATGGCAGGCGCAAAAATGCGGCGATGTCACCACCGGACCAGCCACGTCGCGGCTCAACAGGACTGGGCGCGAAGGCGTGGTGGTGCCGCTAGCCGGCGCCGATCCCTGGATTGCGGCATCCGTGGGTCCCTCTCAGACTCGTCACTTACGGCTACTATTGTGCGGACGCTCCGCGTCCAAGAGTCCGATGATTTGTAAGAAAACGTATGAGGGGTCGCCAAACAAGTTTCTGAGAGATGCAAACAAATCCGTTGACATGGAATATAAATTCCATAAATACCGCGCTCACTTTAATCAATTATATTCATGATGCATATCCGCCTCCTCAGTCTTCTCGCCCGCCTCAGCACGACAGCCTCAGCCATTTGCGGTTTGGCAGTATTCCTAGCCGCCGCATCCCCCGCCTGCGCCACGATCTTGTATGTGTCTTACGCTGGCGGGGTCGTCGAGCAATTCGACACCACTTCAGGAGCGGACCTCGGCCCCATCGTAACCGGATTGAATGCTCCCGGCGGCCTCGCCATCGACGGGAATGGGAATGTTTACGTCGCGAATAAGTGGGACGATTCGATCACCAAGATCGCCGCGGGCGGCTCGGTGAGCGTATTTGCGAGCGGCGGCGGGCTCAGCGGCCCCTACGGTCTCACCGTGGATGGCAGCGGCAATCTCTTCGCGGCAAACCTCAACAACAACACGATCAGTCGCATCGCGCCGGATGGCACGGTGAGCTTGTTTGCGTCCGGGTTGAGCCTTCCTTACGGCCTCGCCTTCGACACCCGCGGCGACCTTTACGCCGCGAATGAATATGACGCCACCATCGCCCGCATCGCACCGGATGGCTCGCTGAGCCTCTTTGCCAGCGGAGGCGGGATGAACTACCCCGTGGGCCTCGCTTATGTCGCGTCGAACGGCAATCTTTACGCGGCGAATTCCGGCAGCGATTCGATCAGTGAGATCGCGCCCGATGGCTCCGTGCGGCCTCTCGTCGCGGGCAACGGGTTGAGCTTTCCGCTGGGCCTGGCGAGCGATGAAAACGGCGATCTCTACGCCGCAAACTTGGGCAATGCGACCATCAGCAAGATCGCGCCCGACGGCACCGTGAGCCTCTTTGCGCACACCACGGGCGGGCCCGTTTTCATCGCCGTCGCGCCGGGTTTTCGCGCGGTGCCGGAGCCCGCGACTTGCGGGCTGGTGCTGTGGGGCGCGGCGCTCTGCGGGCTGCGCGTGCGCCCGCGCCGGGCGGTTACTTCGTGAGCGCGGCGCGTTCGTCCACGACGCCGGATTTTTTCAGGAAGTAATCGTAGCCGCCGGGATAAGGCGAGACGGTGCCGGCGTTCACGTGCAGCACTTTGGCCGCGAGCTTGCGGATGAAATGCACGTCGTGGGAGATGAAGACGAGAGTGCCTTCGTAAGCTTCCAGCGCGAGGATGAGCGACTCGACGGTGTGGATGTCGAGATGCGTGGTGGGCTCGTCCATGAGCAGGAGATTGGGCGGATCGACGAGGAACTTGATGAGGTTGAGCCGCGTCTTTTCGCCGCCGCTGAGGATGCCGGTCTTTTTGTAAATCTCCTCCTTGCGAAAGAGGAACGAGCCGAGGATGCCGCGCGCTTCGTTTTCGCTGAGCGTGCCGTTGGCGGCCATCACTTCCTGGAGCACGGTCTTCTCGGGATCGAGCGTCGCGGAGCGGTGCTGGCTGAAGTAACCGATCTTCGCATTGATGCCCGGTTTGCGTTCGCCTTTTTGGAAATCGACCACGCCGGCGAGGATCTTCATCAGCGTCGATTTGCCCGCGCCGTTCGGACCGACGAGCACGGTGCGCTCGCCGCGTTCGATCTCGAGATCGAGCCCGCGATAAACCTGCGTCGGGCCGTAGGCCATGTGGATGCCCTCGAGCGAGATCGCCCGCGAACCGCCGCGCGGCGGCTGCGGAATCTGGAAGCGGAAAGGTTTGCGTGGCGGCACGGGCTTCTCGATGAGCTCCATTCGCTCGATCTGCTTGAGCTTGCTCATCGCCTGCGAAGCCTTCGAGGCCACGGAGCGGAAGCGGTCGTAAAATTCGCGCAGCGCGGCGATCTCCTTCTGCTGATTTTTGTGCGCGGCCGCCTGCTGTTCGTAGTGCGCCTCGCGCTGCTCGAGATAGGCCGAGTAGTTGCCCGTGTAACTTAGTAGCTTCCGCTCGGCGATCTCATACACCGTGCCGACGATCTCATCCATGAACTGCCGGTCGTGCGAGATGAGCAGCACGGCGCCGGAGTAAGTCTGGAGATAGCTTTGCAGCCAGAGCAGCGAGAGGAGATCGAGATGGTTCGTCGGCTCGTCGAGCATGAGCAGATCGGGCTCCATCACGAGAAGCCGCGCGAGGTGCGCGCGCATGACCCAGCCACCGCTCATCTCTCGCGCCGGCCGCGTCATATCCGCCTCGCGATAGCCGAGGCCCGCGAGCATCTTCTTCGCCTTGGCTTCCACTTGCGGATCGCTCAGCGCCTCGTGCTTGGCGTGGGCTTCGAGATAATCGGCGCCCTCGATTGCGCCCGTCTGCTCGAGCGTGTGCAGCCGCTTTTCCAGCGCGGGAATTTCGCCGACTCGTCCGGTGGCCACATCCATCACCGTCTCCGCGCCCACCGGTTCGCTCTCCTGCGGGAGGTAGCCGATCATCGTCCACTCGTCGCGCTCTACGGAGCCAGCATCGGGCTCCTCCCTTTTCAGGATGATGGAGAAGAGCGTCGATTTTCCGGCGCCGTTGGGGCCGACGAGGGCGACGCGCTCGCCGTAGTTCACCTGCATCGCGGCGTCTTCGAAGAGCGTGCGTCCGGCGTGGCTTTTTTTGAGGTCGCGGATGGTGAGCATTCTGTCTTCCGTTTTTTTGCAGGCCGGACGCTCTACGCTCCACGCTCCACGCTCAAGACCATCGTTTCCTGAATTCCATTTTGGAATTTGTTTGGAGCTTGGAGTTTGGAATTTGGAATTTCCTCCCACACCTTCCCACTCATGCGTCTCCATGGACTTCCTTGAACCTCCGGGCTCCGCTCGCGCGCCCGCGCGTCCGCCGCAGGAGCAGGCGCTGGCGATTTATGGCGGGCGCGGAGATTGGGCGGAGCGCGTGAATGTCGAGGCGGTGCTGGCCCGCGAGCCAGCCGAGTCTCCCACAGCGTCGGCGCGCGTGCGCTGGGCTCTGTCGGCGGCGGCGATAGTGGCGGCACTGGCGTTGCTTCTTGCGCGCGATTGGAAGATCAAGGCGATCTTTTTTCCCGCGCGTCCCGAGCGTGAACTCGTGACGACTCTCGAAGTGCCCGCGCTCGCCGAGCGCGATTTTCCCGACGGATTGCGCGCGGCATTTTCCGAGATCAACGCGCTGGTCCGCGCGCAGGATTGGCAGCACGCCGTGGAAAAAGCGGAGATGGTGCGCACCGCGCCCGCGTTGCGGCAGAAGCCCGGGGCTTACGCGTGGCTGCACGATTTGATCGCCGTGCTCGCGACGAAAATGGGCGGCAACCAGCGCACCGAACGCGCCGCTTACCGCCACGTGAAAGCAGTCGCCGAGGCCTACGACCGCAGCGTGCGCGCGCCGTCCTTTGCGCTGCTCTACAGCTACGCGCTTGCGCTCTTCGAACTCGACGGCGGCTCGAACGACGGCGCGATCCAGATGAAAGGCGAGGCCGCCGAAGCGCCGCTGCTGCGCGCGATCGCCGAGCTGCGCAACACGCATGGCCGCAAGATCGCGGGCGACCGCGAGCTGGCGCGCAAGCTTCTGCGCATCGAAGGCTTTTCCCTCGCACGCGCTCTCGAACCCAATGCCGGCGGTCTTTTTGCGGAGCCATTCGACGCGAAGAAGGCGGGCAACGCCGCGTGCTGGAATCGGCTCGATGAAGTGCTGCGCGAGTGGGCGCCGCTCGAAGGCGCGAGCCCAAACGTGGACTTCCAAAATCTCCGCCGCTGGTTCTGGCAGCAAGTGCGCGCCTTCTGCCGCTGGCGTCACGGCTTTCGCAGCGAGGTGCAGATCGGCCGGCGCATCTACACCAAGGACGAAGCGAAACGGCAGACCGAGGCGCGATGAATGAGCGCGCCTTCCGCCACTGGCTCGGCGATGCGCGCTACGCACTGGCCGCCGCGCTGCACTTGCTTGCGTGCATGCTTTTCGTCGAGACGGCGGGGCCGGAGCGCTTTGTCATCGCGCAGAGTTTTGCCGCGGCGGTCATCGCGTTCATCGTCACCGCCACGCTCTGCTGGCAGTGGAAGGTGTTTGGAAACCCGCACCGCGCGCCGGCCTTTGCCGCGCACCTCGCCATCTTCGCCTCGGTGTTCTTTCTCACCAGCCGCCTCTACACGCGCAGCCCGCGCAGTTTGAGCCTGCTCGATCTGCTCGCGGGCGGATTTCAGTGGGCCGCAAAATTTCTCGCCGACACGCCCGCGCAAGTCTTCGAGGCGCTGCGCTCGCCGGGCATCGCGCTGCTCTTCCTCGCCATCTGTCTCGCGCTCGCGCTGCGGCGCGCGCTCGGCGTGGCGTGGCTCGTGGCCGTGAGCTTCCTCGCCGTCGCGCTGGCGATGGGAAGCCCGGCGTTCACGAATCACACCGCGTTCCTGCTCGGCCTCGCGTCCTTTGCCGGCGGGCTTTGGCTTCAGTATGAAAACCCCGAGCAACGCCGTTTCTGGACGCACATCCGCGACCGGCTCGCCGGCGATCCGCAAGTGCGCGGCGATCTCGAATTGAAGCTGCGTCTGCTCGCCCGCATGCGCGCGCTCGAACGTCCGCTGCGCGAAGAGGAATGCCTCGGCGTGATCGCGCGCGCCCTCGGCCGCGGCACCGACGAGCCGCTCGTGCGCGAGGCCACGGTGCGAGTGGTGCGGCAACTTGTGGAGCAGGACGCGCTCGCTTCCGTGCACACGAGTCCGACCGGCCGAGTGCTCGCCAGCGATGCGTGCCTCGCCGACGCAGCCGAGGCCGACGCCTTCTCGCTCGTCGCCGGCATTCCCAAGGCCATCGTGATCGGCCTCGTGGTCGTCGTGTGGATTCTCTCGCCCATCGATCTCATCCCCGATGCCACGCCGATCTTCGGCTCGGTGGATGACGTGGCCGTCTTCTTCCTCGGCACCCGCGCGATCCTCCACTCCTTCCGCAAACGCCGGCCCGCGCTGGCGGCGGCCCACATTCAACCCACCAGTTGATACCAGTTGTTGCGCCGACGCGGCTCGTAGCCGGCGTCGGCGATGAGTCGCTCGATCTCTTCTTTTTGAAGATGAAAAGTGGTGCCCGCGCTGGAGACCACGTTCTCCTCCATCATCACGGAGCCGAAATCGTTGGCGCCGTACTTGAGTGCGATCTGCCCGATCTTCGGCCCCTGCGTGACCCATGAACTTTGCACGTTTTCAAAGTTATCGAGGAAGATGCGCGAGAGCGCCTGGGTGCGGAGATATTCGCTGGTGCCCACGGGCTCGGCGCGCAGCCGGGTGTGCCCGGCGCTCGTGCGCCCCGCGGTGGCTTGGAAGGTCCAGCAGATGAAGGCGGTGAAGCCGCCCGTGTCGTCCTGCAAATCGCGCAACCGGGCGAGGTGTTCGATGCGGTCCTCGATGGTCTCGACGTGGCCAAACATCATCGTGGCGCTCGAGCGCAGGCCGAGCTCGTGAGCCGTGCGCATCACTTCGAGCCACTGCGCGCTCTTGCACTTGAGCGGCGCGATGCGGTCGCGCACGTCATCGACGAGAATCTCGCCGCCGCCGCCAGGGATCGAGCCGAGCCCAGCCGCGATGAATTTCGTGAGCACTTCGCGCAGCGGCATCCGGAAAATTTCCGCGAAATGCTGGAACTCCGGCGGCGAGAAACCGTGGATATTGATGTGCGGATATTTTTCGCGGATGTGGCCGAGCAGCGTGAGGTAGAAGTCGAGCCCGAGCCGCGGATGATGCCCGCCTTGCATGAGAATCTGGATGCCGCCATTGGCCGTGAGTTCGTCGAGCTTCTCGTCGATCTGCTCAAGCGTGAGCACGTAATGGTCGTCATCTTTCTCCGTGCGGTAGAACGCGCAGAACTTGCAATAGACGTTGCAGACGTTGGTGTAATTGATGTTGCGATCGATGATGTAGGTCACGATCTCCCCGCCGCGCCCATCGTAAGCCCGCGCCGTGGCGATCTGGCGGCGCCGGTCGGCCAGCATCCCGAGTTCGAGCAGCGGCAGGCGATAAAGGGCGAGGGCGTCTTGAGGCGTAATGCGCTCGCTGGCCAGCACGCGGTCGAGGAGAGTTGAGTGTTGAGAGTCGAGTGTTGAGTGGCGCACGGGTGAGGTGGACTTCAACATTCGACATCCGATTTGGAAATTCCAAATTTCAAGCCCCAAATTCCATTTAAGTTCCAAGGCGGAAAGTTTCGGATTCCAAACGATCCGCGACCCAGCGCTTTGAAATTTTCCTCCTTCCTCCTTGGAGCTTAAATGGATTTTGGAACTTGGTAATTGGAACTTCCCCCACTCAGCGCCTCGCAGATTCGGCGCACCAGCCCCGGTCCTTCATACACTAGTCCCGTGTAGAGCTGCACGAGCGCCGCGCCGGCGGCGAATTTTTCCAGCGCATCCGCCGCGCTCATGATGCCGCCCACGGCGAGGATCGGCAGGGGGCTGTGCCTGGCGATGAAGCGCACCATCTCCGTCGCCCGCTCCCGCAGCGGCGCGCCGCTCAAGCCGCCCTGCGTGCGGCGGTGCGCGGACAGCGCGGAATGGTCCACCGTGGTGTTGCTCGCCACGATGCCGGCGAGTTCGTGCTCCTGCGCGAGGGCGAGGATTTCCTCGAGCGGCTCGCGGTGGAGATCGGGCGCGATCTTTAGCAGCAGCGGCTTGCGCTCGATATTGCGGCGCTGCACGGTGCCGAGCAATTCATCGAGCGCGGCGCGATCCTGCAGCGTGCGCAGGCCGGGCGTGTTGGGGGAGCTCACGTTGAGCACGAAGTAATCGCCGAAGTGCCGCAGCCGCTCGAAGGAGAGCAGATAGTCGCGCGTGGCTTCTTCCAGCGGTGTGATTTTGGACTTGCCGAGATTGATGCCCACCGGGATGCGGGGCCAGCGCCCGCTCTCGCGCAAGTGCCGCAGCCGGTCGGCCACCGCATCGCAACCCTCGTTATTGAAGCCGAGCCGGTTGATGAGCGCGCGGCTTTCCGGCAACCGGAAGATGCGCGGCCTGGGATTGCCCGCCTGCGCGCGAGCCGTGACGGTGCCCACTTCCGCAAAGCCAAACCCGAGCGCCGGCCACGCCCGCAGCGCCACGGCATTTTTGTCAAAGCCCGCGGCGAGTCCCACGGGATTTGGAAAGCGCACGCCGAAGACCACTCGCTCGAGCCGCGGATCGCGCGGCCGCGCCGGCAGCCGCGCCAGCGCCGGCCCGCACCCGGCCAGCAGCGCGATGACGGCATGGTGCGCGGTCTCCGCGTCGAGCAGGAAAAGCAGTGGGCGAATGAGCCGCTGATAAACGGGTTGCTGCATTGCGCGGCAGGATAGTGCGCGCCATTCCGCACCCGAGTCACGTTGGACTTTGGACATCGTCCGCGCCGTGTGGCAGCGTCCGCGCGTGCTCAGGATTTCCCTCGCTCTTCTCGCCGGCGCCGCCTGTGCGCTGGCGGCCGAGCCGCCGTCGCGCGATCCAGAATTTTTTGAGAAGCGCATCCGGCCGGTCCTCTCGGAGGAGGCCGAGCCGGAGAACGTGCTCCTCCATCGCATGAACGTGCGCCGCCTCGAAGCGGAGGCGATCCGCGACGCGATTCTCGCCGTCTCCGGCCGTCTCGATCCCCAACTCGGCGGACCGAGCGTGCCGGTGCACCTCACCGAATTCATGGAAGGCCGCGGCAAGCCGAAGAGCGACGGCGCCGGCCGCCGCAGCATCTTTTTCCCGCGATCCGCCCGCCAGAAATAAATGTCCGCTCGCGTGAGATTCGCGCCGCGCTTAATCTCCGCGCCCATGAGTGAACCGCTGCAATTTGAAAAGGCCGAGTTCAGTGAGCCTCCGGCCACGGTCTGCGCGGCGTGCGGGGCGCGACTGGGCGGTCATTATTTCCATGCAGCCGGCAAGGTGCTCTGCGACTCGTGTGCCGGGCGGATGCGGGCGCTCGGCGCCGGCGCAAATAATCCGGCGCGTTTGACGATGGCCGCTTTGCTGGGACTCGGCGCGGCGCTGCTCGGCGCGGCGGTCTATGGCGGCGTGATGATCTTCGCGCATCTCGAGGCGGCGATCATTTCAATCGGCATCGGCTACTTCGTGGGTCGCGCGGTGCGCAAAGGCTCGGGCGGACTCGGCGGCCCGGTCTGCCAGGCGCTCGCGGCATTCCTCACCTACTCCTCGATCGCGGCCGCCTACGCATGGCGCGAGTTGGATTTCCTTTCAGACAAGCTCGCGGACGCTCCCGCGTCCACGGTCCTCGCGGTCGCAAAGGATGCCTACTTGCTGCCCTTCGCTGGTGGCGCCGGAAATATTCTCGGCATCGCCATCATCGCCTTTGGCGTGTGGGAGGCGTGGCGCATCAACCGGTGCGGGGCCCTCGAAATCACCGGCCCGCACACTCTCTCCGCCGGTGCGTGACGCCGCTCGTTGCCGGCAGTGCGGCGCGGAAGTCGCGGCCGGTCTGCTCGCCTGCCCAGCGTGCGGCGCGCTCACTCATGCGGACGAACTCAATCGTCTCGCCGCCACGGCCGCCGCCGCGCCCACGCCCAGCGAGGCGCTCGCTTCCTGGCGCGATGCGCTCGCCCTTCTTCCGCCCGAGTCGCGGCAGCATCGGCTCATCGTGGGAAAGATCGATGAGCTGCGCCGCGAGGTGGATGGCGAGCGTGCGCCGGTAAAGGCCGCGCCTTCTCAAACCGGACGCCGCACGGGACTCGCCGGCGCGGCCGTCGCGGTTCTCGCGCTGCTGGCGAAGTTCAAGTTCGCGATTTTCTTTCTCCTGACAAAAGTGAAGTTCCTCCTCCTCGGTCTGAGCAAAGGCGGGACGGTGCTGACGATGCTCGCCTCCTTCGGTGTCTATTGGGCGCTCTGGGGTTGGAAGTTCGCAGCGGGGCTCGTCGGCTCGATCTACGTGCACGAGATGGGGCACGTCGAACGGCTCCGGCGCTACGGCATCCCGGCGACGGCGCCGATGTTCATCCCCGGTTTTGGCGCGCTCATTCGGCTGCGCGCAAATCCTCAGAGCTCCATCGAAGACGCGCGCGTCGGTCTTGCCGGACCGCTCTGGGGGCTCGGCGCGGCGCTTGTATGCTGGATCGCGGGCGTGGCGACGGGTTCGGCGATGTGGCTGGCGATCGCGGGCGTCGGCGCGTGGATCAATCTTTTCAATCTCATGCCGGTGTGGCAGCTCGACGGCTCGCGCGCCTTCCGCGCCCTCTCGCGGCTGCAACGCTGGATGGCGTGCGCATCGCTGGTCGTTGCCTTTCTCGTTACGCACGAAGGCTTGCTCATCCTTCTCGCGATCGTGGCCGCGGTGCGCGCGATCGGCAGAGATGCGCCCGCGCAAGGCGACCAGCGCACGCTGGTGGATTACATCTTTCTCGTCGCCACGCTCTCCGCGCTGGCGCTCGCACAGCCTGCCTCTCAACCTCAATGAAGACGCTGCTTTTCCTCGCCATGAGCTGCGCGTTTTTTTCCGCTTGTCGCAAGCCGCCCGGCCCCGCGCAGGCGCCGCCGCCCGCGGTCACCGTGGCCAGACCTGTCGCCAAGCGGCTCACGGAGTGGGATGAATTCACCGGCCGCCTCGGCGCGATTGCGTCGGTGGAAGTGCGCGCGCGAGTGAGCGGCTATTTGCAGAGCACTCACTTTCAGGAAGGCACCGACGTGAAGGAGGGCGATCTGCTTTTCATCGTCGATCCGCGCCGTTACGACGCGGAGTTGGCTCGGGCAAATGCGGAACTGGCGCGTGCTCGAGCGGCGCTGGAACTTGCGACCACCGAAGCCGAGCGCGCGGTGAAGCTCGTGCAGACCAAGGCGATCTCCGCCGAAGAAGCCGACGTGAAAGCCAAGACGCGCACCGGCGCCGAAGCCATGCTGGCAGGGGCGCAGGCGTCGGTGGACGCGGCGAAATTGGAAGTGGAATTTACGCGAGTCACCGCGCCCATCGCCGGCCGCGTGGGGCGCAAGCTCGTGACCGAAGGCAACCTCATCACCGGCGGCCCAAACGGCGCGACCGTGCTCACCACGCTCGTCGCGCTCGATCCCATCTACTGCTACTTCGATGTCGATGAACGCTCGGCCCTCAAGTACCGCGAACTCGCCCGCACCGGCAAACGCGAGAGCGCCCTTTACCATCCCATCCCCGCGCAGATGGGCCTCGCCAACCAGCAGGGTTTTCCGCACGAAGGGAAGATCGACTTCGTGGACAACGAAATCAGCGCGACGACAGGCTCGATCCGCGCGCGCGGCGTTTTCGACAACGCGGACCGGTTGATGGCGCCCGGATTTTTTGCGCGCGTGCGCATCCCCGGCAGCGGCGAATACGACGCGATGCTCATCCGCGACACCGCGGTCGGCAGCGATCAAGGCCGGCCCTTTGTCTATGTCGTCGGTGCGGATGGAAAAGTCGCGCAGCGCACCGTGGAAGTCGGCCTGCTCGAAGACGGCCTGCGCGTGGTGCGCGAAGGCTTGAAGTCCGACGACCGCGTGGTCATCAACGGCCTCATGGCCGTGCGCCCGGGCACTGCGGTAATGGCGGAGGAAACGGAGATGAATGTCCCCGAAGTCAGTGCCGCGAAAACGCAGTGAGTTGTGAGCGAACTAAAATACCAGCTCCCGAAATTCGCCGCTTTGCATCGTCGCAATGGCGGCGGCGATTGCAGCGGCGTTCCGGCGCACAATGCTCCACGTGTTAGTCGGGAGGATGAGGATCGCGAGACGTCTGCCCGTGAGGTTCTGCTGGCAGCGCAGGTTTTTGTCGCTCGTGATGAAAACCTCGAAGTGCGGTTCAGCCAGCGCGAGCAACTCACCGTTCTTCACGCGCCCTCAGCCCATCTCCTGCGCAGTTTTGACTTCGTGCCCGCGCACCAGACCCCGCAGTGGGCGCGGGACGCATTCGTCGAAGAATACCTTCACGCGGCAGCGGCCGCTTCACTCACAGTTTGGCACCGCGCATGATCCAGAATCGCAATCGCGTCTTCGCGGCGAACCGTGGGAAAGCAGTCGAGAAATTCTTCGAGGTTCATGCCGTCGATCATGTAATTGAACAGCGTCTCGACCGGCACCCGGGTGCCGCGAATGACGGGTGTGCCGCTCATGATCTCGGGATCGACTTCAATCGGCAACTGCGACGCTGGCATGACGGAGTAATGCCACGTTTCACGAGCGGGCGCGACGCTCTTTTCCGCGCGGCTCCGTGAATCTCCCGCGCTTCTTTGTCGATCGGCCGGTCTTCGCCGCTGTGCTGTCCATCGTCATCACGCTCATGGGCGTGCTCGCTTTTTTTCAACTGCCCGTCTCGCAGTATCCGGAGGTGGTGCCGCCCACGGTCATCGTCTCCGCGACGTATCCCGGCGCCAACGCGCAGACCATCGCCGACACGCTCGCCGCGCCGCTCGAGCAGGAGATCAACGGCGTCGAGAACATGCTCTACATGTCCTCGTCGGGAACGAGCGACGGGCGCATGCAGCTCACCGTCACCTTTAAGCTCGGCACCCATCTCGACGACGCGCAGGTGCAGGTGCAGAACCGAGTCAACGCTGCACTGGCGCGGCTTCCCGAGGATGTGCGCCGTCTCGGCGTGACGGCGAAAAAGCAATCGCCCGACCTCACGATGGCCGTGCAATTCTTCTCGCCCGACGGTTCGCGCGACACGTTTTATCTCGCCAATTACGTCTCGCTCCAGGTGCAGAATCGGATCGCGCGCCTGCCCGGCGTGGCCGATGCCAACACGCTTGGCGGCCAGGATTTCACGATGCGCGTCTGGATCGATCCAAACAAACTCGCTGCGCGCGAGCTCACACCCGGCGACGTGGTGCGCTCCATCCGCGAGCAGAATGTGCAGGTCGCCGCGGGCGGCCTCGGGCAGGAGCCGGCGCCGGCGGGTTCGCAGTTTCAATTCACGCTGAGCGCGCAAGGCCGGCTCACGACGGCGGAGCAATTCGGCGACATCGTGCTGCGCACCGGCGCGAACGGCGACGTCATCCGCGTGCGCGACGTGGCCCGCGTGGAACTCGGCGCGCGCGATTACGCGGTGAAGAGTTACATGGACGGGCAGAACGCGATCTCGCTCCGCATCTTTCAGCTCCCCGGCACCAACGCACTCGACACCGCGGACGCCGTGTACGCCGAGATGAAGCAGATCGCGCAACGCTTCCCGGCCGGCGTGTCTTACGGCATCAACTACGACCCGACGCGCTTCGTGCGGCAGTCCTTCCAGTCGGTGCTGCACACGCTGCTCGAGGCCATCGGGCTGGTGGTGCTCGTGGTCATTTTATTTTTGCAGACGTGGCGCGCGTCGGTCATCCCGCTCATCGCCGTGCCCGTGTCGCTGATCGGCACTTTTGCCGTGATGAAGCTGCTCGGCTCCTCGCTCAATAATCTCTCGCTCTTCGGCCTCGTGCTCGCGATCGGCATCGTGGTCGATGACGCCATCGTGGTGGTGGAAAACGTGGAGCGCTATCTGTCGAGCGGCCTCTCACGGCGCGACGCCACGCTCAAGGCGATGGGCGAAGTCTCCGGCGCGCTGGTGGCCATCGCACTCGTGCTCTGCGCGGTGTTTGTGCCGGTGGCGTTTCTCGGCGGAATCACGGGCGCTTTTTACCGGCAGTTTGCGCTCACCATCGCCACGGCCACCGTGATCTCGGCCTTCAACGCGCTCACGCTTTCACCGGCGCTCGCGGCGCTGTTGCTGCGGCAGCATGGAGTCCAAGAGACTCATCGCGGACTGCTGCGCCCCGTCCATTGGTTCTTCGAAAAATTCAACGCGGGCTTCGAATCGCTCGCCCACTTTTACTCGCGCATCGTGCGCGGCATGGTGCGGCACACGGTGCTCGCGGTGCTGGCTTACCTCGCGCTCATCGCGCTCACCGTCTTCACCTTCACGCGCGTGCCCGTCGGATTCATTCCGGTGCAGGACATGGGCTACTTCCTCGTCGTCGTGCAATTGCCAGACGGCGCTTCCTTCCAGCGCACCGATGCCGTGGTGCGGCGCATCGACGAAATCGCCCGCGCTCAACCCGGCATCGCGCACACCTTCGCCATCAGCGGCTACTCGTCGGTGCTGCAGGCCAATCAATCCAACGTCGGCGCGGCCTTCATCCTTCCCGCCGCCTTCGACAAACGCCGCGATCCCTCGCTGAGCGCCGGCGCGCTCATGAACACGCTGCGGCAAAAATTTTCCGTGATCCAGGAAGGCCGCATCTTCGTGCTGCCGCCGCCGCCTCTGCGCGGACTCGGCAACTCCGGCGGGTTCAAGATTCAGGTGCAGGATCTCGATGGCGCCGGCCTCGCCGCGCTCGATGCGGCCACACGCCGGCTTACTGATGCGCTTGGAAAAGAGCCCGGCTTCACCTCGCTGCTCAGCGGCTTCCGGCCGAATACGCCGCAGTATTTCGTGGATATCGATCGCGCCGCGGCGAAGAACCTCGGCGTCTCGCTGGCCGACATCAACGAGACGCTGCAGGTCTCGCTCGGCAGCGTGTATGTCAATGACTTCAACCTCTTCGGCCGCACCTACCAGGTCTTCGCGATGGCCGAGCCGGAGTTTCGCAACGCGCCCGAGGATGTGTCGCGCCTGCAGACGCGCAACCGCGAAGGCCACATGGTGCCGCTCGGTTCGCTCGTGCAAGTGAGCCGCATCGGCGGCGCGGATCGCGTGCAGCGCTACAACATGTTCACGAGCGCCGACGTGACCGGCAACACGCTTCCCGGCACGAGCTCCGGCCAGATGATCGCAGCGCTCGAACGCGTCGCGCGCGAGCAACTCCCGAGCGGGTTCTCGTTCGAGTGGACCGACCTCACCTTCCAGCAAATCCTCGCCGGCAATTCCATCGTCTATGTCTTCCCGCTCTGCGTGCTTTTCGTCTTCCTCGTGCTCGCCGCGCAGTATGAAAGCTGGGGCCTGCCGCTGGCGGTGATTTTGATCGTGCCGATGTGTCTGCTCAGCGCGCTCACCGGCGTTTATTTTGCAGGACAGGACAACAACATTTTCACGCAAGTCGGCCTCGTCGTGCTCGTCGGTTTGGCGAGCAAGAATGCGATCCTCATCGTGGAATTCGCCCGACAACTCCAGGACGCTGGCAAGAGCGCGACCGAAGCCGCCGTGGAAGCCGCGCGCCTTCGGTTGCGGCCGATCCTCATGACTTCGCTGGCCTTCATCCTCGGCGTCGTCCCGCTCGCGCTCGCCACCGGCGCCGGCGCGGAAATGCGGCGTGCACTCGGCACCGCGGTCTTCTGGGGGATGCTCGGCGTCACCGGCTTCGGGCTGTTGCTCACGCCGGCATTTTACGTGGTCATCCGAGGCTTCGGCGAGCGGCGCGCGGCGGCCCGGAATGCGCCGGCTCCGGCGCCCGCAGCGGAGCAACCACCGCAGCTCGCGCTGCGAAAAGAAAGGTTGGTGACCGGCGAACTCGAAAGATGAGTAGCCGGAGCGGCGCGCCCGCGTCGCGGCATCCCCATCACTCAACACTCAACTCTCAACACTCAACTTTTCCCCCTCCATGCGCTGGCACATTTTCGCGGTCGGCAAGCCCAAGCTCGATTTCGCGCGGCTCGGCGTGGAGGAATACGCGGCGCGGCTGCGGCCCTTCGTGCTGGTGCGGATCGAATTCATCAAGGGCTCGTCGCCGCCCATCGAGTCGATGCATCTCCTCGAGCGCACCAAGGCGATGTTTCGCGTCGTGCTCGATGAACGCGGCGAGCACCTCGCCAGCCGCGAGATGGCAAAGAAAATCGCGCACTGGGAAATGAGCTCGAAGCGCGACGTGGCGCTCCTCGTAGGAGGCGCCGACGGCCACGCCGACGAAATGCGCGAGGCCGCCGGATGGATGTGGTCGCTGAGCCGCTTGACGCTCCAGCACGAGCTCGCGCTGGTGGTCGCGCTCGAGCAGCTCTACCGCGCCTTCAGCATCAAGGCGGGGCTGCCGTATCATCGGGAGTGAAGGTGGTCCACGGAATACACGGAAGAAGAAGGCCCTCCCCGACAGGATGAAGAGTTGCTTGCTTTCAAGCGCCTTCTCTTCCGTGTTTTCCGTGGACTCTCATTTGTTTGGAACTTGGAATTTGGAATTTGGAATTTCCGCGCCTCCTTCGCCTGTGCTACAGCCGGCGGCTCCGCACCGATTTTTACTTCATGAACTGGCTCAAAAGATTTCTAAAATTCCGCGAGAAGCAGCACGACGGGGAACTCGTGAAGCCCTTTCTCGAGCACATGGAGGATCTCCGATGGACGCTCATCAAGATCATCGGCACCCTCGTGGTGGGCATGATCGCGTCGTTCTATTTCGTCGATCGGCTCAAGAATGTGATGAAGGCGCCGCTGGTGCGCGTGGACCCCGATGCGGCGGCGCATCTGCAAGTGCTCAGCCCCACGGAGCCCTTCATGGTTTCACTGACCATGGCGTTCTTCGCGGGCATGGTGCTCACCTTTCCGGTGCTGCTCTATTTCCTCGCGGAATTCATCCTGCCCGCGCTCACAAAGCGGGAAAAGAAAGTCATCATCCCCGGCATCGGCGTGGCCTTCCTGCTTTTCGTGGGCGGCGTGGTGCTGTGCTATTTCGCGATCCTGCCGCAGACGCTGCGCTTCTTTCACGACTACGCGCTGAAGATGGGCGCCGACAGCCACTGGCGGCTGGGCGATTACTTTTCCTTCGTCACTCATCTCACGCTGGCCTTTGGAATTCTGTGTGAAGTGCCCGTGGTGATGATGGTGCTCGCCGCGCTGGGCCTGGTCTCTTACGCGCTGCTGAGCCGCACGCGGATGTATGCCTACGTCATCGTGCTCTTTCTCACCGCCTTCATCGCGCCGACGCCCGATCCGATCACCTTTCTCTGCCTGAGCTTTCCGGTGATCCTGCTCTACGAATTGTGCATCTGGCTCGTGTGGCTGCTCGAGCGCCGGCGGGCGCGGCGTGAGGTGTTGCAGGAAGATCACGCGGACTGAAACGAGCCTGCGCGGCGAGGGCGGCGCGGGCACTTCCTGCGACGAGGGCGTCGCAGCTACCTCACGCTTCCATGGGCCCGGCGATGCCGCCGGCGAGGCGCTCAGGGTCGATGTGCACAGGCTTGTAGCCGCCGATGGTTTTGAAATAAAGCATCATCAGCAGGTAGATGACGGCCATCGTGAGCGGGATGAAGGAATCGGCCTTGAGCGTCTTGCGATCGCCGGTGCGATCCGCGGCCACGATTGCCGCCTGCTCCGGAGTGCGCTCTCCGGCTTCCTTTGCCTCGGCGAGTTTCTTGCCGTCGATGGCGTTGACTTCGGGGAAGAAGAGAAACTTCGAAGGCTT